>NZ_JAFRNB010000089.1 GCF_017430385.1 Treponema sp.
GGAAGACTGGATGAACAATCTTCCTAGAAAAATATTGGGTTATAAAACTCCAGCTCAACTATTTGAAGCTGAGTTAGATAAAATTTATAGAAAAACAGCTTAACAAATTTGTTGTTTCAAGTTGTTATTGCAATTTATGTCTAATTTCTAATTTCTAACTCCCCTTCTTCCCCCTTTTTAGGATTTCTTCTATAATAATTGCATGGTAACAATAATTTTTGGAATTCTTTGTATTGCATTTACAGTTTTTGCTTGTCTTCCTACTGGGCTTGGCTTGAGCTGGGGCGAGGAAGTTGTTTTCTTTTTGAAAGGTGCCATGCCGGTTCTCGCCGCTGTTGTCGGTCTGCTTGCGATTTTGATTGGAATTGCTGACATCCGTGACCGCCACGAGGCAAAAAGGGAAGAAATGGAAGCCATCACAAATGAGAAATGAGCAATAAAAAATTTCCTAAAAGAATGCGGAATTCCATTTGGAATTCTATTGATTAAAAAGAAATAAAATTCTATTATATTAGTCCCCGTATATTCATTGCGAGTGACTGCTCATCGCTTGCAAGTGTCAATCTGAAGATGCAATCAGTGCGATACAAAAGAATCTATATTGAAGGTTAAAAGAATGAAAACCATTTTCGTTAAAGACTATGAACAGAAACGCGATTGGTACATCATCGATGCGGAAGGAAAGCCGCTCGGTCGCGTTGCAGCAAAAGTTGCTTCAATTCTTCGTGGAAAGAACAAGCCAACTTACACACCAAACCAGGAAATGGGTGACTTCGTTGTCATCATCAATGCAGACAAAGTAGCTGTTTCTGGCAACAAACGCACAGATATGCTCTATCGTCACTACACAGGTTTCGTTGGTGGTTTGCGCAGCTACTCATTCGAGAAATTGATCGAAAAACACCCAACACAGCCATTGGCTCGCACAATCGCAGGTATGCTCCCGAACGGCAAGCTTGGTCGCCGTCTCATGGGCAATGTTAAAATCTATGCTGGTTCAGAGCATCCACATGCTTCACAGAACCCAAAGAAAATCGAGCTTTAATAGGAGTCTATCATGGCAGTAAAAAATATTGCAATCGGTACAGGAAGACGAAAGACATCTGTTGCCCGCGTATTTGTTCGTGAAGGCTCAGGAAAAATCGTCGTAAACGGAAAGGATGTAGCAGAATACTTCCCGACAGAGGCTGAGGTTCGCACTGTTCACCAGCCACTTCTCGTAACAAACTACGAGAACAAATATGACATCTTGATCAATGTTCAGGGTGGCGGTATCAAAGGTCAGGCTGCAGCTTGCTTGCATGGTCTTTCTCGTGCTTTGCTCCAGATTGATCCAGATGCTCGTGCATCTCTCAAAGCAAACGGCTACCTCACACGAGACAGCCGAATGGTAGAACGAAAGAAGTACGGTCAGCGTGGTGCTCGCCGACGCTTCCAGTTCTCAAAACGATAATTTATATTTTCGTTTGTGCAAAACGCTCACCCAAAAGTGGGCGTTTTTTTATTGTTGGAAGACTATGCCGGAAGAAATTACTGATCCAAGTGTGAAACTTGCCATTGAGGCTGCAGCCCGCTCTCTTGCGCGATGTGAGCAATGTCGGGCTTCTCTGGAACGGAAGCTGATTCAAAAAGAATTTGACGAAGAAGTTGTAAAGCAGGCACTTGATTTTTTGGAGTCTAAAAAATATCTCGATGATGAGCGGTATGCCTCTTATTGGATTCGCAGCCAGTGCGCGTTCAAGCCTCGCGGAAGTATAAGGCTTGTCCGGGAACTTTGTGCCAGGGGTATTTCGAGGCAGATTGCGACTCAGTGCGTAAAATCTTATTTTGAAGTAAATGATGAGTATGCGCTGTGTGATGCCGCTTACAAAAAATTGGTTTCCAAAAATAAAAATGAGCAAAAAATATTAAAATCGCTTGCAGATAGTGGATTTTCATATAAAATAATACAAGCAATATTTAAAAATAATAAAGAAGGGTTGGATAGTGGCTCAGAGTGAAAAAACTGTTTTGTATTCCGCGCTTGAAGTCGCCAAATTGTGTGGTGTAGTCAATCAGACGGCCATCAACTGGATTAAAAACAAGCATCTGAAAGCATTCAATACTCCTGGAGGCCAGTTTCGGGTTTATCCGGAAGATTTGCTGGCATTTATGAAGAGCCGGAACATTCAGATTCCGCAGGAAGTGTATTCCGCATGTGACGGAGCAGAATATACACCAAAAGGGCTTCTTATTGTAGATGATGACCGGGGACTGAATTCTGTAATTGCAAAATATATGCTCAAAGAATTTGAGTCGCTGTCTGTTTATCAGGCCTTTGACGGATTTGAGGCCGGTTCACTGATGGCGGAAAAGCTGCCTGGAATCGTGATTCTTGATTTGAATCTTCCTGGAATTGACGGATTTGATTTGTGCAAGCGAATCAATAACAACGAGCGTTTTGGAAAACCTGCTGTCATCGTGATTACCGCCCTTGAGAGTGAGAATCTTGAGGAAAAGGTTAGCGAGATGGGGGTGCGTTGTTTTATGAAAAAGCCCTTGGATTTGACAAGAATTTCCGAGGTTGTAAAAAATATAATTGAAAAATGAAAAAACGAATATTTCTTTCTATATTAGTAACTGTTTCTGTGATTCTTCCTCTTTCTGCTCAGAATAACGCTCTTAGCGCGAAGGTAGTGATTGAGAACGCCGCAAAAAAATCTTCGGTGAGCGATTCTGTTGCATATCTCAAAAAAAATGTCGCTTCTGTTTCCGTGAACTATGAAAAGAGGGCTGTCTATGCTTTCCTTGCCGGGATTCTTGAGCAGCAGGGGCAGTACGCCGAAGCCCAGAAAACTTATGCCCAGGCGGCTTCAATTCAGGGAAGTGCGGAGAATGTCGTTGTCGGGGTTCCGAATAAAAATTCTGAGGAACTTGTGATTGATGCTGTTCGCTGTGCTTTGTGCGCGGGAGACTATGCGAGTGCTGACAGTTACCTCAATTCCGCTGTAAGAAACACAAAAGACGAGAAAATTAAGGCGTTCGTGAAGCTTTATGAGCAGTGGAGTGCGCTCTGCAAGGCAAAAAATGAGTCCGATACAAAGGAAGCTGTCGCCATGCTCAAGACTTATGCAACCCTTGATTCAATGAAAGTCGTTCGTCCGTCAATTCTGCTTACTTTGTGGCATTTGACCGGTGAAGCACAATATGCCGACAATCTCAAAAAAAATTACCCGAAGAGCATGGAGGGGGCAATCGTAAAGGGCGAGGTTCAGACTTTGCCGACTCCGTTCTGGTATTTCGTGCCACGGAACGGCGTTGATTTGCCTGAAATTGCGGGTGTTGCGTCAACTGACAGCACTGTATCGGCTTCGGCTGTTTCTCCAGCTTCATCTTCATCAAAATCAGAAAATATTGAAAAATCTGACAAAGCAGAGAAAATCATCCGGCAGCAGCTTGGGCTTTTCCGCGAGGAAGCAAATGCAAAGGCTCTTGTAGACCGGGTTGCGGCGAAAGGGTTCAAGGCAGAAATTACAACGGAAGTTCGGCCAAGCGGTACGAAATATTATCTTGTCGTGGTGAATGAGAATTCAAAAGGAACTATCGGAGAGGAACTTCGGACGGCTGGTTTTGAATGTTACCCGCTGTTTGAGTAAGATTCGATAAAAGTCATCCATTAAAGTTTAGCGTTTTTTTTGCCGATACTCTTAAATGGTGAACTCTTTTGAAATAGAAAAAATTGAGTTACAATCTATGGAGTGTCGTATTTAGTGCGCAAGTTTTTTTGTGCTTTTTTATTGATATGTTCTTTCTCACTGTTTGCTCAGGAAAATAATGCCGAGCCTGCTGAGCCTTCTGCTCCTGTCGAAAATCCGTCTGTTTCCGATGGCTCTTCACCTGTTGTGGGGGATGGCTCTTCTGAAAATGAGCCGGAAAAAGATTTGAGTCAGGACTATCTTGCAAAATCTGCGGCTCCTGTGAATGCGGTGGCATGGACTCGTGACGGAAAATATTTTGCGACCAGCTGGAACAATTTGGTCATCCTCTGGAATGCTGATTCAAACACAATCGCGGCGATTTATTCAAATTCCGTAAGCGAAAATTCAAATCCTTTGGCGAATATCATTTCCCTTCAATTTACAAGCGACGGCCGTTACATGCTCAGTGTTCGTGACGATAACACGGCATTGATTCACAGCGTTGGTACTAATTCTGACTCAACATTAATCACAGGAACTGGAAATTCTATTCCTGATGCCGTATTCGCTGGTGATTACAAAATCCTTCTTCCACTTGACGGAAAAAATCTTTATGAAAGCTTGCGTCTGCCTGAAAGCGGTCAGTTTAAGGTCGAAGAAAAACTTGATTTTGCAGATGGAATCTGGGGATTGAGTTCAAATCCGGCTGGAAAGCGAGTTCTTGTGACTAGTGAGAGCGGAGCTGTGCGGGTTGTGGACACGACTTCGTGGGAAGTGCTGACAGAATTTGAATGTTATACGCTCACGAGGATAAAGCCGAAATTTGCGGAAGACAGCGTTCACTTTCTTTCGGCAAAAGACCAGAATACACTTGTTGTTACTTCATCGAATGATGCTTCCGATTTTTTGACGGTCGAAGAGCCGGCTGGATTTTCTTTCACGGCAGAGTTTTCGGCTGATTCAACAAAAATTGTGGCGGGAGTTGATTCAGGTTGCGTCAAAATTTATGACATCGCAAGTGGTCTGGAAGAAAATTCCTTCAAACTCATGTATGGTGACAGCGCAAAGAGCCTTGCTTTCAGCCCGGACGGAAAATATGTAATTATCGGAACTGAACAGGGATATATCTACAGGTGGGTTTTGAGCGGTGAAGAATTCGTGCCAGAAGATGAGAAAACTCAGGAAAACAAGCTTGAGAACAGCCTTACTTTGAGCGTTGGATATGGGCGGCTGGGAACGAATTATTATCTAGGAAATGCCATTTTCGAGGCTGGTTACAGAAATTATTTCCGCCCGCCGTTCTATTGGGGCGCAGTAGGCTCACTTGGAGCTGGAGTACCTGGCAGCGAATTTCCTTACACTTATTACGAAGGCGGGGAGCAGCTTTCGGCTCCATTCTTGTACACTCTCGCTTCTGGCGGCCTTATCGGACTTGTATATTATAATAAAGAATTTGATTTCCATGTTTTCAGCGAGGCCGGTGCTGGCTGGAATGTCAGAATGATGTTTGATAACAGCCTGAAATATCCGCATCATGGAAAGCCATATTTCGGTGGCTACGGAGAGCTTGTCGTTGGTGTTCAATGGAAATGGGCAAGGCTCTGGGGCGGAGTTCAGTATGACTCGAACCTGCACTGGCTGATGAAAGCCCATATCGGAGTCGCGATGCCGACAAAGAGTTTCAGACGAAAATAAATTTTGTAAAATTCTGACTTTTTTCCATTTACATTGCCGAAAATGCAAAAATTCTTGCTATTAATATGCAGAATCTGTAAGGCGCAGGACGAGATGTTTGCTCCGCGGTGGATTCTGCATATCAAGCTACAACAGGAGTTTTTATGGCAACAACAACATTACGACCTTCACCAACGGCACTTTTGGATCCTCTGTGTGATTCATCTTTCAAGGCGATGTTCACGGCAGACACGAAAGAGTCAAACGCGGCATTGAAAGATTTTCTCTCGACAATTCTGAGCCGGGAAATCATGGAAGTCCAGCTCATGCCTAACGAGCCGCCCACACAGGTGGCGAAAGAATCTCAGATGAGTTTCGATGTCAGCGTCAAGTTCAATGACGGGGAGCGGGCTGACATCGAAGTGCAGGCAAGGAGCGAAGATTACGACTATGGCGACCGTGCCGAGATTCAAGTCGCACGACTCCTCAGCACATCGAACATGAAGGGCGACAACTGGGACACGCCGCCCGCCTATCAGATTTCGGTGCTTAATTTCGAGTTCGACAAAGATGACAGCTCACCTCTTTCGTGGTACAATATGAGAAAGGCAAACGGAACGCGGCTCTCTGATAAGCTTAATGTGGTTTTCTTCGACC
>NZ_JAFRNB010000090.1 GCF_017430385.1 Treponema sp.
ACTATGCGGGCGTTTTCGTAAAGGATGCCGACAAAGACATCATGGACCGCCTCAAAAAAGAAGGCAAGCTTGTTAAGCGCGAGACTGTAAACCACCAGTACCCGCATTGCTGGCGTTGTGGTTCTCCGCTCATTTACCGCGGAATCGGAAGCTGGTTCGTAAAGGTTGCCGACCAGCACGACCGCCTTCTCAAGGCCAACAGCCAGATTAAGTGGCAGCCTGCCCACATCAAGGAAGGCCGCTTCGGAAAATGGCTTGCCGGTAGCCGTGACTGGGCAATCAGCCGAAACCGCTACTGGGGAAACCCAATCCCAATCTGGAAGTGTGACGACTGCGGTGAAAAAATCTGTATCGGAAGCCGAGCCGAACTCAAAGAAAAGAGCGGAGTAGACTTGGACGACCTTCACAAGCAGTATGTAGATAAAGTTACAATCAAATGTAAGTGCGGCGGAACAATGCACCGAATCCCAGAGGTCTTTGACTGCTGGTTCGAGTCTGGCTCAATGCCTTACGCCCAGCAGCACTATCCGTTTGAGAACAAAGAATATTTTGAAAAGCATTTCCCTGCTGATTTCATCTCAGAGGGCCTGGATCAGACACGAGGCTGGTTCTACACGCTTACAATTTTGGCCGCAGAGCTTTTTGACAAGCCTGCATTCAAAAACTGTATCGTAAACGGTCTTGTCCTTGCAGAAGACGGCCGCAAGATGTCTAAGTCTCTCCGCAATTACACTGATCCTGTCGAGGCAATCAATCAGTTCGGTGCAGACGCCCTCCGTCTCTTCCTCACTCACTCAGCCGTAGTAAAGGCAGACGACTTGCGCTACAGCGACAACGGAGTTCGTGAGGTTTTGAAGAATATCCTCATTCCTCTCTGGAGCGGATACAGCTTCTTCGTAACTTACGCAAATATCGACAATTACACAGCTAAAGGCAGCGTTTTCGAAGGGCTTAAGCCTTCAAATCCTCTGGACGCATGGATTGTCTCTATCACTCAGAAGATGATTAAGGACGTTACAGCCGCTTTGGATGACTACGACCTTAGCTCTGCAATTGATCCTCTCATCAACTTCATTGACCAGCTCAATAACTGGTACATCCGCCGCTCTCGCCGCCGATTCTGGAAGAGCGAGAACGACACTGACAAATCAGAAGCATATGAGTCACTTTACTACGCCCTCAAGTCATTCTCAATGGTTGCGGCTCCTTTCATTCCTTTCATCACAGAAAGCATGTGGCAGAACCTGCGCACTCAGAGCGACAAGGAATCAGTTCATCTTGTTGATTTCCCTGTCTATAATGCAGCCCTCCGCGACGAAAAACTTGAATTCCGCATGGACACAGTTCAGAAGGCTGTCTCTATGGGACGAAGCCTTCGCAACCAGTTCAACCTCAAAAACCGCCAGCCATTGGCTTCTACTCAGCTTGTCACACGCAACGCCGAGGAGAGAAAGGTTCTTGAGAGCATGATTGACACAATCCGCGAGGAACTTAATGTTAAGGAAGTAATCTTCCACGAGCGCGAGGATGAGCTTGTTGAATACAAGGCAAAGGCAAACTTCAAGGTTCTCGGAAAAGAGCTTGGCGCCAAAATGAAGGCCGCCGCCGCAAAAATCGTCGAGCTCAAGAACGAGGCAATCGCCGACATTCTCAACGGCAAAAAAGTTTCTGTCGATGTTGACGGTCAGAATGTTGACCTTAACACAGATAAAATCATCGTTGAGCGAATCGAAAAAGAAGACCTCAAAGTCGTAAATGACGGTACTCTTACAGTTGGTTTGGATACAAAAGTCACAGACGAACTCAAAAAAGAGGGCTATGTCCGTGACCTTATCCGCGGAATCCAGAATCTCCGAAAAGAGAGCGGTTTCGAAGTCACTGACCGAATCAAACTCTTCGTTTCGGGCGATGCTGACCTCAAAGACGCTTTCGCAAAATTCAAGGATTTCGTAACTGGCGAAACTTTGGCTGTCGTCGAAGAATGGAAGGAAAAACTCGACAAATCTTCTTCTGTTGAGGCTGACGACAAAACTTGGAGCATTTCTATTGAAAAAGCTTAAATTTATGAAGCTTGCGTTCATCTCTTTGGTGGGCGTAAGCCTTTTGTTTTCTTGTAAATCTACTCCGGATTTAGCACCAGTTGACCCGTTCGAGCTTTTGGACGGCGGGGCTGCGCTTTATCTTTCTGTTCCTGTTCAGTCAAATCAAGATTTTGTAGTCTCGGCTATTCAAAAAGTGTCTGACGCAGCAGAATCTGATGCAAAAAAAATTGCTGAGCGACTGGATACGGCGTATATTGCTGTCGGAACGAACGGCGAATTGCAGCTTTCTGCAACCGGAAAAATTCCGCAGAGTTTCTTGGGAATGGCCTTCAATGAAAAAAAAGGCTGGAAGACCGAAGCTCTTGAAAAGCAGGTGGTTTATACACATCAGCAGAGCCTTTATCAGCTTTGTCTTCCTTCATCATCAAATGCATTCATTTCCCACAATATTGAGCCGATGGTCAAGAGATTCAATAAAATCGCTTATTCTGACCAGACTGTTTCCGAAAAATTGCTTTCAGAATCTTTGAGCCAAAGTGAATACGCTATCATTCATGATAATAACAGTCCTGATATTATCATGTATTCTCCGGTTCCACAGGTTTTTATGCGTTCAATGCTTGGCTCTGGTGATGTTAAGACTCCGGTTGAGTCTTTTGTGGCAGTTCTTTCTCAGTATCGCGGAGTTACGGATCAGTTCAATGTAAAATTCATTCTTAATATGTCTGATCCTCGGACTGTAAAGGCAACTGTAGCTTTGCTCAAAACTGCTTTGTTTGGAGTGCCTGCAAAAGTTGCTCAGACTGGCCAGAAGCAGATTACAATAACGGATTTGCCTGTTTCAAAAGCACGGCTTCTCTCAATGATACGGTAGTTTAATGAAAATCAGCATCAGGCTCGGAATAGCATTTTTTATCGTATTGTCTTTTTTCTCATGTACAACGAATGGCATAAGAGTTCCTGGCGAAAAAAGAATCGTAATGACGAATCTTGCCACGGAATATTATAACATTGCCGAAGGGTATATGGAAATCAAGAAATACGATAAGGCTGCTGAATATTACCAGCTCGCAATGCGTGACAAAGAACTGAGCCGTACTGCCTTTTATAAACTTGCGCGCTCCTATGCCCTGGCAAAAAACTGGGAAAAAGCGACTGAATGTTACACTGAGCTTTTGAGGCTTGACCCTGAAAATACACTTCTGAAAACGAGCATGGCCTATATTACGGCAATGAGCGGCAAAGTCGATGAGGCTATTCTGCAATACAAAAAATTGATGGAAAGCAGCCCTTATGATGAGAATCTTCTTGAAAGTTATGTTGCCCTGCTTATAAATGTCGGGCGTGGTGAAGATGCCGAAGAATCTTTTTTCATCCTCAAGGAAAAGTTTCCTGGCAACAAACAGCTTACGAGTTTTGCACAGCAGCTTTCGGATATTGTAGATAATTTTGATGCTGATAAAAAAATTGAGCTTCCTCCAGATGCGAAAGAAGCTCCAAAGACAGAGAATAAAAAATCTTAATAAACTAATTGCTTGATTCGATATATTCCTTGTATTTGTCAGGATTTGCCCTGAATGCTACAATAGGTGAGTCCGTATCCTGTGAAGCATATTCAAGTGCCTGTCCTGCTTCAAGGAGAATCCTTTCTGCATTGACATTTCTTCCGCTTGCCGAAGAAATTCCGACGGAAACTTCGTTTGCCGCGTTATTATCCCTTAAGAAATCCGTGATTTTATTGTACAGTTCCTCAAAATTGTCTACCACAGCCTGCAAATTTTCCTTAGAGATTACTGCGTAAGAATCAGCCTTGTACTCGAAAAGCAAGTCGCTGTTCAGTTTTTCCTTGAGAATCGCAATGATTTTTTCTGATATTGCGTTTCCTCGGTCAAGGCCGTTGATTTTAATAAGCGAAACCGTTGCCTGTGGGTTCGTTTTGATTTCTTCATCAAGTTTTGGCTCAAGAGAAGCCTGCAATGCAATGTTTGTGACAGGCGAAAGCGTAGATGTTGGCTCCGGCTCTTTTTGCTCCGCAGAAACAGGCTCTGTAACGGCTGGCTCCGTGAAATCTGTGAAAGATTCTTCATCAAGAGGCGTGAAAACAGGCTCGTCATTTTCGGAATCTGCTTCGTTTTTGTCAGACTTGTCTTCCCCAAAGAAATCTTCATCTGTGAGCGCAAGATTTTCCTGCTCCATCTGGTCAATTATATCAAGACCGCCATCGCCATCTTCCTGTGCAGCAGGTTCTGCAATATTGTTTTCTGTTTCAGTCTTTTCTGCTGCTTTTTCAGCCTCTGGTTCCGGGTTGAAGATTGGTTTTGTCTCAGCCGGAGTGTCAAAATCGATTACCGAGACTTCCTCGAATCCGGATTCTGCTGGTTTTTCTGATTCTTTTTCTTGCTCGGAGTCCGTTTCTTCATTTTTTGTGGAAGAAGTTGCTTCGTTTGGTTCTGTTTCAGCTTTTTCTTTTTCTTTGTTTTCTATGAATTCCTTGTATGCTTTGTATTCGGGCTTCTTTTTTTGATGTGAGGCATAAGCGTCTTTCGTAGATGAATCCCCGCTGTTTGTGAAGACGATGAAAAGTCCGACGATGAGTGTTCCGACAAGAATCAGGAGAAATGCGAATCTTGAATGATTGTAGATTGAGCCTGGAGTCATCAGGTAAATGGATGCCCTGAGCGTAAAATTTTTGCCATCGATATATACTGTGTCAGAGTAGGACTTGATTAAATCTGGTGAAGGCAGAGAAAATGTTGATGGAGGATAAGAATAGACAAGGGTGCCGTTGATTTCAAGTTTGAGGGATGAAAAATCGTTGATTTCCCCGATTGCGCGTATAAAATTGATTGAGAATTCTGATGAGCCGTAAGAATTTTCGGAGAAATTTTCTTTTGTTTGAGTTAAAAGTTCCTGATAGCGTGCGTCTGCCCGTGCTGTTCCGTTTTTTTTGTCGATATAAATTCCTGATGCGAAGACAATGATGGCTGCCAAAAAGAGAACTGAGCAAAATATAGAAACAAAAGTTATTGGTCTTTTCATACCCTTTCAGTATATCTCAATGTTTTAAGGTATGCAAGGAAAGCGGAGCCTTTTCCTAGTTTTGCCATGAGGGGAAGAAGGGTAGTGAAAGTAAAACTGTCCTCGTCCATATCATTCTCTGATTTGAATGTGATGCGTAAATCTTTGCAATATTTGGATTTAAAATCATTTAAATTGAATTTCCCAAGCTTGTTTCTTGCATCGGAAACAGGCTTGCTTTTTGTCATAAAATCTTCAAGAGAATTTTTGTATGCCTCAAGAATTTCCGTGGTGATTTTGTTGTCTGAGAGTTTTATGACCGGGGTTCGGTACATGAGAGTGGAATATGATTTTTCGGCCGTGCTCAGCCTTGTAGATTTTGAATGAAATTGGCTTTCGAGGTAAGTTCCTCGTGTGTATGGTTTGCCGTCAATATAAGAAAAATCCGCTCCGAAGAATTCGATTTTTTTGAATCCGAGTGATTTTGCAAGGCTCGCCGCCGCTATTGTGACAGTTCCGCTTCCAGCCTCAAGATGAATGAAATTCTGTGTGCCGGAGAAAAAACTTGCGTATTGTGCGAGCGGATGCCCTGTCTCGGCCAATATTACATTTCCTGATTTCTCGACAGCCTTTCTTACTGAGGCTGAATTGGCGCACAAATCAAAGAAAAAGAGCGTGTTTCTGCTGATTTCTTCCATATAATGTTGATGCGAAATCATCTGGCCGTCAATCGATACGACGGCATCGCTTTCAATTTTTTGCTTTGTGAGCGCGGAAAAAGCCGTGTCAGTCGCGATTATGAAGTATTTTTCCCGATTTTCCCTGAGAAGCCTGATTTTTTCGTTAAGGCTTGGCCCCGCTGCGATTATTGCCGCTGTTTTTTGCGTTGCGAGCGGAAGAATTGATTTTTTAACCTCATCGAAGCCACGCGTTTTTTCTGCAAGCGAGAGATTTGAAAGAATATTTTTCTGCCAGATTTTCCCGAAATGGCTCTGAACAGAAAAGTCCGAGGCGAGGAGTTTTATTGCTCCTGTAATTTTAGCTTTGGCAAGTTCTGCTTCGGTTTGGAAAATATTTTCCCATTGGCGAAGTGAAAGAATCGTGAGGTTTCCGTGAATCGCAGGCTTGTATTTAGCAAGAAGATTTTGCTCCAGATTTTCAAGGGAAGTAAATGTCACGCGTTTATCAGCTTCCAAATTTTTGGCGCAAGGAATTTGTGAAAGAAATTCGATTGCATTCTGGGAGATTTCAACGGCGAGGATTTTTGCTTTGGAGCATTTTTCGAGGATTTTCTGGATGTGGTAGCCGCCGGCCAGTCCAAGAATTACGAAAAAAAGACAGTCCGGCTCCGTTTGTGCGGCAAAACCTTCTGCCTCACGAACTGGATTGTATTTTGAGTGCAACGATACTTCCTGCCCGGCCGTATTTTTGCAAAGCGGAATAAGGCTCTTGTCCTTTGCCTCAATTATCTGTGAATAAAAATAATCCCCCATTTTTCCACCTGTTTTACAGCAATTTCTCACATTCTTTAAGCAGTTTTTCGGTCTTTTCCGTGAGTTTTGAATTCAGTTCTCCTCGTTTTTCGGGTGAAAGTTCCCTTTTGATAAGAATTGAGTCCATTGGAAAGACTTCATCAGCAAATTTTTCGGTTTGAGAAAGTTTCCTGAGCGTTTCAAGAAGTTTTGACTTCCGTTCACCCCCGTTGACTTTGATTTTTACGGATTTGAAAAGAATCTTTTTTGGATTGTTAGCCGCGTTTTGCTGTGTGTGGCCGCATCCCGTCAGGCCGCATCCAGTCATCTTTTCAAAATCATTCCAGTTGATTTCACGGATTTTTCCGAGAGAAAAGTCATATTTAAAATTGTCGGACAGCCTAAAAACTCTTTTTGAAAAATATTCCGAATTGGAGATGAACCAGTTCCTGTAAATTTCAAGCGAAGCCTGAGAATTGAACCTTGAAGCCGTCATCCTTGTCTCTGCCGTTTTGAGCCTGAAATCTTTTTTGCCGTTATCCGTTTCCAATGCGTTCGGCTGCGTGTGCTGGTAAGAGGGTGAAGGAGCCTGGTCAAGCCCGCAAAGGAAAATATTTCCTTCTGTGAGCGAGTGCGCGAAGCAAAGTGCGGTTCCTGCCACAGTTCCGTTCCGCTCTGAGAGCATGTAGGGGCAGCCGATTGAATCCAGAAAATCCTTTTCCAGCCCGTCATCGTAACAAAGCGGAAGAATTTCTTTTTGCGTGAGGAGTTTTTTTGGAATGGCACTTTCTGCTTCAAGGGCAAATACTGTATGCGCATTTTCTTCGCCTGAAAAATCCAGATGCTTTTTTGCCCAATATCCACCGTCGCTTGAAATCACGAGTTCAGGTGAGATTCCGTTCTTTGAAAGCGGCATAAATGCCGAAGAAACTGCAATCAAAAAGAAGGAATCCCGGTATTTTTTGAGAAATGGAATTGAAGTTTTCAGGCTTGGGCCAGAGGCGGCAATTATTATTGGGGTGTCGCCATTTTCAAGAAGCAGCGTTTTTTGGATTTTTGATGCGAAAACAAGCGAGTTTTTGAGCCATCTCTTTGAAAAATAAGATCTGGTTCCAATCACATCCCTGGCTTTTAAAATCGCCTTTTTGATTTCGCCCCATGCGAGCATTGATTCTTCTGGAAAAATATTTTTTGCCGGTGTCCAGTCGAACGCAAGGCTTGAAATCAGTTTTTCTTCGCCCAAAGAATTGAAAAGGATTTCGCCCAGCGGAATCTCACCATCAAGATAAAAAACTTTGTTCCATTTTGTGTCAGATTCAGAGAAATCTCTTGAAAATCTGATTGCACAAACTGCTGCTCCCGGAAACTTTTTTTTAACCGATTCTGCGCAGTAGGATAGGGCGGGTTCAATTATAAAAACGCAAAGAGGAGAAAAATCTGCCTGCAAATTCTGGGCAAACTTTTCTCCTTCTGCTAAGGGATTGTATTTTGAATGAAGATACTTTCCTTTGAGCGAGCAGGTGAGTTCCCCCGACTTGCTTGCTTCAAAAATGATTTGTGAATCCATTTCGTGAACTAGCACTTACAAAGAAACTCAATTGTTCCGGCTTTGTTTGGGCAAAGACCTGCAGAAAGCAGAAGAATCTGCTTTGTTGCTTTCGAGCCTAAAAGTCCGAGCAAAGTGCGTGAAATGTGATATGCAAGAAGCTGCTCATCCTCTTCATCTTTTGCAAAAAGAACGACCTTGATTTCGCCCATTGAGCCTGTCTGACAGCAGTTTGGCGAGCGGAAAAGCGGTGAAACGATTGTTTGTGCCGCGTCCGTGATTGCCCTTGTGACAAGATGCCTTAGCTCGTCCCCCGGAAGCTCCAGGCTTGAAAGCTGCTCTTCAATGCACACTTTGAGCGAAAGAAGATAAAGCCTGCTCTGTGAAAGCTCAAGTCCAGCTTCGATATTTTTGTCGAATTTTGCGAGAATCTTTTTTTCCTGATTCTTGAATTCAACGATATTTTTGAGGGTTACTGCCATTTCTGATGACGGTGGAAGATTAAGGTCGTTATCATCTTCAAGCTCAACGACAACGAAGAGCATTGGATTTGCCTTGTTGCGGAACGGAAGGAAGAAAATCTTGTTGATTTGTGCAAGAACATCATCTTCAAAAAGACCGTCGAATTTGTCCAGCTCATTGAAATCCCGCGAGAAACACTGCCATTCAAAAGCCTTTGAAAGCGTACTGAGCCAGAATTCCTGAGTCTCTGTGAGCATCGCCATTTCTCTGGCTGAAAAACCTACGGCATCAGTCGTGTAATAGAATTTACCTTCCGATGTTGAGCATGGCGAGAGAATTGCGGCCCTTGCAAAGCCGGAGCGTTTAGCCCACTTTGAAAATGTCGGCGTGACATCTGCAAGAACGCTCTGAGCCTTTTGCAAAAGCCCGCTTTTTGTTTTTGTTCCTATATTCATTAGTCGAGACCAAGCTCCTTGAACAATTTTTTGTAAGTTTCAAACTGTTCTGACTGAGCGAATTCAGCAATTTTCTCTTCCGGAAGATTTTCCAAAAGCTGATCCATATATGAGAGAACTGATTTGATTTCTTTCTGCAAGTCACCTGGAATTGAAGAGTGAACTGGCTCTGCTTTTTCTTCTTCCTCGGCAAGTTTGCGGTTCTGTTCAGCAAGGGCTGCCTCTGATGAAAGAAGATTGTCAAGCTCGCCCTCAGAAATTGAGATTCCGCTTGATTCTTCCTCTTCACTGCTCGATGTATCACCAAGAATATCGCTTACATCCGGAATATTGCTTTCTGCGCTTTCTTCCGGCTCTTCAATGCTTTCTTCTGCGACAGGCTCTTCTTCGACAATCTCTTCACCCGCTTCTTCTGTCATGCTTGAATCTGCTGTGATATTTGCAAGTTCGTCAGCTGAGAGAGTTGCATCAGCATCGTCTTCGTTGTCATCGAATACGAATGGCTCGTCAACCATAGTTGAGTCTTCGTTTTCTGCAGAAGCTGCCTGCTCAACTTCGTAGTTGATGTCTTCTTCAATAGAATCTGCTTCTGGGGCAGGCTCATCGATTGAAAGATTTTCTGTAGATTCGCCTGGTTCAGTTTCTTCGATGAGATTTTCCTGGCTTGAGCCAACGAGAATATCATCCTCTGATTTCGGAACGAGGATTTCGTCCGGAAGCTCTTCTTCGGCAATGTTTGTGTCGATGTCGTCAAGAACCGGCTCCTCAATGTTTTCGTTAGAGAAATCGAGGGATTCTTCTGATTCAACACTCTCTTCTGGAAGGGCAACTTCTTCAACAGCAGTTTCTTCTGGCAGAGTCTCGTCAATTACCGGCTCCTCAGCTTCATCTTCGCTCGAAACGGTGTTTGCTGATTCTGGAAGGGTAGGAGCTGTTTCCTCAACGATTTCAACCGTGTTAAGGATATTGTCCATTTCATCGAGAGAGAGCGCGATCGTGTCATCCTCGTCCTCTGAGCCGAAGAATCCGCCGCTTGACTCTGATTCTGCCGGGATTTCAGCTTCTTCTGCTTCGGTTGCGGCAGGTGCTGCTTCCTTATTTTTAAGTTCCTCAAATTCAGTTTTGAGATTTGAGATTTCATTTCGGAGTGAAGAAAGTTCTGAAGCAATCTGATTAAGAATGTCATTTGCGGTAGAACTGATTTCTGAATCCTGCTTGACCGGCTGCTCTTCTGCGACCGGTGCGCTTTCTATAGGTTCATCGATGGCTGAAGATTCCTCGATAACAGACTCCTGCTCAGGCTCTTCGGTTGCAACAGAATCATCGAATGAAACTGGCTCCACGGAGATTGATTCTTGTGGAACAGGTTCGTCGGCCGGTTCGTCGATTGCAATCGGTTCCTCAAATACTGGCTCGCTTGAAAGAGGAGCTTCGTCTGAGAGTGCGATATTTTCATCCGGCTCGTCGTGAATTGTCGGTTCATCTGTGACTGTTGCTGTGAATGCATCATCTGGAGGAAGGGCAAACGGATTGTCAGAATCAGAATCGGCTACTGGCTCAGTAGCTGTTTCTTCCGGAATATCGACGGCTGTTTCTTCAAATACCGGTTCATCCATATCAACGACATCGTTTACAACAGGCTCTTCGATAATTGTTTCCTGTTCTGCAGAAAGTGGCTCTTCGGTAGCAACTGGTTCTTCTTCTGCAACTACAGGTTCTTCTTCCGCTATAGCGTCGTCGGCAACGAAACCTGCATTGTCATTAAGTGATGTCTTATTGCCGTTTTCGTCTTCGATTGAATCCATGATTGAGTCAAGGTTGAAATCATCGTTATCCTGAGATTCAAAAGTTTGTGCAGGTTCGCTTTGTTGTGCAGAAGTTGATGGCTCTGCCTCGATTGAGATGTCGCCTACATCGTCCTCGGCTGATAATTCAATAGAAGGTGAGCTTGATTCTTCGAGTGAAGGATTTTCGTCTGATAGAGAAGGGGAAATTTCTTCTTCTGTACTGTCTGAGGTTGCGGCCGGTGCGCTTTCTTCTGCGCCAGGCTCTTCTGCATTGATGTCGAATCCGAATGAGTCGAGTGATACTTCCTCTGTTCCGTCCTCGTTTACGACTGGTTCAGAAGCAGGTTCTGCTGCAGGCGCGCTTGGTTCAGATGATGGACCATCGCCAAAATCAACGCCGAAATCGCTCAGGTCAACGCTCTCTGTTCCGTCGCTTGAAGCTGTGCTTTCTGATGAAGAGGAAGAGTCTCCGTCACCGAAATCAACGCCAAAGTCGCTCAAATCGACTTCCTCTGAACCCGCAACTTCTTTTACAGGGGCAGAAGAACTTGATGAAGAACTTTCCATTGAAGGAACTGAGTCTGAATCATCAAATGAAAGGTCAATGTCAATCGGACCGTCATCAGACAAAGCTGATGATTCTGAAACTGTAGGAGCATCAGAAACTGTGATGTCGCTTGATTCCATGAATTCGTCGGCGGATACTGATTCTTCTGCCTGTGAAGTGGTGGCTGCAGGCTGTGAAGGTGCCGGAGCGGCATCTTCGTCACCTTCAAATACACCGCCCTCAATGAACTCATCAAGGGAGATTTCTTCGGTTTCGCCGGAACCTCCAGATGATTCGGTTGCTTCTGGAGCTGGAGCGGCTTCCTCAAAGGAACCTGTGATGTTCGCAAGCTCGTCTGCAGAAAGCGTTGTGTCGTCCGCATTTGGATCTGCTCCGATTGTAGGATCGTCAACTACATCGATAGCGGCAAAATCCGGGAGATCATTGTCTATATCAGAAATAGTGTCTGTATTATCTTCTCCATTTTCAGATGAAACGGTGCGAGGCGGCTTTTTAACCCAAACGCCGTAATTGTCAAGTTCGTTTGTTTTATCTGAATCACTCATATTGTTCCCCTTCAAAAGTGAAATTTTGCAAGCTCTTTATGGCTTCCGATTAAGAAAATATTTGATATATTATCGGCAACTTTTCTTAAAAAAATTACACTTTACCTATCTATTGTAGCATACATATCAAAGAAAAGTCCAATTTTTTTTTCATGTTGAAAAATATTTTAGAATTTTTGTATCTAAGCCGATATTCAAAAGGCTATGATAAAAATGTTCAGGGTTCTCGTTGCTGCCCTGGCCGGTACCGTAATTTATGTCCTCGTCTCGTTCACTTGTGGAAAGGATGGAATATGGGCGGACGGCCAGCTTCGTGAGCAGAAAAGAATCCTTAGTGCCCGTGCGGACGAAATACAAAAAATCAATGATTCTCTCTCCCTTGAATATACGGCCCTTGAAAAAGACCCGGATGTAATAGCGGGTTTTGCGCGCAAGATGGGATATGTTCGTGACGGAGAGAAAGTCGTTAAGATCAACGGACTTATCAATATCGACGAGTACCACTTTGAGACAGGAACGCCTGTTAAATCAATTGAACCTTATTCCCTTCCGGAATGGTTTTGCAAGCTTGCAGGCCTTCTGATGTTCTTCGTTACATATCTTTATCTTATGCTAAAAGATTTCAGGGTAAAAGATGCTGCTGTCAAAAAAAATAAAGTAAAAATAAAGGGGATTCCAGTCTATGATTTGCCGCAAGTGTGATAATGAGTCTGCTCAGATTGCCATTGATTATTTAAGAAGGGGAAAAGTCGTAGTCCTTCCTACAGATACAGTCTACGGATTTTCAGGTATCGTTGACGGAAGGCACTATTCTTTCCATACTTTTGAAAAAATTTGTTCAATAAAGAACCGTGCTGAAGGCAAAAATTTCATTCAGCTGATTGCGAAGCCTGAGGATGTAAAAAAATATACCCGCGATGTGATTCCAGATTACCTTCTTGAAAAATGGCCAGGCCCGCTTTCGATTATCGTGCACACTTTCGCCGAGGACGGAAATTTTGAGACGACAGCTTTCCGTTGCCCTGGGGACGAATGGCTCAGAAAAGTGATTGCAGGCTGCGGTGCTCCGATTTATTCAACGAGCGTGAACCGAAGCGGAGAAGATGTCCTTGACAATATCAAGCAGATAAAAGATGAATTCGGAAAGGAAGTCGAGCTGATTATCGATGACGGCGACAAAAAAGGCGGCGTTCCATCGACAATAGTAGCGATTGAAGAAAATGGCGAAGTAAAAGTAATCCGCCAGGGAGCTGTGAAAATAGGGGCATCCATGCCCTGACAAGAATTTTCTAACGAAAATTCTTGCGGATTTCATCTCTTTTCGCCGCGTCCATGCGGCAGTTTATTAGATAATGAGTAACTCCTAGCTCCCTATCTTCTGGTCCAGCTTGAGTTTACAGTGCCTTGTTCAGTGCCGTTGTTCGTTTGGATGACGGTATTTTTTATGCCCTCAAGAGTATCTGCCGAGGTGAGCGAGAAATTCCAGGTGATTGGAGGGGCACTTGCGGCGCACAGAAGGGCCTGCTCGCGTGGAAGCTCCGGGAAAAATGATGCGTTTGATTTCCCCACCTGAGAAATTTCAAGATTTGTGTTCTTGCCGTCGATTGAGACTTTTTTGACGGAAATCTTTATGTTCATTGTCGCGCCGTTCTTGAAGATTACGAAGCCTCTTCCGCCTCGCAGAATTATGATTTTGTCTGCATAAGGCTCTCCGCCCCATGTTCCTGCAAGGGATTCGATGTCAACTCCAGTCTTAAAATCGGCCGCAAGGTTTGACTTGTTCGCCGATGCGAATTCCGGGGAAGGAGATTTTAAATCGGAAAGAACTTTTTCAATCGCGGTTTTTGCACCGACGAGAATTTTATAGTAGGATTCGTAATTTTCGCTTGCCGAGTGTGTGATTCCGTCTGATGCTGTGACGGCATTGAAGCGGCAGTTCCAGACAGTTTGCCCGGCATCATTTTTTTGATCCGTGACTTCCGCATAGAAATAGATTGCCGCATTCGTATGGGCAAAATCCGGCACGGCTACAGATGCCTTGCTTAAATCAGGCCTTTTGTCATCAACCGTTATGCCGTCAATTGATTTGAGCTGGGTGAAAAAAACATCCTGAGCCATTTTGAGCATGTTCGTGTCTGAGGAAGCAGAAACCACACCGTAATAATCAACCAGCAGGTTTTCGGCATGGAGTGCCGCTAGTGGAGAAAGAATCGATAATGTGATGCAGAGAAGCAAAGTTCTTAATCTCTGATTCTTCAAATTGCCTTTCCTCAGGACTATGACAAATCTTTTCGGAAATCCCTTGCCATGTCCCGGTCGAGGTCGCGCTGCTTGATTGTTTCCCGTTTGTCGTAGAGTTTTTTGCCCTTACAGACTCCGAGAGTGAGCTTGACCCGCCCGTTCTTAAGGTAAAAATCCAGCGGAATCAAGGTGAAGCCCTTTTCTTCGACCTTGCGCTGAAGCCGTTTGATTTCTTCTTTGTGAAGAAGAAGCCTCTTTTTCCTGTCCGGATCGTGATTGAACACGGACGAGTATTTATATTCAGAGATATGGAAATTGCGCATCCATACCTCTCCGTTTATAATTTCGGCAAAAGAATCCGCGAAGGACACATTGCCTGCCTTTACGGATTTAACCTCAGTTCCTTCAAGTTCCAGTCCGCACTCGTAGGATTCTTCGATGAAATAATTGAATCTTGCCTTTTTGTTCTGTGCAATAATCTTTACATTTTCGGACATATCTTCTAATTATAAACATAACAATCTGAACTTGCAACAGTTTCTAAAAATCTGCTATTCTATCTATATGGAAAAAAATATTTATGCAATTTCATATAAATTGAGAAAAGAGCTTTACCACAGAATCCTTTCTGTAATAGGAATCGTCCTGCTCTTTTTTATCATCGTTTCTATCTTCATGACCTTCGTCGTGTTCCCGATTGCGAATAAGTCGGATTCAATGTCGCCGGATATTCCTGCCGGAAGCTATGAGTTTGTCAGCCCCTTGCTCCGTAATCCTGGACGCGGAGATGTCATCCTTATGCGCAACTACAAGAATTCCAACTCAAGTGCAATAAAAGGGCTTTTAAGGAGCCTCGCGCTTTTTGTAAGCATACGAAAATGGCAGCCGTTTGAGGAAAGCCCTGTCGAGGGAACCCGTCCTGTTATCCGCAGGGTCGTGGGGCTTCCTGGTGATACGATTTACATAGACCGCTATGTTGTTTTCGTAAAGCCTGCGAATCAGCAGCATTTCCTCACGGAATTTGAAGTTACCGAAACGAAATACAATGCAAAGATTCTTGTTCCTCCTGCAGGATGGGACACTGAGCTTGGCGCAAAATCTTCTACTTCTCAGATAACGCTTGGTGAGGACGAGTATTTTGTGCTTGGAGATGACCGCATTTCTGCCAGTGACTCACGCATCTGGGGGCCTGTAAAGCATAGCGAGATTATCGGAAAAGTCCTCATGCTTTACTTTCCGTTCAGCAAATTCAAGATGTTCTGATTTCCCGGAGATTTTGTGAATTCTTCTATATATATCCATATTCCGTTCTGCAAGAAAAAATGCGATTACTGCGATTTTTACAGCATTGCGGAGCGGGACAGGGCTGGGAAGTGCAACGACCTTTCTGATTCCTACATTTCCTCGCTCATAAGGGAAGCTCGAATTTATGCTGAATTCTACGGAATCAAAAAATGGCGTTCCGTTTATGTCGGCGGTGGAACTCCGAGCATTCTTTCGCCGGAGCAGATTTTTAATCTTATTTCCGGGATAAAAGATGCCGCTGGCTTTGATGAGAATGCCGAAGTCACCGTTGAGATGAATCCTGATGATGTCACGGAGGAATTTCTTTCGGCCTGCGGAAAATCTGGAGTGAACAGGCTTTCGATGGGAATCCAGGCCTTTGATGACAGGGCTTTGTCATGCGTGAACCGGGGCGCGGACTGCAGGATTATCCTGAATGCGCTTGAGACTTTAAAAAATCACTGGAACGGACGGCTTTCCGTTGATTTTATTGCGGGGCTTCCTTGTCATACGCACGAATCTTTTAAAAATCAGTTTGAGCTTTTAAAAAAATATCCAAAAATCGATCATGTTTCGCTTTATACGCTGACCGTTGAGGAAAATACTCCTTTATGGAAGAAAATTGAGGATGGCACTGTAAACTTTTCCTATGAAAAGGCTGATAAAATGTGGATTGCGGGCCGGAACATCCTTGAAAAGCTAGGCTTCTCTCAGTACGAGGTGTCCAATTTCGCAAGGAAAGGTTTTGAGGCAAGACACAACTCTGCTTACTGGAAACAGGAGAATTACATAGGCGTGGGAGCCGGCGCGAGCGGAACCGTTTACGACTTTTGCTCGAAATCGGCCGTGAGGTGGACGAACACTCTTTCAGTTCCTGCTTATATCCGTGGTGTTGATGAAGAAATTTGTTCCGCCAAAAAGAACCTTTGTTTTTTAAAGAGAAATGTTGAGAACCTTGATGAGACGACGCTTGAATTTGAATTTCTGATGCTTGGATTCCGAAAGATTGAGGGCGTAAGCTCTGCTGATTATAAAGAAAGATTTGGAAAAGATCTTTCTGAGCGGATAGGTGCAAACCGGGCAGACGGAATCTTCTTCCAGTGGAAAAAAAATCGCCTTGCTTCCGAAAAACTTTCCCTGGACGGTGAGAAAATCTATTCCTTGAACCGCCGAGGAATCCTTTTGCTGAATAGATTCCTAGAACAGCTTATTTGATCAAATAAAAAACTTGGAAAGTGAAAAAGTGTTTCGTCCTCAACTTTCAACTTTCAACTTATCTGACCGGAATTTCTATCGTGAATTCGGAGCCGTTTCCTAGCTCTGACTGGACGGAAATCTTCCAGCCGTGGGCTTTTACGATTGTCATGACGGTTGCAAGCCCGATTCCCATTCCTTCTTCCCGCCGTGATGAGCTTGCCCTGTAGAACATGTCAAAAATTTTCTCCAGATTTTCCTTTGCTATGCCGATTCCTGTGTCCCTGATGCTGAAAAAAATCCTGTGCAGGTTTTCGGAGCAATCCTCATAGGCACGAATTTCGATTGAGTCGTTGTCGGCCGTGTAGCGCAGCGCGTTTGAGAATAGGTTCTCAAGGGTGCGCTGGATAAGAGGCTTGTCGAATGCGACTTCGGTTTCGTTGCTGATTTTTATGTCCGCCGTTACATTCCGCTTGAAAATTCCGCCTGTGGTAACGGAGCTTTTTGCGAATTCCTCAAAAATTGGTGCGATTTTCTGTTTTTTCAGCTGGCTTACCCAGTCAGTCTGATTCAGTTTTACGAAATTTATCAGCGTGTCAATCATGTTTCCGAGCTGCTCGGTTTTTGAACTTATGATGGCAAGTGATTTTTTCATCTCGTCGGGGTTGTCGCAGAATCCGTCGCTCATGGCCTCGGTGTAGCCTTTGATTACGGCCACAGGAGTTCGCAAGTCGTGGCTGATTCCCATGATGAATCTGGAGCGTCTTTCCTCGTTGTCCTTGAGCGCAAGGCGCATTTTGTCAAGATTCTCCGTGAGGCTGGTGATTTCGTTGTCTCTCTTCGTGTTCTTTGAAAAATCTAGTTTGACATCAAGTTCTCCGCCGGCGATTCTCTGTGTGTTTTTGTTTAGAATTGTGATGGAACTTGAGATTGTCTGTGAAATCATCACTATCAGTATGATACAGAAAAGCTCAAAAAATGCTACGCAGATGAGGAATGCCGTGAGCATCTTTGTGAATCCGTCTTTTTTATGCTTTGCTTCCCTGCTTATTCGGCTTATGAAAAGAATTTCGTTGCTTTTGTCTTCGAGTGGCGGGGAAGTGAGCTGATAAAAATATTTTTCGCTCGATTCGTTCATGTATTGGAACAGCTTCGGCATGTCTATATGCGTGAGGCCGGAGAATTCCTGAATCGTTGTTCCGAGTATGTCGCCATGGTTCGCGATTATTATGAATTCAACATTCGGCGGAAGAGTCCTTATGAGCTGTGCGAAAACCTTTGTATCACGCTTTGAGAGCGGAAGGTTCTCCATGCTCCTTATTTGCTTGTAGCCTTCGAGAAGAAGCCTGTCAGGTCGCGTGAGATAATGGTAAGCCGGAAGAGCCGTTGCCGCCAGAATCGGAACTAAAATTACGCCAATCAGGAAAATGCGCAGCTGAGTCTTAATTTTCAAAGAGATACCCCATTCCAAAAACTGTCTTTATGTGCCGAGGCTCCGCAGGATTTTCCTCGATTTTTTTGCGCAATCTCTGGATGTAGACTGCGACTGCCGTGACATCACCGAATTCCGTGCCCCAGACATCCTTGTAGATTTTTTCGGGGCAAAGCTGCTCGCCGACATGTTTTGTGAGATATTCAAGGACTTTGTATTCTTTGTTAGAGAGAGAGATTTTTTCGGTTCCTTTTTTGAGGACGCATGAATTTAAAAGAAGCTTGTAATCCCCGAAAGCAAAAAATTCTTCGGCGGCCGCGGAAATTTCTGAGCCGCGCCTGAGATTTGCCTTTACCTTTGCGACAAGGACTCTCGGCGAGAATGGTTTCGTGACGAATTCATCGGCTCCAAGCCCCAATCCTTCTATTATATCCTCATCTCCGTCGCGTGCTGATGAGATTATGACTGGAATAGTATTGTTGTACTCACCCCGGAATTTCTTGAGAAAATCAAAACCGCTCATTCCTGGAAGGTTCAGGTCAAGAATCACGAGGTCCGGCGTGACTGATTTGAGAATTTCAATCGCCTCTTCTGCGCTCGCAGCCTTTGAGACATCCATTCCTTCTTTTGCAAGATACATTGATACCAGTTCCGACATCTCAGGTACATCTTCGATGATGAGAATTTTTGTGCTCATGTCAGCCTCCAGAATTATTCTTGATATAAAATTAACCAATGAGAAAAAAAAACGCAATCGGGAAAAGAGAATCTAATAAAAAATTATAATTTTCCGATAATTACAATGAGAAAAAAAGTGCTTTCAATATTCTTTCATTTGATGTATCATTGAAAAGTATATTGAAAAGTGTTTTGTCTTGCGGGGTGGGGGAATGATTCCTGTAACAAAATTAGACGGCTCAACATACTGGATAAATCCGCACATGATTGAGAGTATGGAGCAGAATCCTGATCTGACGGTCACATTCTTCTCAGGTAAAAAAATCGTTGTGCGTGACAAGCCCCAGGAAGTGATTGACCGCATCGTCTCATATCGTAAACAGATTGGCGTTAATGCCCTTGAAATATAATTAGGAGTAGGTTATGGATATAGCTACATTGATTGGTCTTATCGGTGGTACGGTCGCTATCGGTCTTGGTGTCATCACATCTGGTGGTTCTGTAGGCGGCATCATCGATATTCCTTCCGTATTCGTTACGATCGGTGGTTCTTATGCTGCATTGTTCATCGTTGCGCCGCTCAAACAGGCCCTGGGCTTGTTCAAGGTTATGGGTCGCGCGCTGAAAGTTCACGATTACGGCGAAAAAACGCTGATTCAGAATATGGTCGCCCTTTCGGAAAAGGCCCGTCGTGAAGGTATCCTTGCCCTTGAAGAAGGCCTTGATGACTTGGACAGCGCCTTCATGAAAGAAGGCTTGCGAATGGTAGTCGACGGTACTGACGGCAACGTCATCCGGACGATTATGGAAAATGAAATGAGCGCGGCAGAAGGCCGTCACATGGAATGGATAGGCGTTATCAACGCATGGGCTGGTTACGGTCCAGGTTTCGGAATGTTGGGTACGGTTATTGGTCTTATCGGTATGTTGAACAACTTGGAAGATAAAAG
Organism: Treponema sp.; assembly: GCF_017430385.1. Taxonomy (GTDB): domain Bacteria; phylum Spirochaetota; class Spirochaetia; order Treponematales; family Treponemataceae; genus Treponema_D. The sequence goes on from NZ_JAFRNB010000090.1 coordinate 19,675, forward strand.
CTCCCTTGGTCCTAACATGGCTGTCGCTTTGATTACGACCTTGTATGGTTCTATGCTTGCTAACTGGCTCGTCGCTCCTTTTGCGAACAAACTTTCTTCGCAGAATGCCGCTGAGATGTCAACCATGGAAATGATTATCGAGGGTGTACTTTCAATTCAGGCCGGTGACAACCCGCGAATCCTTGCGCTCAAGCTCCTCACATATCTTGATCCAAAAACCCGCAAGATTATCGAGCCTGATGTTCTTAAAGACTAATAAGCAGGACTTAATATGGCAAAAAAAGAAAAAAAAGAACCTGCCAAACCGTCAACCGCATGGCAAGGTACTTATGGTGACATGATTACGCTTATGCTCTGCTTCTTCGTCATGTTGTATGACCCTTCGGAGGTCGATACGGCGGCGCTGGCGCAGATCCAGGAGTCTTTGCAAATCACTACTGAGTCAATCGAAGCTCCTGTAACTTCTGGCGGTCAGTCTCTAGCGGCCGGAAAACTTGCAGATTTGGGAAACAATGTCTCGGCTCTCCCTTCCGCAGAAAAAGGAAAATCTCTTTCTGTAGCAAAGAAAAAGGCAGTCAGCCTGTTTGCGCCTGAAGTCAAGTCTGCAAAAATCACGCTTTCAAGTGATGAACGTGGTGTCGTTATTTCTCTGGCTTCTGATGTTTTTTTTGAGCAGGGCAGTGCGGCCCTCAATATCGATGAAACTAGAGATATTCTTTTAAAATTATCGAAATTTTTTCAAGATTCGGAGCTAAAAAACCGAAGATTTAGAATAGAGGGACATACGGACTCAACACCTGTTGAAAACGAAACTTTCCCCTCAAACTGGGAGCTTTCTTCGGCTCGTGCCGCCAGCGTCCTTCATTACCTGTCGGATTTCGGCGTGAATGAGCAGCAGTTCTCAATCGCCGGATACGCGGACACACGACCGATGTTCTCAAATGAGACAAAAGAAGGTCAGGCGTATAACCGCCGTGTGGACATCATCATTCTTGATGAAGGCCATTTTTAATAGTAAAATAAGGAGTTTTTTATGGCAGATGAAGATGAAGGATTAGGATTGGACGATGGCGGAGACGGCGGAGCTGCTCCTGCAAAAGGCGGCAAAGGTCTCCTTATCCCAGGACTTTTGAAATGGGTGGCAATCGGCCTTGCTGCAATTATTCTTATCGTTACTGTCGTAGTAATTACAATGAAAATTGTAGGCGGTAATAATACGGGAACAACTGCCGCTATTCCTATGACTGAGGAATATACTGCATCAAAAGAAATCCTTGACTGGTACACTTCTCTCGGATTGATTCAGACTCGCACAATGGAGGCAAATCCTGCTTCTGTCCGCGTCGATGTAGTTCTTGGCTACAAAAAGGAAGACAAGGCAACTTCTACTGAAATTACTCAGCGAACTGTTGAACTTAAAGACTTTTTGCGCCGATACTTTACTCAGAAGACAGCAGAGGAACTCAGACCTCAGAATGAGGAGAACCTCAAGATTGAGATTCGCAACGCTATCAACGACAGCATTTTGAGCTCTTCAAAGATTAAGGATGTTCGCTTCATGCAGATGGATGTTATCCAGCAATAGCATAAAGTGATTTAACTATAAAAAGGTGGAAGGATAGGCATGAACGAAGTTCTGTCACAAGATGAAATTGACCAATTGCTTCAAGCCATCAGCTCTGGGGACAGCGGAGCAGATGATTTTAAGCCGGTCAGTGACACGCGCAAGATTAAGATTTACGACTTTAAGCGTCCGGATAAGTTCTCAAAGGAACAGATCCGTACCGTGCAGATTATGCACGAAACATTTGCGCGACTTACAACAACAAGTCTCTCAGCGCAGCTGCGTTCTTTGGTTCATGTCCATGTAGCTTCGGTCGATCAGCTTACTTACGAAGAGTTCGTCCGATCTATTCCGACCCCAACAACGCTTGCTGTAATCAACATGGATCCTCTCAAGGGAAACGCTGTCCTTGAGATTGACCCTGCAATTACATTCAGCGTTATCGACCGCTTGTTCGGTGGTACAGGTCAGGGCGCAAAAGTAAGCCGTGATCTTACTGATATCGAGCAGTCTGTAATGGAAGGAATTATCGTCCGAATCCTTGCGAATATGCGCGAGGCTTGGACACAGGTAATCGACTTGCGACCACGATTGGGTCAGATTGAGACTAACCCTCAGTTCGCTTCAATCGTTCCTCCATCAGAAATGGTCGTTCTTGTAACTTTGGAAACTAAAATCGGTGAAGAAGAGGGTATGATGAACTTCTGTATCCCATACCTCACCATCGAGCCGATTGTTTCAAAACTTTCTTCACAGTTCTGGTTCAGTTCTGTACGAAGAAGCTCTACCACGCAGTATCTTGGCACCCTCAAAGAAAAACTTTCTGATGTCAACATGGATGTCGTGGCAGAAATCGGCACAATCAATCTTCCGATCCGCGAAGTTCTTGCTTTGCGTGCGGGGGACGTTGTACGGCTCTCAACGGTAAGGGTAGGCGATCCGCTCACTCTCAGCGTCGGAAACGAAAAGAAATTTTACTGTCAGCCAGGTGTCGTCGGCAAAAAGATGGCTGTTCAGGTTATTGGAAAAATAGATCAGAGTGAATCTGATGAATTCGAAGAATTGTCAGTAGAAGGAGATGAATCTTATGAGTGATGGAACAATATCACAGAGCGAAATTGACGCATTGCTGAGCGGCGTTGATGTTGGAGGTCTCTCGTCAGGTCCATCTTCCAATGTCAATGTCGATACCGCAACGCTTGGTAAATTTGCGGACGGCCTCAAAGATAAGGTTGCCTCAAATTTGAACGGCATGACCGGCGGTTCTTTCGAGGTTGGTGCTCCTTCAGTCGAGTCTATGGACAGGGATCAGCTCCTTGCAAAATTGCCTGAGATGGTCGTCGCTGTAATGGCTGACTTCAACGCAGGTCTTAAAGGCGATCACCTTGTTTTGCTCGCACCTGAGTTCGCACAGAAAATCACAAGTCTTGTAAACAAAGAAGATAATGCAGAACTTGACGACATGGCTCTTTCTGTAATCGGTGAGTTCATTTCGACACACACAGGTTCTGAAATCACTGATTTGAGCTCAATCGCAGGTCTTGCTTCAAATCCTCCTGAGGCCGTTCATGTTCCAAAGGCAATGGTTCGTATTCCTCAGGGAACTTTCGCATTGTTCAGTTATCCGTTGACACTTGATGGTCAAACATATACATTGTGGGAAGCTGTTTCTAGTGATGTCGCAGAGGGGATCGCAAAAGCTCTTGGCGGTGGCACACCGGATCCTGCCCCGGCTACAGGTGGCGCACTCAATGCCGCTGATATGGCTTCAATGGCAAATCTTGCCGGCGGAGCACCTCAGATGGGCGGAATGCAGATGGGCGGGTTCCAGCAACAGCCTATGATGGGAGGTATGCCAATGGGCGGAATGCAGATGCCTATGGGTGGTGGAATGCAGATGGGCGGAATGCCAATGGGAATGAGCATTCCTAATGTACAGTCCGTTCAGTATCCGAACCTTTCTGGCGGGCCTACAACTCAGGAACAGGGAAACATCGGTCTTATCATGGATGTAAACATGGAAATGACCGTAGAGCTCGGCCGCACCAAAAAGCAGATTAAGGACATTTTGGGTATGGGTGAAGGTACAATCATCGAGCTTGATAAGCTTGCCGGTGAGCCTGTAGACATCCTTGTAAACCACAAGCCAATCGCGAAGGGTGAGGTTGTAGTCATCGATGAAAACTTCGGTGTCCGTGTAACTGAAATCCTTTCTCCTATGGAACGAGTCAGCGACTTGAGATAGTTGATGTAAAAATCAGCAAAATACTAAAAAAAATAGCGGCATCTGTTGAAAAATATTCGACAGATGCCTTTTTATTTGATATAATATTAAAAATAATAATCGATTTGTCAAAAAGTGGGTGGGATTATGACAAAGTTTTCTCTCGGAAGCGTTACGCGCAAAGCTGTCTGCCTTGTTTGCGTACTTTCGTTCCTTCAATTTTCTGTGTCGGCACAGGAGTCGGCTGCTGCATCTTCTGAAAATCAAGCTGAGCTGGTAAATCCGGCACAATCAGGCACTTCAGATTCAACTCAGGATAATCTTCCGCAAAACTGGAACTGGAATTCCCAGGAATACACTCAGAATCAGGGAACTCAGTCAACATTCGTTCTCTTTATGAAGATGGTGCTTTCGCTGGCTGTCGTGCTCGGCCTGGTCTATCTTGCAGTAAGGGTTTTAAAACGCGGGGCAAAAATCTCTTCGTCTGACGATCCTTTTTTGCGCCATGTGTCACATCTTCCTTTGAGCACAAATCGTTCCGTAGATGTCGTCACTATTATGAATCACGCATATATTCTCGGTGTCTCTGATAATGCCGTCAATTTAATCGGTCAGATTGAGGATGAAGAGCTTGTCAATTCCATGAATCTTTATGCTGATAAAAATGACAATATCAAGCGGCCTCGTTCTTTTGATGATATACTTTCGATTTTTATGCCGGGCGGTTCTGCAAAAAATCAGAATATTTACGGTTCGACAGCCAGAAATGCCGCAGAAAATTTAGAGCGGCAGAGAAATCGATTGAATGGGGATGAATAAAATGAAAAAAATGATTTCTGCATCTTTTCACAAATGGCTTCCAAGGATTGTCATCGCAGCCTTTATTTCAATTTTCTGTCTTTTCCCGGTTGCTTCTCAGTCCAGCCAGAACCGTAACTTCCCGCAAGGCTCAACTCAGGGCCGCACAGAAATGGGAGGGCAGGTTCGCGGAATTGATTTCCCGAATATCGATGTGAACATTACAAGGCCTCAGGGCGGCGAGCAGGTCGCATTCTCTGTTCAGCTTTTGCTTTTGCTTACAGTCCTTACGATTGCTCCGAGTCTTTTGATTCTTACAACCTGTTTCTTGCGCTTTTCCATAGTCCTTGACTTCATCAAGCGCGCTCTTTCCTTGCAGCAGGTTCCTCCGACATCAGTTTTAAACGGAATCGCGCTTTTTATGACGATTTTCATCATGTTTCCTACGCTTCAGAATGTCTATAACAACGCCCTCAAGCCTCTTTCCAATGGTGAGCTTACCATTGAGCAGGCATATCGTGAGGCAGAGGCTCCGCTTCGCACTTTTATGCTCAATCAGACTATCACCGTGCAGAGTGACGGCTCGCTTGGTTCCCGATACATATCTTCATTTTTGGGGATGGCCGATCTCCCGGCACCGAACGGCCCTGAGGACATCCCGACTTATGTGATTATTCCGGCTTATATCCTGCATGAGCTTACCGTCGCATTTAAAATCGGCGTTTTCCTTTATATTCCGTTCATCGTAATCGATATGGTGGTCGCTTCTATCCTCATGAGCATGGGTATGATGATGCTTCCGCCTGTCCAGATTTCGATGCCGTTCAAACTCATGCTTTTCGTGATGGTTGACGGATGGGGGCTTTTGACTCAACAGCTTTTCCAGAGCGTTATAAAATAAGCAATTAGCAATGTGTAATTAGTATTTATAAAAGGAGTTTTGAAGTGTCAGTTGGAATGATTGTAAATCTTATGCGTGGGGCTGTCTTTCAGGTCTTTATTTTGTGCGCCCCGGTTCTTGGAGCGGCCCTTGTAATCGGCCTTATCGTGGCTATCTTTCAGGCGACTACTTCTATTCAGGAGCAGACGCTTACTTTCCTTCCAAAAATGCTCGTGATTCTTGTGGTTCTCGCGCTTTTGGGCGGATGGATGTTCGGTATGATGGGAAATTACACCGTCAACCTGTTCTCGCAGATTAAAAATCTTGCAAGGTAATGTTCGGAACTGAGTGATGCTGGATCGGATTCTTGCCAACAGTCCTGTTTTTCTCTTGATTGCGGTGCGATGCTTTGGCATGATTATGACCCTTCCGCTTTTTTCAATCAGGAATGTCTCAAGAATCGCGAAGATTGCGTTCACCGGTTATCTGGCATATCTTATTTTCCCGCATGTCAATTTTTCAGCGTATACTCCGTATATTAGTTCTGACGGAAATTTTTCAATTGAATACATAATGCTTCTGGTAGGAGAAGGAATTATCGGAATCCTTACTGGATTTTATGTCACATTGATTTTTGCGGCGTTCAGTTCTGCCGGTCAGTTCTTCGCATTCCAGATGGGCTTTTCTGCCTCGGAAGTTTATGACGCGCTTTCTCAGGTTGAGAATCCTCTTATGGGACAATTCTTCAATCTTGTGGCGATGCTGATTTTCCTGCAGTCTGACTGGGCTTTGTACCTGTTTTCCAAGGCTCTTCTTTCCAGTTTTGACTCCCTTAACGCGCTTTCCATTGTCATGCACCGCACCGATATGATTGAATTCCTTCTCGGCGGGCTTACGAAACTTTTTGCTGATGCTTTCGTGATTTCCCTTCCGATTATGGGAACCCTTCTATTGATTTCTGTAACGATGGGCATTCTTTCAAAGGCTGCTCCTCAGATGAATCTTATGAGCGAAGGTTTCCCGATTATGATTCTGACATCATTTTTTGTCATCACGATGGTTTTCCCGCAAATCTGTGAATTTTTTACTCATTCGTTCATCCGTGGATTTTCTTCACTCTCGAAACTTCTGTCGATAGTAGGGGGCGGCTCATGAGTTTTGAAGAAATCGATTTGCAGTGGTTTGCGGCTGAGGAAGAAGGAAGAACTGAGGAGCCTTCAGAGTACAAACTTCGTAAGGCTCGTGAAGAAGGCCGGGTCGCAAAAAGCCAGGAACTTAACAGCGCGCTCGTAATGCTGGTTACTGTGATTGTACTTATTATCGCGGCTCCATATTTCTGGAATCTATGCGAGGAAACGATTGTTTTCTATTTTACTCACATAACTGAGACAGAAATGTTTCAGAAGAGATTTTTCTTCCAGTTCTTGATTTCCCTTGCAAAGACAGTGCTTCCAATGGCAATTTGCGGTGCAGTGGCGGCTGTCCTTGCGAATCTCATACAGAACAGGGGCTTCATTTTCTCCCTTAAGCCTATTGAGCCGCAGTTTTCAAAAATAACTCCGAAAATCGGGCAATATCTTAAAAAGACTCTTTTTTCGTTTGAGGGTGGATTTAATGTCGCGAAATCATTCGTGAAGGTCGGGGTTGTCGGCCTCGCATCTTATCTTATAATCAGAATGAATCTTCCGGTGATTCTGGAATTCATTAACGCCGCAAAGCTGAATGCCGCAATCGGGAAAATTGCCTGGACTGCGGCTCAGATTCTTGCGACATGTGCCATAGTGTTCCTTGCAATTGCAATTCCTGATTATCTCGTGCAGAAAAAGCAGTTCATTGAAAGCATGAAGATGACAAAACAGGAAGTAAAGCAGGAATATAAGGAAATGGAAGGTGATCCTGAGGTCAAGGCTCATCTGCAGGCTGCCCAAAGGGAGCTTTTGCAGCGGAATATGCCTCAGCAGGTCGCAAAATCAGATGTCGTCATCACGAACCCGACCCATTTTGCGGTTGCGCTCATGTATGACGCCGCTGTTTCAGACGCGCCGCAGGTTATGGCTAAAGGAAGCGATAATCTGGCGCTTAGGATCCGTACTATTGCTAAAGAGCATGATGTTCCAATCGTAGAAAATCGACCTTTGGCTCGTTCTCTCTATGCAGAAACGGAAATTGGTGATATAATTCCAAGTGACTATTTTAGCGCGATTGCAACTATTTATAGTCATCTTGAAAAATTCAATAATAAAAAGTAGCTGTTTCGGGTGGGGATTTGAATGGCTAACCGTTTTAATTTTAAAAATGTTTTGGGGAACATTGAAAATCATGCTGTAGCTGCGGCCGCAATTGCCGTCGTGCTCATGCTTTTGATTCCTGTTCCTGGAGTCCTTTTGGACTTCTTCATGATTGTAAACATTTCTATTTCTGTTATTGTTCTTCTCGTTGTACTTTATACGCCGAAATCTTCTGATTTTACATCGTTTCCGCGCGTCCTGTTGTTCGCAACTCTTTACGGTCTTGCGCTCAATGTTTGTTCCACCCGTTTAATTTTAACAAAAGCGAGCGAAACAGGTTACAGAAATTTCCCTGGCAACATGCTCAAGGCTTTTTCTTCTATTGTGACCGGCGATAATCCGATGAATCCTTCAAGCACAGGCCTTGTAATCGGAATGGTAATCTTTATCATCCTCATCATTATTCAGGTCATCGTAATCACAAAAGGTGCCACTCGAGTTTCTGAGGTCGCTGCACGATTCAGCTTGGACGCGATGAACCAGAAATTCTTCGCCGTTGATTCTGAACTTAATTCAGGCTACATCACGGACGAAGAGGCCCGCAACAAAAAGGCTGCTATTCAGCGTGACATTGATTTTTATTCCAGCATGGACGGTGCTTCCAAGTTCGTAAGCGGTAACGTCAAAGCCGGTATTTTCATCACTGCGATTGATTTGATTGCGGGGATTATCGCCGGAGTTGCAATCGGTAAAATGCAGTTTGGTGATGCCGCGAGCACATATTCCCGCCTTACGATTGGTGACGGCCTTCTTGGTCAGCTTCCTTCGCTTTTGCTTTCATTTGCCACCGGTCTTATCGTAACCGGCAATTCCAGCGAGGAAGTCCTTGGCGACCAGCTCAAAAAACAATTTACGACGAGCGGTTATGTCTATATTATCACAGGAATTACGCTCGCTCTTATGAGCCTTATCCCGAACTTTCCGTGGTATCTTTTGTTCCCTGTCGGCGCATTGTTCGTCTTTACAGGATACAATCTTCTCCGCAAGCAAAAGGCTTCATTTGCGAAAAAACTCGAAGAAGAGCAGAAAGCTAAGAATCAGAAAAATGCCGGCGAGAACGGCGAGGTCAGTCCTGTCGTGCCGCTTGATCCGCTCTGCCTTGAACTTGGATATGCCCTCATTCCTCTTGTTGACAAAGAAAAGGGCGCGGAGCTTCTCGAGCGCGTAACGAGAATCCGTCGCGAGGCTGGCCTTGACCTTGGCCTTGTAGTTCCTAAAATCCGCATTATCGACAACATGACGCTTGCCCCGGATGAGTACTGCTTCAAAATCAAGGGGATTGAGGCCGGCCGCAGCAAAATAAAGCTCGGCTACTATATGTGCATGAACACTGGTGCTGCCACGGAAGAAATCAAGGGTGAGCAGACTTTTGACCCTGCGTTCGGAGTTCCTGCCGTTTGGGTCAGCGAAGATATGCGTGAGGATGCAGAGCGTGCCGGCTATGCCGTAGTCGATCCGCCGACCATTATCGCAACTCATATCACCGAGATTATCCGAAGCCATGCGGCTGAAATCCTCGGCCGTCTTGAGACCAAGGCAATCATCGACAAAATCAAGGAGACTAACTCCGTTGTCGTTGATGAAGTCCTCAATACTTACAAATATACTTACGGTGAGATTGAACGCGTTCTTCAGGGGCTTCTGCGTGAGCAGGTTTCAATCCGTAACATCGTCGCGATTCTTGAGACACTCGCGAACTACGGCAACATGCCGCACAACAACTGGCTTCTTATTGAAAAAGTTCGTGAGGCTTTGGGCTTGCAGATTTGTCTGCAGTATGTAGATCCTCATGATCCGAACAAGAAATTAAGTGTCCTGCAGGTTTCGCAGGCCGCTTCAGAAAAAATTATGAGCCATTGCGTTGTTCCGAATGACGGGGGGCAGCCTTTTGTTGCCTTTGACCCTGTTGACGGCCGTAAATGGATAAGCGCAGTGAGCGCAGCAATAGCTTCCGCCAGAGAAAGAAATTACCTCCCAATTCTTCTCTGTGGTACAGCGGAAATCCGTCAGCTTGTGTACAATTCAATAAGCCGTGAAATGCCGGGAACGGTCGTGCTTTCATTGAATGAGGTTGTCGCTGCTGGCAACAATGTGAATTTGGAGATTCTTGGAGAAATAAATGTATAACGAGAGTTTTAACGGCGTTTCTGCAAATCCTAAAGTGTCTTCCTATGCTCCAGTGGCGAGTTATGGAAGGAGCGATAATGAGCCTCAGATAATTACTGGAAAAGATTTTGAGGATTGCAAGCGTAAACTTTTGGAAACTTACGGCCATAATTATACGATTTTGGGTAAGCGACCTCAATTTAAGCCGGGCTTTTTGGGCTTCGGACAAAAAGAGTATTGGGAAGTCAAATTTTCCGTTGGTGCCGAGCAGAAACTTTCCCCGCAGGATTCATTCCAGAAGAACCGTGATGAAATTTTGAGCAAAAGCACGGCTTCCGTAACTCAGACGATGCAGCTTGCGAGCCTCGACAAAAAACTTGAGGAATACCAGAAATCTATTGAGAAAAAACTTTCTGAGATTGCTGAGGTCGCAAATGCCGTTGATAAGCCGGCATCGATTAAAAAAATCGAAGATTTGCTTCAGGACAACGAATTTACATTCTCTTTTATCAACAAAATTACGACAAGATTGTGCTCAGAGCTTTCGCTTGAGGAACTGGATGATTTTGATTTGGTTCAGAGCAAGGTCGTTGACTGGATCGGCGAATCAATTAAAATCGCGCCGAAGGTAATGCACAAATATCCTCATGTAATCATTCTCGTAGGACCAACAGGTGTCGGAAAAACTACTACAATCGCAAAACTTGCCGGAACGATGATTCTTGAGGCCCGTGAGGAAAATGAAGTTCCTCCGAAAATCCGTATGATTACAATCGATCATACCCGTGTAGGTGCCGAGGAGCAGCTCAGGCGTTATGGTGATTTGCTTGGAACTGATGTTGACAAGGCTGAGTCTGCTGAAGATGTAAAGAAGATTTTTGATTCTTACAAAGATCAGATTGATGTGCTCTTCATCGATACGCCGGGTTACAGTCCGAATGATTCTGAGAATATCGGAAAGATGCGCAAAATGCTTGAGGTCAAGGGAATCCATCCTGATGTTTATCTCGCATTTACGGCTTCCGCAAAGGCCCGCGACATGATTTCAATCATCCAGAACTACGAGCCGTTCAATTTTTCTTCGGTAATCATCACAAAATGGGATGAAACTTCCGCAATCGGCAATGTAATCAGCGTGCTTTCTGAAAAAGGCAAGACTGTCTCTTACATTACTGACGGACAGCAGGTTCCGAAAAAAATCGAGAGGGCTACGGTTGTCAAATTCTTATTAAATTTGAATGATTTTACTATAAATCGTGAATATATAGACGAAAAATTCCCGGAGGAAAAATAATATGGAAGATCAGGCTCAGGAACTCAAAAAAATGATGAACCGCAAGACTCGGATTATCGCAATTACGAGCGGAAAGGGCGGTGTAGGAAAGTCAAATCTTTCTGTTAACATGGCAATTGCCTATGCCCAGCAAGGGAAGAAAGTAACATTGATTGACGGTGATCTTGGAATGGCCAATGTCAATGTCCTTATGAATATAGTTCCTCAGTACAACCTCATGCATGTAATCAATAAACAGAAGACCATGCAGGAAATTATAAATGACACTGAATTCGGAATTAAATTTATTGCGGGTGCGAACGGTTTTTCTAAGATCGCGAACCTCACTGTAGACGAGCTTGACTATTTCGCAAAGCAGTTCTCCATGCTCGGAAATTCAGACATAATCATCATCGACACTGGTGCCGGCATCGCAAACAATGTATTGCAGTTCGTTGCCGCCGCTGATGAGGTCTATGTAGTCACAACTCCGGAGCCTACTGCAATCACCGATGCTTACGGAATCATAAAAATCATCACTACGGAACTTGTTGACCGGGAGATGAACATCAAGCTGCTCGTAAACCGCGTTCACTC
>NZ_JAFRNB010000091.1 GCF_017430385.1 Treponema sp.
GGCTGGCGGGTGCTTTTTGACGATGAGATTGTCACGGACTTTGAGAGGAAGCCGGAAGAGAACCAGCATGTCTATATCAAGCTCGTGCCGGAGGGGGACAACAAAAACCTTGGAACTGGCATGAAAGTCGGCGGCGGAGCTTTAGTCGGAATTGGTATTTTAGTCAGCGTGCTAACGGGATGGACAGGCATTGGATTAGGTGTTGGCGTAGCTCTAATAGGTGCTGGTGTCGGAATGGGTGCAGGCGGAGTAGTTCTTTATAATATCGAGATCCCATCGGTTTCACCGTCGAGCAACAAAAAACGTGAAAGCCCGGAGCAAGACCCGTCAATCCGGGGAAGCCAGAATCAAACAAGACCTTACGGAATATTGCCAGTTTTATTCGGTCGGCGAAGAATTTACGCAGACCTCGCGACAACAAGCTACACATGGGTTGATCCTGCTGACGGTGCTGTTTACCTTTACCAGCTTTTCTGTGCAGGGCAGAAAGACATGGAGATTGACAGAAAATCCATAAAAATTGACGAAACCTTACTCAAAGACTTCTCTGCATCGGGAAACATCGACACGATTCTCAATGGGCAGGACGCTCTGATTAATATGAGAATTGCACATGGTGAAAGTTTTCCGCCATTCGCTGAAAAATGTGTGCATGAGATACAACACAACTCTGTCTTGAAAAACATGACGGATGATGGCATTGACGGTTCAATAATAGAAACGACACCTGACGGAACGACAGAAATTAATGTCGATATATTCTTCTACAACGGTCTTGCCAAATACAATGATGACGGAAGCCTTGAAGAGACCTCTGTTGAAGTCATGGCCTGGTACAAAAAGGCGGATGAAGATGATTCCGCATACAGGACTCTTGGATATTTTTCAGGTGACACCAACGAGCTGCGCGGAAACAAGCTCAAGACAAAAAGATTCGCAATCTCGAAGGCTGACCTTGAGCCAGCAAGCTACACCGTGAAAATTTCTCGTATTACAGCTGACAGTTCGGACATAAAAATTGTTGATGAGGTTTATGTCGGATCAATCCGGGCAATAAAGGACGAATATCCTGTCAGGCAGGAAATGTGCGAACGGCTGACGCTCATAGGGCTTAGGATTAAGGCCTCCGAAAAACTTCAGAATGTCGTTCAAAAATTAAATTTCATTGCCGAATCAAGGCTCCCTGTTTACGATGGACAGTCATGGAACTATTCAAGAACAAGTAATCCAGCCTCGGCCGCCATGTATGCCATGAATGGTGATTTCGCACAGCAGAAACTTGCTTCGTCTGAAATTGATTCAAACTCGTTCGGAAAACTGTACGAATGGTGCAGGACACATTCCTATGAATGTAATCAGTATCTCACAGAGTCCATGACAATTTCCCAGCTGCTGACCTCAATCGCAAGCACATGCAGAGCAGAAATCCTGCGTGTGAACGGAAAGCTGACAGTGATTCAAGATATTGAGAGAGAGTCCTTCGTGCAGTTGTTTACCCCAAGGAACTCCGCCAATTACAAAGAAAGCATAATGCTCGCTGATGTCCCGGACGAAATCAAACTTGGCTTTGTAGATTCAGAGAACGGATTTGCGGAGAATGAAGTTTCTGTTTACAACACGCCGGACGGGAACAAATCCGGTATGACGAAAACTTCACAAGAAATAAGTTTGTGGGGAGTCACAAATTCCGTACAAGCCCGCAAACTTGGTATGTACAATTATGCAGTTTCCAAGCATCGTCCAATAATACATTCATTTGATGCGGATTTCGAGTATCTCATGTGCCGGAAGGGCGACTGGATAAAATATGCAGGTGATATTGCGCTGGCAGGAATAACTCAGGGAAGAATCGTGGCTCGAATTTTGGACGGGGCTGGTTTTGTCACAGGCTTCGAGTTCGACGAGGAAATTCCGATGGAAGATGGAAAATCTTATGCAATCCGAGTCCGCTTGAATAACGGAGAGACAGTCCTTCTTGATGTGGAAAACAACGGCGAAACTTCAAATAGCGTTTCCCTAACCTCGTTTATTTCCACAGAAATCGCACCGAAAGAAGGTGATTTGTTCGCATTTGGTGAGCGAGGAAATGAAGCGATAGATTTGATAATAACTGACATACAGTGTGGCGAGAACCTTTCGGCGAATCTTACCTGCGTGGAGTATTCGCCTGAAATTTTCGGTGTGGATGAGGAAGGGTTTGAACTCCCCGACTTTGAGAACAAGCTAAGCATGACTCAGGGGGCAACGGATTCGGGCAAGGTGAGCGGCTGGCGCACATGGACGACTTTCAATGACAGCGAGGAAATGCCAGAAAAACCAAGCGGTGACGGAACGGACGATGACTGGCACTACGTTCAGACGGCAGAATCAAAATGGATTTCCACGAAAACCGCGGAAACGGTAAATGACGGCGAATGGAGCTATCCAAGCCCGATGGGGCAGTATGCGATTGAGAAAATAAAAGACATCGTAGGAAACGACAATATTGAGGTAGGTTCCCCTGACAAGCCTGTAATATCATCTGCGGAGGCAGGACGAGACGGAATAACAATTCGGTGTCTCCCTTTCGGTGTCGGGCTTGCGAACACAATCAAAGTCATAGACTTCTACATAAAGAAAAACCCGTCATCTGGCTGGGAATTCTTCGCGGAATCGTCATCGCTCTCTGCAACCTATGTGTTCGACCGTGATAATGATGGCTATCCCGAAAAAAACGACATGAGCGGGTGGCTTATCCGTGCAAAAGCGTTCAACATATACAATAAAGAAGGAGATTTCAGCGCGGAAGTTCTTGTAAATACGGAACGGTACGGAACATGGTCTTTGCAACCGCCGCTCGTCTATACTAGGATAAATGACAGGACGGTAACCCTCAAACTCTCACAGCCATCCAGGGCTGACTCACTTGAATTATACGGCACCTTGAAATACCGTATTCAAGTTCGGAGACCTGAAATTGACGGCGAGAACACATGGTTCAAGCCCGCTACATCGTTAAACCCAGAACCGGTCAAAGATTCGGACGGAAACATCGTGAGTGGCAACGAGGAAAATTATAAGGACGGCTCCGGATATATCATTTCTGACGAAACCTATATTCAGAAAATGCCGCTTTCCGGACAATCAACAAACAATATCCGTGACACGCTCTACCAGTTTCGCATAATCGCCGAAAATGAGGCAGGAACATCATTGGAGACAGTGATTAACGCCACGGCCCTCTGCACGAACATTAAGGACATAGTGGCGGCAAACGAAGATTACAAGCAGCTTTATATCACTGATCTCTCAGCACTTTCCGCAAACATCGGTGCGATTCTGGAGGGGGCTTTCGGTGACGGCGCAAACCTTTGGGATTTATCAACCTTCATCGATAAGTACGGAAACCAGCATTACAGGGGACGGATGTATGTCGGTGGCACGGAGCAATACCTTCATGTTGACCCAATTATCAGAGACGGAATCCCGACAGGCGAGTACACCATCGCATTCAAGGTCGGCTCATTCGAGATTACGTCCGAGGCATCAAAAATCAACGGTGAATTCATAGTTCAGCTGAGCGAGACTTCGCTTGACCGCACGCGCATCACACCGCAGGGCACTTATTATGAGCACCGAAGCACCCCGGATGGAGAATGGATTACAGTCGCGAAGCAGGAAACAAAAGGACTTCTCTCGCAGATTCTATACTCGGAGCAGAGCATCGTCGTCACGAATGCAACGATTGCGGAACGAAGAAAACTCGGCCATGACATAGGAAAAGCTCACCTCACAAACAATGCACTCGTATATCACTTTGACACAGATCTTTTCAATCAACATGGAAACGAGGGGTACACACTGGATTACAACTCTTATCCTGTTCTTGTTGATGCAGGCGACAACAATCCTTCAGATGTGATTGATTTCACTCCGGCAATTTTAACCCTGTCGCCTTATTCAGAAATAGGAAAATCTCTCTATGGCCAGTACAAACTCTCTCATCCGATTTCCGGCAATTCTTGGACGGTGGACTTCTGGATTCAGTACATCTGGGCTGAAAAACAGACAGTTTTTGACATAGGAAGCGAAACTGACAGGATTTCTGTCGTAATATCAACAGGCGAACCGAACTACAATGAGTATGACGAAGATAGCGAGCCACCCTACAACTACGAAGTCACGGAAACAGAATCTCTCGTATACAATGTGACTTTGGGAGCAGATAACTTCATTTTCCATACAGGAGATAGAGATGAACATGTTCTTTTCTCCGATTTTGGCATTAAGTTTGAGCCTAACACATGGTTACATTTTGCCGTTGTCATGTCGGCCGATAAAATAAGTCTTTTTATCGGCAAGAAGAAAGTTGATTTCTCCCGCTACTCAGCGAGCCAAACTTCGGGAATGGCCGTATTTAACAAGGAGATGAATTCATTCTGTCTTGATGAGCTGTACATCGACACAGTAGCGGAAGATTTTGAAATGTTCGTGACATCTTCGCTTAATAAGATTCCGTGGGGAACCCTCGATTACACGAAGAAACATTTCATCATTGATGCGGCAGATTTGAGAAACTTCCATACGAATCTTTTTGACTCGGATATTTTCAAGCAAAAAGTCCTTGAAATAATAAGAGAATACCATTCATAAGGAGCAAAAAAATGATCGACCTTACACTAAATTCTATTTTAATTCCAGATATAACTGGTTATACTCCGCCGTTCGGAACAAAGGTCGCGAGAACGCCAATAAACAAAGGTGGGCTTTCGACTCAGGAAGTAAACAACAATATCATAGCCTCTTTTGTGAAGATGCGCGGTGTGGTCGTAACAGTAAGCGATTCGACGAGCGTGATTGAGTATGATGCGAAACTTCTCATTGAGGCTGAATCAGCAATTACTCTTACCCTCGGAAATGCAACATACAGAGGATGCAAGGTTTCTATTGTGAATACAACAAGTTTCACGCACACACTTATCTGCACATCGGTAAGCACAAACGCACCGATCATTCTCCCGAACACAAGTTTTGAAATTATATGGACAGGCACGGCATGGAAGAGTTTGTCAGCTCCGGCAGTCGGAAAAAGAGTCACCCAGTTCCCGCAGGAAGAACCGCCATCGATAACATATCCCTGCACAAAATGGGAGTTGCTATCTTTTGACGGAGCGTTTTTCCGTACAGAGGGAACGAACGCAAAGCAATTTATAGACAAAACGGGCGTTTTGACTCTACAGGGAGACCAGAATAAGAGTCATGTCCATTCTGTAAAAAGCGTGTCCGAAACTTATGGAACAAGCTCAACAACTCGTACCTATGATTTGTCTGGCTCATGGTCTCTGGGAGGCAACGACAATAGTTGGGAGATGGGACTACCAGCCTCTGGATATGCAGCTGCTGTTACTTGGAATAAGCCAAAATCATCTGGAAAGGCATCATGGACTATTAAAACCAGCGGTAATAGGAATGCGATGTTTGGGGGGAATGGTTGGGGAGCCGATCTTGCTACTGAACTGAATTTTGATGTCAACCATTCCCATGATTTCAATCATTATCATAAAATGGATCCTAATGGAGGAGACGAAGCGAGACCTATAAATTACACCATTCGTGTGTGGAAGCGTATAGCTTAGGCCGTTCTCTTCCAGATTCTTATCGTATAGTTTTTCGGTCTGGCTTCAGCCCCTCCATCATCGGATTGGTTTACGATGTGGTTTTGTTTGATGTTATGTGCATGCTCAAGGTTTGCATCTTCTGTTTTAACACTCGAAGCAGTATATGCAGAACCTGATAGATTATATGAAGCACCGCTCAGATTACTAAAACCTTTAAGATCGTGGCTATGAGTTACATGATCGGACATTCCGCCGGAATTTCCTTTAAACTCCTCCAACGACACGTTATGCCCGTGTTGCTTATTCTGGTCTCCCTGTGGAGTCAAAACGCCCGATAAGAATATAAATCTTATCAAAGAGGCGAAAATATGGTGTACGGTTATATTCGTGTGAGCACTGAAAAACAGACATTGGAGAACCAGAAAATTGAGATACGGAGATATTGCAAAGAGCGACGGCTTCGTAATATCAAATGGATAGCTGAGACTGTCAGCGGTACGAAAAAGCCTGAAAAGCGTAAACTCGGAAAACTACTGGAAGAAGCAAAAAAAGATGACATTGTAGTAATTGCGGAGATTTCTCGGCTTGGCCGCTCAATGCTCATGATTCTCGATGTCGTGCAGTCGTTCTTAGAGAAAGGAGTTCAAGTGCGGGCAATCAAAGAAGGGTATGAGCTTGGTGACAATATTCAGAGCAAGGTGATTGCTTTCGCATTCGGGCTTTCCGCCGAGATTGAGCGGCAGCTTATTTCTGAGCGAACTAAAGCGGGACTTCTTCGTGCCGTAAAAAACGGAAAGCATATTGGCAGGCCGAAAGGCGTTTTCACCGGCAAATACAAACTGTGCGGCAAGGGTGGATTCATACGACGAGAACGAAAAAAAGGAAAAACTAAAGCTGAAATTGCGCGGGAACTCTGTGTAAGTTGGATAACTCTGAATAGGTATATGAAAAAACGAAGAATTATATAAATCGGTTCACAGCAAAAGCCGTAAAAAGCACCGTATGACCTATGATTTTAACAAAAAAAAGGGCAGAAACCCGCAAGTTGCAGCTTGCGGACAAGTGCTTAGGACACTTACAGGATAACCTGCTTCCACCCATTTCATTAGGAATATCGGCTATTTTTGTCTTCTGGTTTAGCCTTTCACAGGGGCAACCGTGTCTGAAACTGTCAGAAGAATCAACAATTTCTTTCGTCTCGCATCAAAATCTGATATAGACAGAATCAGGGAAAACATCGTCCTCTCTGAACGGCAGTGCAGGATTTTCGATATGTACTACATAAAAAAGCAAGGCAGAGGATTCATTTCTGACACATTGTTCACCAGCCAATCCACTATAAGCAGCGAGCTGAAGCAAATCCGTATAAAACTTGTAAAATTTCTGCGAAAAGAATGTGATTTTTCTGAAAAACCTGTTTCTGATTCCGTTTTAGAATCTCCTTAATTCATTTCAAGGAGGTAAACGAAATGGAATACGCAAGCAATGCAAAAGCGAATGCCGCTCTCACAACTGGCATTATCGGTACTGTGCTTGGAGGTATCGCAAGTGCTGGTGGTATTGGTGCAATTCTTGGCCTTGGCCGTCCGAATCCTGCTAACATGCCGGAAGACGACCGTCCTGTCACCCGCTACGAGATGGGCTTGATTCAGGAAAACAACCGCAAGGACACTGAAATTGCGATTCTTAAATCCCAGCAGTACACTGACCGTGCGATGGTCGGAGTACAGGCACAGTTCGCGCAGCAGACCGCTTGGAATGCCGTGCAGGGCATCAACATTCAGACAATTCAGAACCAGCTCGCTTCAATCACGAAGTTCATGGTTCCGATTTCTGCGATTGTTCCTGAACCGTTGACCGCTGAAGCGGCGACGGCTTCTGCACCCAAAACTACAGGTACAGGCTCTGGCTCGTAACGCCTGATTTTTGGCGGGCATATCGGCGAGGTGTGCCCGCCATTTTTGGAGGAAAACTATGTTCACAAGAAATCAGATTGTAGGCGGAATCATTAAATTCATTGAGACCGACATGACAACGGCAGCGGGCAACGGAACCTCAAAATTCATCGTCTCGCTCGCAAAAAACGCACTCAAAAAAAATCCTGCGATTGTTGACGAGGCTCTGAAAAATCCGCTGATTAAGTCCGTGATTCCGTCTGAAAACGGCAAGTATGACATCGCTCCGATGACAGAAATGCTCAAGGACACTCTGGCTGAGACAGGAACAATCCCGCTCAAATTGCCGAGGATTCCGCTTCTTCTTCCAGAAGGAGACGAAATCAGGCTCAACACCACGGACATCGACAAAATCGTCAGCTATATCAACGAAAATGCTGGCACAATGACACCAACAACGGAGGCATAATCATGGAATTTCACAACCTTTTGAAAAAATCAATTGATGGAGAGTCGGAAGACATTTCACGCTATGAGACAATGGCGGCTATGGCACCCGAAGAGTTCGAGCCGATTCTTCACGACATCGCAAAAGAAGAGAGACAGCACCTTCATTTCCTCAACGAGATAGCCGAAAAAACAGGCTGGAGAGAAAATGAAGAAAAGAACGAAGAAGAGAATCTCGGCAACATGACCATGAATGACAGTGTTGAAAAACTTTACAAAGAATTGGATGAAATCAAAACACTCATTCTTGAAGTTCATTCTTTGGTTATGATGAAATATCCAGATGAGTCTCATTCTTCTGAGCACCATGAGCACCATGAGGAAAACAAAGATTCAACTGACTCCGAGCAAATTGCCGAGCCAACAGAACCTTCAAATCCCCAGAACGGAAACGGCAATGGTAGCACAATGCCCACTATCCAAGATTCAACTCAAAGAATCATCCGCTAAAACAAAACAGGCAGTCATGCACGAATAATCTAAAATTATTTGTGTATTCTGCCTGTTTTTTCTTTGTTAAAAAATATCAGTTTTTGTTGTAATTTATTGTGTCAGGTTATTCTATAATTTTTAGTTGCCATAATCCGAGCCATCTCTGTAACAGCTTGTTTTTCATGTTCTTTTAGACTCGAAAAACATTTTTGTATTACCAAAAGCCGCTCTTTATCGTTGCCGTTCAGGTCTACCGGAAGCTGATTATCTATGATGCAGTCGTATCCCACCCTAAATAATTTTGAAAGCTGACGCACAACCGAAAGTGGAGGTTCCAGTTCCATGCTTTCATATTTTATCAAAGCCTGGCGAGAAATCCCCAGTTCCTCAGCAAGTTTTGTCTGAGTGTAGTGATTCTGTTCGCGAAGTAGTTTTATTACACTAATCATTCTTTTATTCCTTTCCGGCATTTTCTATCAAGTTTGTAACAATAGTATTTAATTCTGGAGCCGCTTTATTAGAAATTACACTATGGCCGATTTCCGATTCAAGCTCTTTTCTCGCATTGCCTGCAATTCTTCCACCGCGTTGTGCAGCAGATTTATTTTCTTCAAATGTCGATGGATTTTCAGTCTGAGAAATATTTTTTGTAGCCGTTTCTGCCAGCATGTTCAGAATTATCTCCGTTGTGCTCATGTTATCCCGAAGATTTTCTTTTTTTAGACCTTTATAGTTTTTGTATGCTCTGGTCGTCATTCCAGACCAAGCTTTTGTAATTTCATCAGTTAAAATTGCATATTCAACGCCCTTCTTAACACCATGAAGTTCCCATTCGTCAGTAAGTTCTTTGCGAACCTGAATTGCCTGCAAACGCTGATTAATCCATTCTCGGGAATAACCTTTCTTTGCATAAGTTTCCAAAGCCCGGTTTATTGTGATTTCAGGATCAATTGTTTCTTCAATTCGTTCCCTGCCAACTTCTGCAAGCCATTTTTTGAAAGGTTCGGCTTTTTTTGACGGAACTGACTGAATAATTCTTAACAATTGCTCCGTATTCGCAACATCAGTAAGTCGCATTTTTCCATCAGCAGATTTTAATTTCAACTGCTTACAATTTGTAAGCAGTTGATCGGCACCTTCTTCAGAAAGACGTTTTTTTAATACTGCCCAATATGTACTTGCAGAACGAGGAGTAGCCTGCTCCGTCAGCACACCGACAACATCCACAACAGAAAAATACCATTCCTCTTCCTGCTCGTTCCATGCTGTGCGAATCAACGAATTTTCAAAAGTTTTTGGAATCTCCTTGCTCATACAATAAGCATAATACAAATAC
>NZ_JAFRNB010000013.1 GCF_017430385.1 Treponema sp.
AACAATGAATTTCAAAATTGACTTGTGGGACGCAGACAAAAAGTAAGGGGGGACTCCTTTGGGGAGATTCCTTGCTTTTTGTCGTCGCTGGGACCCGCAAGGCAATTTTGCAAAGCAAATTATTTCTCATTTTGGAGTTTTTATGGCTGGAGCTATTGTATTGATTGCCATCTTTGTCGTGACGACCGTGTGTTGCATTATTTTCTTTAGATAACGACAAGGATTTTATATGAAAAAATTTTTCTCCCCGCAAATTCTTAGGGAGAACAATGATTTGTTCGCATCGCTTATTGATTTGATTGACTCAAACTACATTCGGGACAAAAAACAGATTCTTTCTGATATTTTGTTTCGTGAGTCTTTGAAGGGCGGAAAATCGACTTCTTTTGGAAGGGTTTTCGTTCATACGGCTCGCACAAGCGGAATCTCTGCATTTTGCTTTGCTTGCAGTCAATCTCTTGATGGGCGTCTTGAAATTCTTCTTTTGTGGAATGAAATGACTGAGCATATCCTTGATAAACTTTCGAAAATCTCACATTTCCTGCAGAAATCCGCAGAGAAAAATTTTTCATGCGGGCAAATCATTTGTGAACTTAAAAAATTATAGAGGTGATTTTATGTTATTCGGACTTTTGGCTATTGTTTTAATCGTTGTTTCTGCTGTCATCTTTTCGATTCTCGGAGTTGCCGTTGACAACTTCGGCGACAAGTGCATCGAAATGATTGACAGAAAGAAATAATTCATAAAAAGCTAACCACAGATTACACAGATATATACAGATTTTTATTTTAATCTGTTAATCTGTGCCTATCTGTGGATGAAAAACTATGAATGCTCCTGGGGCTTTTGCTTCAGGGGCTTTTTTATTTGCTTACTGTCCGGAACTTACCGATTACTTCTTTTGTAAGGAAGATTTTTTCGATGCCGAATGAGCGCAGGTTTTCATTCCAGTTGATTGCAACGCACAGACCTGTTTTGCCAGTTTTGAAACTTTCCTTGTTTTCGTTGTAAATTGACTTTAGCTCGGTCTTGCAATTCTTTTTGAGCTGTCGTGCGAATCCTTCAAGAAGGAACTGAGCCACGAAATCCTTTAGGACTTCACTTTGGAAATAATTGATTTTATGCTTTGTGTCGATGGTCATTCCTGAGAGCGCGCCGAACAAAAAAGAATCGAATTTGATGTAAGCCTTTGCCCTGCCGAATTTTGCCTCGTATACAAAGTCGTTGTCGGTGAGCGTATCGAAAAATTCATCGATGTTCTGCTGCTCAAGAGAAGTGATTGTGAGCTTACGGATTTTTGGTTCCCCAAATTTCTTGCGAAGGGAAAGCTTGAAGTATTTGTAGACAAGTTTGCACATATCACGGACTTCGTTCAGCTGTGCTTCGGAGAGAAAATTTTTTACTTTGTACTGCTTTTTTGCGACCGGCTCACTAGGCTTTGAGTCTCTTTGAATGCCGAGAAGCTTGTCAACTTCTGATTGTGAGAGGGCTACCTGATTGTTTTCCATAAAATATAGTGTATAATATGTTAAAATAAATTTAAAGAAAAATCGGAGTCCAAAATGAAAAAAGAAAACAAGAAGGGTGCGAACGGTTCAAAGATTTCAAAGATTTTAGGCGCAATTTTCGGGAGAATTTTCGCGAAGATTTTTCTGATTGCAGTTCTTGGCGCGGCTTTATTTTTTGGCGGAAAATACGGTTGGATGAAGCTGGGCGAAATCAAGACTGAAAAAAGCTCGGCCATTGTTTTCCGGGAACTTGAAAAGTGTGCCGAGCTTGTCTCCGTCAAAACGACATACTCTGATGTCATCTCAATCAAAAAAACACGGATTGCCGGATTCGCAAAGAGTTTCAGCATCATAAAATACACGGGCGTGATTCGCGGCGGCATTGCTGACATCTCAAAAGCCAAATTTTCTGTTTATGACCGTGGTTCAAGCGTAAAAGTCAGCCTGCCTCATTCTGAAATCCTTTCAAACGACATCTCGAATATCGAAGTTTTTGATGAGAGCAGGAGTATTTTCGTCGAAATCTCAATCAAGGAGATTATGCAGGAAATCCGGTTCAATCAGGAATCTGCCTCGGCTGACATCATCGGAACAGGTTTTTTGGAAGAAGCTGATTCTCAGGCGGCAAAATTAATCGAGTCTTTGCTGTACGCGGCCGGCTTTGATAAAGTTGTTGTCGAATAGGAATTTATCAATTATAATTAAAATAGAATAAAATAAAAAAAGGTGATTAATGAGCAGCTTTATAAGCGAGGACCTGGAGGTTAACGGCAAGAAAAAATCTTCTGACCTAAATTTGCTTAGTTCTTTTCTTGTTGTAATCACTATCCTTATTTTTGCATTTGTAATTATTTTTTCTCGCAGCCTCTATTCAAATTATCTTGCAGTAAAGCTTTCTCTTGAACGGTTTGTTGTCTGTCTTCAAAGTTCCGAGCAAATAAAATCCAGCTCCAACGACCTCACAGAACTTGCCAGAATGTTCGCCGTCAATCATGACGAACGCTTTGCAATCGCCTACATCGAAGAAATAGAAAGCACAAGATCGCAGCAGAAGGCTCTTGAAAACTTAAAGACAGTCTGCTCGGACAAGGATGTTGCGCTCCAGCGGCTTGAAATAGCAATCAAGCAGGCGGCCAGCCTCACCGAAATGGAAATGTACGACATGCGCCTTTGCTACGAAATCATAGCCCAGGATATAAACGATATTCCAGAGCAGTTCCGAAAAATCAATCTCCGGCCAAGCGATAAGGGGCTTTCAAAGACCGAACTTCAGAATCTCGCGCTCAAAAATCTTTTCGGAAACGGCTACATCATTTACCGGAACCGTCTTAACGAAAACTGCCTTTACACAATCCGCACAATCTCAGACGAGGTAAAGCAGGAACTCGACAATAATACGGAAAAACTGGGCAACACAATCGACCGCCTCCGAATCCTCATCCTTGCTTTGCTTGTTGTTAATGCGCTCAGCACAATCGGCCTCAAAGAGTTTAAAAATATCGTACACAATTTCGACAAAATCTACGAATTTGACAGGCGCAAAGTTCAGACTCTTCTCAAAGATGCTGAATATGACGCGCTCACAGGAATCCTTAACCGCCGTTCTTATGATCAGATTTGTGCTGCTTCCGCGGAACAAAAATCCCGGATTGCCCTGCTTCTCATTGACATCGACGATTTTAAGAACATAAACGACACTTACGGCCATGCCGGCGGCGACACGGTTCTCAAGAATTTCGCTTCCATTTTAAAAGACACATTCCGAAACGGAGACTATATTGCGAGAATCGGCGGCGACGAATTTGCCGTAATCCTCACTGATTTCAACACCGAAGGCTTCAAGGTCATCATCGACAAAATAAAATACATAAACAACCAGCTTGAACGGCTCGAAGGCTTCAAAAATGTATCGATAAGCGTCGGAATGTCGTATTGCCGCACAGGTTACAGCGAAGACCTTTTCAATCAGGCGGACAAGGCTCTTTATGCGGTCAAAGATGCCGGCAAAAAAGGCTGCCGGGTTTATGACAGCACCCTCGGATAATTCGGGTAATCTTGATGTTCATTAAAAAAATTACCACGGGAATGGAACGCCGTTACCAGATTTTCACCGTTCTCTCACCAATCTTCATGCTTGGCGAAGTCCTCATGGAGACAACGATTCCGCTCGTGATGGCAACCCTTGTCGATACAGGCATAAAAAATTCTGACATCAATTTCGTTTTCACCCGCGGCCTCCTCATGGTTTTGATGGCAAGTTTTTCTCTTTTCTGCGGGGCAATGTGCGGCCGTCTTTCTTCGGTCGCGGCATTCGGTTTCTCAAAAAATCTTCGCAAAAAACTTTTCGCGAAAGTGCAGGACTTTTCTTTCTCGAACATGGACAATTTCGGCACGGATTCATTGGTCACGCGCCTCACAACCGATGTCACCAGCTTGCAGAACATGTACCAGAACGCAATCCGCACGGCCGTCCGTTCCCCGGTCATGCTCATTTTCGGCACAATCATGGCCACAAGAATCAATTCGCGGCTCGCCCTGCTTTTTTTCATCGTAATTCCTTTTCTTGCGGCAGTTTTGGTCACAATCGTAATCGTAGTTTATCCGCGCTTCCGTGCGATGCTCCAAAAATACGACAGCCTTAACCGCGTGGTGCAGGAAAATCTCATCGCAATCCGCGTGGTCAAAGCGTTCGTCCGTGG
>NZ_JAFRNB010000092.1 GCF_017430385.1 Treponema sp.
GCAAAGGCTTATAGCAAAAAAAACTTTCCTCGAAGGTGTACAATAGGTTGTTCAAGTCTATTGCGTAACGCCAAGGAGGAAAGCAAATGGCAAATATCAGAGATACGCTGAGCCATACCAAGTGGCTCTGTAAATATCATATAGTATTCTTGTATCTGACGATACCAACCGAAATATCGCCGTAAGGCAATATACGGGCAGTACAAGGAAAGTATCGGCAAGATACTAAGACAACTCTGTAATTACAAGGGGATTGAGATAATCGAAGGTCATCTTATGCCGGATCACATTCATATGCTCGTAAGTATACCACCGAAGTACAGTGTGTCGCAATTCATGGGGTATCTGAAAGGGAAGAGCAGCTTGATGATATTCGATAAGCATGCGAATCTGAAATACAAATTCGGAAACAGGCACTTCTGGAGTGAGGGATATTATGTGAGTACGGTAGGATTCAACGAGGCTACAATCCGAAAATATATCGCTGAGCAAGAGTCACACGATATAGCGATGGACAAACTCACAACGAAGGAATACGAAGACCCTTTCAAGGGTAGTAAGTAGTACAAATGCCCCTTCAGGGGCTGCGACGGGTCAACCTGCAATAGACTTGAACGTCAGTGAAAGCCGGGACTTAAGTCTCAGCTTGGGAACCGAGCCTTATAGGCTGTGTTCAAACCACCCGTTTGACGGGTGGTTTGTGATTGTCGTTTCCATATCGGGTCGCGCTGTCGTCATGCGGAATGCTTCCCATTACATATTCGTATAATTTCTGAGTCACTTCGTATTTTGAAATTTCATAGCTGTTCAAAGTGACCGTTCTGTCCCAGATAAAGACATTGCCGATTCTAGGAAATTTTTCAGAAGGTATTGTTACAGAAGAATTTTGGGGGATTACGGTTGCGAACGATGTTTTGCTGAAATTCCTGCCTTTAATCGTGATGTTTTCCCCTGGAGTTAAATCCTGATAAACAGGTGAACTCGTGGAAACTGATGTATTTTCACCCGAAGCATCTCCGCCGCAGCCTTGTAAAATCAAAAGAGGAATGGTCAGAAATGTAGCGGCAAAAAGCGAACTAAAAGTCTTTTTCGTTAAAAAATTCTTCTTCATGGCAATTATTATAGCATGATAATTTGAATTTTCCACTCTGTTTTTTTATGGCGCCACCCGGAGGGTCGGCTGTTCCGTGGCTTGCTAACGCGCGGCGTCCTCGCTTCGCTGCGGTCGCTGGCTTCGCCACCACTCCATAGCCTGGCGCGCCTGCTTTTTTAGGACAATTTCCTTCATTTTTGATATACTTGGCTTTATGCAAATTTTCGCAAAACATGCTTTTTTCAAGATTTCCTTCGCATTTTACATTTTTCTTTTTATGAATATCCCGATTTTCTCCAAAGACTACACGCAGAAAATCTTTCTCTGGGACGGTGTGCCAAAAATGGAGACTCAGAAGCGCGATACGATATTGTATTATGTTCCGCCGAAGGAAGAGATTGCTGTGTCCAGGCACGGCAATGACACTCAATCCGAATGCGGCCGCAACAACGCAAGCGGTCTAGCTCAGAGTGACAGTCAGTCCGAAACTTGTTGTGCCCTACCGGCTATAATTATTTGTCCGGGCGGGAGTTATCATCATCTTGGGATGCCGCATGAGGGCTTTGCTTCGGCTCGGTGGTTTTCTTTGCATGGGATTGCGGCTTTTGTTTTGCGTTACCGAGTGGCTTACAACTGCCATCATTATCCTGACCAGCTTGAAGATTTGCAGATGGCGATTGTTTATATCCGTGAGCATGCCAGGGAATTCAACATCGACAAGAATAAAATCGGGGCGATTGGCTACAGTGCGGGCGGGCATCTTGTGACTATGGCTGGAGAATTTGCTTCAACTCACAATGAACTTCCAAAGCTTGGAATCGAGACTTCGGAAAGTGTGAGGCCGGATTTTGTGATGCCGATTTATCCTGTGGTTTCGATGCAGGACGATATCGGGCACAAATGGAGCCGGCGGAGCTTGCTTGGTCATCAGTGGAAAGAACCAAACGCTACGAAGGGCTGGAGCCTGCTCAATTTCTGGGGACATGCTTATTCTCAGAGTCTTAAAGACGAGTTTTCGATGGAGCTGAATGTTCCCGACGACATGCCGCCAACCTTCATTCTTGCTTGTGAGGACGACCCGGTTGTTATCTACGAAAATTCTGTGCGGCTCGACAAGGCTCTGGCTGCAAAAAATATTCCGCATCTTTTTGTGAGCTATCCGAAAGGCGGGCACGGTTTTGGCATGAAGGAAAATAGCAATATAATGGAAGAAACTCACTGGAATGACGAAAAATTGCTTCCGTGGCTTAAAGAAATCGGGATTCTGGAATAAATTTAAAATAATTTTCTTGACAACTTTTTTATTCACGATATAAAATAAAAAACTACTGACAATGAGGTCGCAGGAATTTTTTCTTGCGACCTTTTATTTTAAAAAAGGAGTCCAATTTATGGAAGAAAGTAAAAAAACTAAGAAAATCTCTCTGGCAACTCAGATTTTCATCGCCCTTGTTCTTGCAGTGATAACAGGTCTTCTCATGCAGAAAGTGCCTGATGTCGCAACAAGTTACATCAAACCGTTCGGAACAATTTTCCTGAACCTCGTCAAATTCATCGTCGGCCCAATCGTTTTGTTCTCAATCATGGCCGGCATCGTCTCAATGAAAGATTTGAAAAAACTCGGTGCAATCGGCGGCTCGACTTTGGTTTACTATTTCTGTACCACGGCAGTCGCTGTCACAGTCGGTCTTGTTGTG
This sequence comes from Treponema sp., assembly GCF_017430385.1. Taxonomy (GTDB): domain Bacteria; phylum Spirochaetota; class Spirochaetia; order Treponematales; family Treponemataceae; genus Treponema_D. Next base: position 2,791 of record NZ_JAFRNB010000092.1, read on the forward strand.
GCTTCAATCTTCAAAGGCTCGTTCCCTGCTCTCTCAACGGCAAGCCTTACTTACACTCCGCCAAAATCAACAACCGCGCTCGATACGCTCGTAAACATCTTCCCTTCAAACTTCATCGTTCCGATTTCAAGCGCAAACATGCTACAGGTTATCGTAATGGCAATTCTTATCGGTTTTGCTGTCATCTTGCTTGGTGAAAAAGCTGAGGGCGCTATCACGACAATCAACCGCTGGAACGAAATCTTTATGAAGTGTATGGATATGATTCTTAAGCTTTCTCCAATCGGCGTTTTCTGTCTTCTTACACCTGTAATCGCTGCGAACGGTGCTGCTGTAATCGGCTCTCTTGCAAAAGTCCTTCTCGTCGCTTATATCTGCTACATTCTTCACATGCTGATTGTCTATTCTTTCACGGTCAGAACTTTCGGTGCAATCTCACCGCTCAAATTCTACAAGGAAATGGCTCCTGCAATCACTTTCGCATTCTCAAGCGCGTCATCAGTCGGAACTTTGCCGCTCAACATGGAATGTACGAAAAAACTCGGTGTTCCAAAAGAAATTTCTTCATTCGTTTTGCCGCTCGGAGCTACAATCAACATGGACGGAACTGCAATCTATCAGGGTGTCTGTGCTGTATTCATCGCGGCCTGCTACGGAATTGATTTGACTGCAGGCCAGATGGTTTCAATCGTTCTTACCGCAACACTCGCTTCAATCGGTACGGCCGGTGTTCCTGGAGCCGGAATGGTCATGCTCGCAATGGTTCTTACTTCGGTTGGTCTCCCGGTTGATGGAATCGCACTTGTTGCTGGCGTTGACCGAATCTTCGACATGGGACGAACAACGCTCAACATCACAGGCGATGCTTCTTGTACAGTTATCGTCGCAAATCTTATGAAAAAGCGTGAGGCAAAACTTGCCGCTAAAAGCCAGCAATAATCTTCACAAGAAGAAGAATTAAAACAATGATGATGAGAGGCTTTACTATTTTAGGGCCTTTCGTCATCACAAGAGCTGAGCCGAAATAATTTCCAAGCATATTGCTTAGAGCCGCCGCAATCCCAAGCGGAATCAAAACTTGTCCGTGAAGCAAAAAAACTACCAGAGCGGCAACATTCGTCGAAAGATTAATCACTTTTGTGTGAGCATTCGCACTTCGGATTGGCATTCTTGCAAAAACTGTGAAAGCGATAATCAAAAAAGTTCCAGTTCCAGGCCCGTAAAGACCGTCATAAACACCGATTAAAAGAGCTGAAATCATGACGACGGCAAATGTTTTAGTGTCGCATTTCAATTCAGCATTTTCACCCGCTTTAAAAATCCTCTTGTTCAGAACACAAAAAGCTGCAATCGGAAGAACTACCAGAAGCAGAGATTTCAACACACCTTCCGACACCAGAAGCGAAAGTTTTGCACCAATCGAAGAACCCAAAAATCCGCAGAAAATCGAAGGAATCGCGAGGCGAACAACAACGAGCTTTTCCTTGATAAATCTGGCTGTCGCAAGAGCCGTTCCGCATGTTGAAGAAAATTTATTTGTCGCAATAGCCGTATGAATCGGAAGCCCGGCAAAAAGATAAGCCGGAAGTGAAATTAATCCGCCGCCCCCCGCAATAGAATCAACAAAACCCGCCAGAAAAAGCATTGGACAGACAATCAAAAACGCATAAAAAGGCATGCGCAGATTGTAACAAAAAGGCAGAAAATGGGCAAATTGGAAGCCATTTTTAGCAGCAAACATTTTATAATGCGGAGCCCCTGCCTGTGACTTTTACACTCACCACTGACTTTTTCTGTATTTTCTGATATAATTGAAGAGAAATGAAAATAACACCAGACTACACAGTAATTTATAATGATGATGACATTGTTGTTCTCAACAAGCGAAGCGGGCTTTTGATTGCCGCTGACCGCTATGACGAGGATGCGCCGCGCCTTGATGTAGAAGCCGAAAAAGAATTCGGCAAATTGTTTGCTGTCCACCGAATCGACAAAGACACTTCCGGCTGCGTAATTTATGCAAAAAATCCAGAAGCTCACAAAAATCTTTCAATGCAGTTTGAAAAACGCGAAGTCACAAAGATTTATCACGCACTTGTTCTCGGACATCCGATGTGGGAAACCAAGAAAGTTGATTCAAAATTGCTCGTCGATGGAGACGCACGCCACCGCACAGTCTTGAATCAAAAATACGGAAAAGTAGCAATCACTGATTTCAAAAACATCGGGAACTGTGGCCCATATTCCTGGGTTGAAGCACGTCCGCACACAGGCCGAACGCATCAGATTCGTGCTCACTTGCAGTCACTTGGAATCTCAATCGTCTGTGACCCGCTCTATTCTGGCAATCAGCACCCAGTTCTCCTTTCCGAAATCAAAAAACGCTGGAACGGTGACGAAAAGGCAGAACGCCCGCTTTTGAGCCGCCTCGCACTTCACGCATACAAGCTCATGGTCAAGCATCCAAAAACTGGCGAGGAAGTCACATTCACAGCTCCATACCCAAAGGACATGGATGCCACCCGCAAGCAGCTTGCCAATATTTTCGGAGTTGACCCTCTCGGAGAATAAAAAATTTCTTAAATTCTCGTAATAAGTATGAATCTGTATTAAAATAAATTTCTATGATGAAAAAACTCATTCTTTCACTTGCAATCGCATTTTTCTCGTTTTCAGCATTTGCTGTTAATCTTGAGGATTTTTCGCTTTCCGTGGAGCCGCTTTTCGGCATGAAGTGGGGGCAGGTGAATGAGTATGTTTTTTCAAAAAAATCAAAATTTTCTTATGACAAATTGAGTGAACTGAACTGGGAAATCAAGCCTGAGTGGTATTGTGGCTTGAATGTTCAGGGCGGCTGGAATCAATTTTTTATAGAAACAGGCGTAAAATTCGGAATCCCGCGAAAAACGGGCTTGATGATAGATTCGGACTGGCAGAATATCGAAAAAACGGTGGCAGGCGGAGGAAATACAGTTAAAACTAATTATTCTGAAAGCGACAACTATCTTGATTATGATATTTCTTTCGGAGTTAAGGGCGGATATAAATTTCCTATCATGGAATATTTCAGCATAGAACCTGCAATTGCTTTTGAACGGCAGATTATTAAATTCACCGCAAACGGTGGCACCGCATGGTATGGGAAATCAAAAACGGGCGGTGGATTGTATCCTTATAATGATACCGCGCATCAAACTATCTATAGCTTTGCTGGACAAGATGTGATTTCCTACAAAAGAGAGTTCACTTGTCTTTGGCTTGGAACCGATTTTTCTTTTTTGGCTCCATATTCAAACACATTGATTTTTAATACAGGATTTTTCTTCGCGCCTTATGTGTATGCGGTTTCCTATGATTCACATCTAATAAAAGAAATTGATTACGCAGATCTTACGACAGGATTTTTCGGGGCATTCAAGTGGAAGCTTGGTGCGGAATATAAAATTAATGACAGACATTCAATTTGCTTGAACGCAAATTATTTTTATATGCGGGTTCTCCGCGGTGATGATTATGAAAAGAAAAGCTCGGAATCCAATTACAAAAAATCAAATGAAGCCGACGGCGGGGCAGGGGCAAGATATTTCGACTTGTGCTTTTCTTACAGGTTCAAGCTGTTCTAACAATAGAAAGAAACCTGCTTAAATCGTTCTTGCCATTCAGAAATTATTTCAAAGCTTCGAGACTCAATAAGTCTCATTATGCTGTTTAAAACTCGCTGTGGAATTTTAGAATTATTGTTACAGAGGCTGCATTTACCATCTTTTGTAATCCAAATCTTTGTTGCATTTGCAACAGGGCGTCCTTCCGCAACATGGACATGGACAGGTTCCACAGGTTCATTTTCATTTGACCAAAAATATATCCAGTATGAGCCGACCTTAAAAATTTGAGGCATTTAAAATTCCTCCAGTTTGTGAAAATTCAAGAATCAGATGAGCTGTGGAATCTATGAGTTCTTTGTAATAGTTCATCTCTTTTTCTGAATACCCGTTGATTTTCTCCCATTTTTTTTGCGGGAGAATGCATTCGACATTATGAAAACCGTCTTTTTCATCAGGAGTCTCAATATACACCTTTACTGTACCGTCTTCGCGCATTTCTGTATGAGTAATTTCCGTATCATCAGGTAAAGTCATAAAAGGATAAATCATATTTCACCTCTCACCAATATTTTAGCACAGATAAATAAATTTAACCACAATATGAGACAGCATAAGCAATCCTCCGCAGGATGTGGAAAACGAGAAAAGAGTGAAAAATCTGTTTTGCATGACACTTTTGACAAAAATGTCATTTTAGTGTAGACTGTGCTTATGAATACACTCGTAGCACTATGCGCTGTTGGCGCAGAAAAAATCTTAGGAAACGAAATCAAGCTCCTTGGTTATAAGCTCGCAGGCAATGCTCCTGGACGCGTTTTTTTTACAGGTGATGACGACGCGCTTTTCCGCAGCAATCTCTGTCTCCGCACGGCCGACCGTGTTTATCTTGAAATGGCCCGCTACCACGCAGAAGATTTTGACCAGCTTTTTGACGGCGTTTACTCAGTTTCATGGCAGGATTTCCTCAAAAAAGATTCAAAAGTAACTGTTGATAAAGTTCGCACTTACAAATCTCGATTGAATTCAGAACATGCAGTTCAGGGAATTGTTCAGAAGGCAATTTACAAAAAACTCGGCGATGTCTGGCACATGTCGAGCCTTCCAGAATCAGGCGAAGAAAGTGACATCCGCGTTTTCATCACTGAAGACGAGGCTCAGATTTGCTTGGATTTGAGCGGTCTCCCTCTTCACAAACGCGGCTACCGCACAGACGGCGGAGTTGCACCATTGCGTGAAACAACGGCATCCGTCATGCTCCAGCTCATGCTCTGGAGGCGAAAAACTCCGCTCCACGACCCGTTCTGCGGTTCAGGCACTTTGCCAATCGAAGCATGTCTTTACGCGCACAATGTAGCCCCTGGCTTTGGCCGCAGGTTCGCGCTTGAAAATCTTCCTATTTTTAACGCAAACCGTGCACACGAAATCAAATGTGCCGAAGCCGAAAAAATCCGCACTGATGTTGAATGTCGAATCACAGGCACGGACATCGATCCAGGTGCTGTCCAGCGCGCAAGAACAAACGCCGAGCACGCATGTGTTATGGCAGGCCGCGCCCTCCAGATGATTGGAAGCGATGCCCGAATCGAACGCCCGGATTTTGATGTCTCGGATTTCAAAGACCTTCACGCACCTTACGAATCAGGTCTCATTATCTGCAACCCGCCTTACGGTGAACGACTGGGCGAAGAGGAGCAGGCAAAACAGCTTTACCGCGAAATGTCTTCGCTCTTCACAGACTTCCCGAACTGGGAAATCGGCGTAATCACATCAAACAAACATTTCCAGGAATGTATCGCGCACTACGCAAGCACGCTCAAAGACCTCAAAGCCGGCAATCTTGACACCACTTTCTACATGTACAACGGCACAGAAAAAGAAAAGAAAGGCCGTTCCGAGGGTAAAGGTGGCGAAAGAGGCGACTGGAACAGAAAGCCAAATCGCAGCAAGTTTAACTCTAACCGGGGCAGAAGATAATGGCAATCATCGTCGAACACGACAAACGCAAACATGAGATTCTCGAAAAATCACTGGAGTTGTTCACGCGCGAAGGTTACGATGATGTGACCTTCCAAAAGATTGCTGATGCCTGTGGAATCACTCGTACCACGCTCTACATCTACTTCAAGAACAAAAAAGAAATCTTCACCTGGAGCATCAAGCAGATGACAGGCGAACTTGAAGTAAAACTTATGGAAATCCTTGCCGACAAAACTTTGAGCGCTGAAGAATGTCTCCGTCGGATTATGTACTGGATTATTGACATTTGCGAGCAGAACCGTCCTCTGTTCAATGTCCTTTTGATTTATCTGATTAACCTGCAGAAAACCGGGGTGAATGCCGAAGAACGGGTAAACCGCCGTGTAATCCGAATCAAGCACCTTTTGAGCATGATTATCATTCAGGGGCAGAAGCGCGGTGAATTCCGTAAACTTCCTGTCAAAACTGTAAACACAATGCTCTATTCTCTGGTTGAAAGCGCAATCTTTGAAATCGCCGTAATCAACAAAAGTGATGTGTCCGAAGTCAAGGCAAGCATTGATTTGGTGATTCAAGGTCTGGTTCAGTAGAGCGTAAAGTAACGCCGAAAACGCATGGCGTTCAAATAACGCCGACAACCAATGGCGTTACCGCTGACAAGCAGCGGTCGGGCTATCGCGAGTTTGCTTGCAAACTCGTTACAAGAATGGCTTTGCCATTCTTGCGGGTTCCGCCTTTCGGCTTCATTTCTTCGCTTCGCTCTTCGCTTCGCTACGGAACAGCCCTTGCGGGCTGCCACTACTATCCCTAACGCTCAATAACAACTAAATTACGCTCGCGCTCCTCTTCCTCGCCGGCATTTTCCGTGAGGAAAGGAACAACGAGCTGAAAAACTTCATATTTTGGCTTTTGTGGAAGCCCTTCCATTTCTTCTATTATATTTGCTTTTTTTGCCTTGTAAGCCGCCAAACACCCGCCGTCTTTTAAAATACGAAGCAGCACTTTTGCCATTTTTTTCTCCAGCGGTCGGAAAGCACGGAAAACACACAAATCAAACCGTTTTTGCTCCAAACGCTCCGCCTGATTTTCTTCAACAGTGACGTTTTTAAGCTCAAGCTCAGCCGCACAATGATTCAAAAAAGCGCATCGTTTGGTCATTCGCTCAATCAGAGTGAATTTATACTGTGGAAGGGCTGCCGAAAGAGGAATGCCAGGCAAGCCCGCCCCGCTTCCAATATCCGCAAGTGAAAGCGAATCAGCATCGCTAGCTCGTGAAAGAATCTCGCAAATCTTTGGAAGCCCTGAAAGGCTGTCCAGAATGTGCTTTACTGCAATTTCGTCGTGCTCATCAGCGTTAATCAAATCGAATTTTGCGTTGTATTCCTGCAAAATGGCAATGTATTTTTCCATTTTGGCTTCAAGCTCATCAATCGGGAGAACTGGAATCCCAGAAAAATTGTCCTTATCAAATCCGAGCTTCAAAAGCCCTTCTCGAAGAATATTCATGCCTTCATTTTAACAGAATTCACGCGCGGGGGTGAAGTGGCGGCGAAGCCGTTCCGAAGCAGCGCGACGAGCGAAGCGAAGGAATGAGGGTTACCGAACCACGCAACACCCGGAGACAGTTGATTCGCGCAAAATAAAATATTGAAACAAAAAGTACAAGTCACTAAAATGTTACTATATATAAAAACAATCACGAGGTAACAAAATGAATGTTCTTGAAAAAATCAGCAACTTTGTCGGAAAAATGATGGCGGTAATCGTTCTTGTGCTCGCCGCATTGTCATTGTTCGTACCCAAAACAGGCCTCTGGATTTCTGTGAGCTGGGTCAACTATCTTTTGATGGTCGTTATGTTCGGAATGGGCTTAACCCTCCGTCTCGAAGACTTCAAGCTCGTCTTTACCCGGCCAAAAGATATTTTTATCGGTTGTGCCGCTCAGTTCATCATCATGCCGTCTCTTGCTTTCCTCTTGAGCAAAATTTTCGGCCTTGATGCGGCTCTCATGGCAGGCGTTGTCCTTGTCGGAACCTGTCCTGGCGGAACAAGCAGCAATGTAATCACATATCTTTCAAAGGGTGATGTCGCTCTTTCTGTCGGAATGACAAGCGTAAATACATTGCTCGCCCCGATTCTTACACCGGCAATCACTTACCTTTTGCTTAAAACCACAGTACATGTAAATGTTCTCGCCATGTTCCTTTCAATCGTAAAAGTCGTAATCGTGCCGATTGGACTGGGCTTCATCATCAACAAGCTTTTCGGAAAGTTCACACAGAAGCTCGTAAAAATCCTGCCGCTTGTGTCAGTTATCGCGATTTGTATGATTGTAATGACAGTTGTTGCCCATAACTCGGCAAAAATCCTTTCAACCGGCGCACTTGTATTCGTTGTTGTAATTTTGCACAATCTTTTGGGCTACGGATGCGGTTTCGGTCTCGGAAAGATTTTGCGCCTCAACGCAGCAAAAACAAAGGCCCTCTCTGTCGAAATCGGTATGCAGAACTCAGGTCTTGCGACAAGCCTCGCGGCAACTGCCTTCCCAGGTCTTGCAATGGCAACAGTTCCGGGAGCCGTTTTCTCTGTCTGGCATAATATTTCAGGCGCAATCCTGGCAAATATTTATCTTCGCTGGGGTGTTGAATCAGAAGAAAATCAGAGCGCAGAAAAATAAAGCTCATCTATAAACAATGAAAGCCTCTAAAAACTACGGCAAGCGGTTTTTAGAGGCTGACAGAAGATAAAGTGGCATGATTTTAGAATTCATGGATTACCAGAACATAGTATGGATCATATTGTGAGTCGCCTGAGTCTCTATGATTATGAAAAGAATCCCAGAATTTTAAGCCACGGGAAAGTTGTGCACCTCTAGAATTTGATGTCCAAAAGCATGTTTTATCGCTAACGGTAGGGTTGTTTCCTCCGCATTTACTTATTAATGATCTTACAGTATTTTGGTAAACTATCATGTATTCCCATAGCTCGCCAACCGTTGGAACAAACCAGCCGGTTTCAAAAAGTGAACTTCCTGACAAGCGAGTTCCCAGCGCATTTTTATAGTTTTGAGCATATTCAAATGCGGGATAATTACCTGCTGTATTTGTATCACTACAAAGCTTTGCAATTTCTTGAAAATTATCGCTTCCATTGTAATCTACATTACTGTAATGCGTATCATTCCTGTATGAATCAGTAGCCCACAATATATTCGGAATTTCTTGATAATAAGCACTGGCTTCTCTTTTACACCACAGGTACCCCTTGCTGGTGTCATATACAACACCAACTCCCAATGTTCTTACCGTTGTAATGTCATCCCCATTATTCAGTCCAGTTCCCTTATAAAAAATGACCGCAATTGAGCTATTTTTTTGCTCATTTGTAAGTGTTTCATTTTTTGAAATGGCACTACCGTCTTTAAACACGATGTCTCCAACAGCATTTGCCTTTGCCTTTGTGCCGATTATTGTTTTTGGCTCACCCTCTTTGTTCAATCCATAGTTACTACTGTTATATGCCGCTATTTTAAACTTATAATATTCTTCTTCAAGGGTTGTGGCAGGACTTGGAGAAGTGTCTAATGAAATAACTGCCGCTGTTGAACTGTACAGGTCGCTTTTAAGGGTTAATGTTGCCATAATTTCGTCTGAACATTCTGTTGGCGGAGTAAGTTTTCCGCTGATTTTAATCGAAGAAGTTGAAGCAACATAAACATCATTTTTCTTTTCGTTGTCGTATGGAATGTAGAAGTCGCCTTTCATTTTTAAGACTGAATCAGTATCTACATAAATGGCGGCCCCCTTATTTTCAACTGAATTGCCACTGATTTTTCCGCCGGAAATCTGTGTATAGCCTGTTTTACCAGAATTATTTGTCAAATAAAGTCCGGCCCCGTCACTGGAATTATTGCCAGAAATTTCACCGCCTTTTATCTCAAGCTTTCCGACATCGGCATTATAAATTCCACCTCCCGTATCTGCATCATTATCAGAAATAATGCCGCCGAGCATGTATACTTCACCCTGATTGTAAATTCCGCCTCCTGTTCCGACACTTTTATTGTTCCTGATGAAAGTTCCGCTTAAAAGGGTAAGCTTTCCGCTGTTGAAAATTCCGTTACCTTTCTGGGGCGTTTTTCCGTTTTTTATTTCGATGTTTTGAAGAATGACAGGAACCTGCGTGCTGATTTTAAGGACTGTTCCTGTCTGATTTCCGTCAAGACTGTCCTGTGGTTCTCCGCTTGCATCAAGGCCGTTTGCACCGCGGATTGTGATTGATTTTGCAGCGGGTGTGCCGGAAATCTCCAGATTGCCGGTAATATTTCCTCTCACCAGAATTGTGTAATCCCGCGTAGAGTCGGTAAGTTTTGCAAGGGCTGCAGAAAATGTTTTACATGGATTTATTGATGTTCCGTTTTCTTCTGAGGAAGAAGCCGTGGTATCAACATAGATTTTTGTCTGCTTAAAGTCGGTTTCCATAATTTTTGTGATTTCACATGTTGTAGTTATGGAATCTTCTGTTTTTATTGTTTTCAGCCATGGAGAATTTCCGTTCTGAAACCATGTGTTTGTGGTCATGTTCCCGTAGACATTTACAGTTTCTTCAAATGAATAAAGAAGTTCACCCTGCTGGCTGGCCTTTGAGTAAAAATTAAAAGTCGCCTGATATGTACCGGGTGCAAGATTTGTTTTTGAAAAGGTGAATTCACTGCCACTTTTTGTTCCCTGCATTGTTGTTGTGCCGTATTTCATAGATGCCGAAAGAATGCTATCAGGAACTGTGACTTTTAGGCTGATATTTCCCTTGTCTGTCGGTGAATTGCTGAATTTTAGAGTAATGTTCTTTGCGACAATCATGTTTTCCGGGGAAATTTCAAATTCGTCGCTCTCATCGCTTAAAATGTCAGGACCTGTCGCAGATAATTTTACGCCTGCTTTCAGTTTGTAAGTCTTTGCCTGCTCACTTGGAATAATGATTGTATAAGATTTTTTGTCGTCTGCTATTACGGCCGCATGCCTGTCGGTACTGTCGGCTACATTCACGGCTTCTATGCTGTAAATGAATTCTGCGCCGGAAATGGAAGGAAAAGCTGAGCGGGAAGGGGAGGCAGTTAATGCGGCGTTCAAAAAATCGGCATATTCTTCCGGAAATGCTCCTCCTGCTGAAACAAAGCCTGAAATTTTCGCAAAATTAGATTTTTTCTCTATTCCGTCGTTGTCTGAGGTGATATTTGTACAAGATGCAAAAACAAGTGCTATACAGGCAAAAATATATAATAAAAACTTTTTCATTTGAATCTCTCCTTAATTAACGCGCATTACGGACGACGCGGAATCCCATAGATGTAGTCCGATAGTCAGGATAGTTTGTCCTATTATAATTATCAAGTCGGTCACTAACCGAACAACTTGAGCTAGAGAAGCTTCCGCCCCGTGCTACATAACTGTAACCATTGGCTTTGTAAACTACCGGATCGTTACAGTTTTTGACTATAGTATAGGCAGTTTTATCATAAAAATCCCAGCACAGCTCCATTACATTTCCGCTCATATCATAAAGTCCGTAGCTGTTGGGAAGTTTTCCTTTTACTTCGTGAGTCTTGCTTCCGGAATTGCTGCTATACCATGCGTAGTCACCAAGGCTGTTGCTTCCGTTATAACCAGAAAATACTGCATTATTACCAAACCAGTTGGCATTATCTTTATAGTCGCCTAAAGCTGCGTATTCCCATTCAGCTTCAGTTGGCAGGCGGTAGCCGTTTTTAGAAAAGTCTGCTGAAATACTAAGCCATGGACTGTTGTTAGGAAGGTCGCGGTCATTAATAGGAATGCTTGAATAACCGTTATATGATGAAATACTGTAGACTTGTTGTAGGCCGTCTTTCTGGCTAAGTTTGTTGCAGTACAAAACTGCTCCATACCAGTTCACATAGTAGACAGGGTAGTTGTCTCCGCGTCCTTTATCAGTTGTGGTCATTTCTGCCTGCGTTACGCCCATGAGGTCATACCATTCTTTTTGAGTTACTTCGTGGTCGCATACATATAAGTCTTTTGTAATATTGATATTCCATGTGTTTGTAGCACTTGTTGAGTTTTTATTACCGGCAGTTGAGCGGGTGTAGCCACCAGCCGGAACAAGCACGAAGCCCGGACGGATTTTATTAAGCTCAACCTCAAATGCCGCGCTGTAAGTTGTGCCCTTGTAAACACCCCTTACATTTACGATGTACTTTTCTTCCGGCAGTGAATCACCCAGAGTGACTGTTGCGCCTGATGCTGTATATTTGTTTGTTGGAACAACTTCAGAGTGGCAGAAGAGCTTATATGTACAGTTGATTTCATCTTCTCCGCTTCCGATTGTAATTGCCTTTGTTTCATTGCCCACAGTTTCTTTTGCCGTGAAAGTGATTGTTTTGCTTGAATCCGACGGCTTTATCCATGTTTTGTCGGCAGAAAAACTTATGTCGCCGTAAAAAGATTCTGTGTCAATTTTTCCGCCGCTCAATGTGAGTATTCCTTCACCGCTTGTCAGGTCATAGCTGATTCCTGAAACGTCGCCCGTAAAATAATAGCCCGGGACTTTTCCCGCATTAAATCCACCTGTTTTATATCCGTAATTGCTTGTAAATGGTATGGAAGAGCCGATTTCTGGGGTCGTTTCCGTGGTGACTCCGATTTTTGCCCTTGAAGTCCCTTCAAAAAGCGCGCCTGTAACAGTGATTGTTTTTTCGTCTGGAAGATAAACATTTGAGGCAGTTGTTGTGCCCGTTATTGTGTTCCCGCTGACGAATGGTGTTCCGCTTACTTTTAAGACAGAATCTTCGCCTGCAAGATAAATCCCGCCGCCTTTTTCGCTTGCAGAGTTTCCTGTAATTTTTGCACCGGACGCCAGAGAAAGAGTGCCTTTTGTGATGTTGACCCCGCCGCCGTTTTCTGCGGAGCCGCCTGTGATTGTGAGGTTTTTGACTGTAACAGGAATTTCTGAATTTATTGTAAGAACTGAGCCTGTCGAACCTGAGCCGCTGAGCGAATCTGCTGTATTGCCGGTATTTCCTTCAATTGTGATTGATTCAACTTTAGAAGAAGAAAAAGCCGTATCGATTATTGACTGCAAGCCGGAAACCGCGCCGCAAATTTTTATCGTGTATGGATATTTCTGGGATTTTACGCCGTACAAATAATCAATTACGCCGGCCGCATCAGAGATGCTCGAAACTGCCGTAGCTTCGGTGAGACCGTTGTTTGTTGAAAGACCGCCATTTTTTACATAGATTTCAGGCTTTACGAACCATGCGTAGAGTTTTAAATCCCCGGTCTGCGAATTCGGTGCAATTGCTTCCGTCACCTTTTCGCCTGAGAAATCTTCGCTTCTGTACCAGCCCAGGAAGAATTCGTTTACTCTGTCACACGCAGGAATCGGAACGGTACTGAAGCGTGAATACTTTGCCGGTAAAACTGTTCCGTCAGTTATGTCGTCAGGAATTACGATATTTTTATATTCAATGGAATAAACTTCATTCAGGTTGAAATTGCTCACTGTACAAATTGATTTTAAGCCTCTGGAAATTCGGGCATAGGCCTTCCAGCTGTTTTGCCTGACAGAATTTGTTCCGTCTGTCGTAAAGAAATCAATCTCAACATTGTAAGTTCCTTCTTCGAGGTCTGTGACAGCAAAATTGATTGAGCTTCCTGCGGCAAGGGCTGAAAATGACTTTGACGCGACAGGATCTGTTGCTCCACTCTTTATCAAGCTGGCTTTTGCTTCGCCGGGAGTTTTGGCGCCTTCCGCAAGTGCGATTGTAATATCAATTCCGCCTTTTTCAATTTCCGTGCCGTCAGCTGTGACAGGCTTTAAATCGAATGAAATTGAGCCGGTTGCATGCTCGATATTAAGTGTTTTGGTTTCTGAAAATTGTTTTACTCCGTTTACAACCGATTTCATGTCTGCGATTTCTGCAATCATTGTGAAAGTCCATGTTCCGCTCAGAACTTCGATTGTCTGGGCACACATTTGTACTTTTGTGTCAGTTTGAGCCAGAGTGACTTCTGCTCCATTTGGACCGTACCTGCCTTTCAGCGTAAAACTTGAAAAATTTATGTTTGGAAGAACTGTGCGGCTTTGAGTCTCTGAAAACTCAACTTTCAGGCGGACTTTTTGCGGGACATTTTCTCCGGTTGAGGAAGAATCATTAATTGCGGTGGAGTTTTCCTGTCCATTTGAGTAGTTGCCGTCTGGGGAATTTACATCAGCGCAGGAGCAGATAGAAATAAGAATGAAAAAAATGAAAGTAAAAATTGAAACGCTACGCCTGTTTACTATACGATAGGGGGGGTATTTCTCATATTTCTTTTTTCCTATTAAACCTAGAGTATAACACGAAATACCCTAATTTCAAGTCCTGAAGTCTTGTAAGATTTTAAGGAAAGATATGATTATTTTTTGCGCGAATCAACTTGCAACGGGCTATCCGTGGTTCCGTGCTGGCCGCACTCCATTCCCGGAGCAGGCTCCGGGAACGCTTCGCGCCACTACTATCCCGCGCGTAAATTTACTTATCCAGAGAAAGCAGCATGTCCATTTTCCAGCCGCCGTCGGTGACACGGAGCGTTACTAAGTTTCCCGTGCGGTCGGCGGTCAGGTCGGTCTTTTTGGTGAGCTGGTAGAGGTATGAATATTCGTTTTCGTAGTCC
>NZ_JAFRNB010000093.1 GCF_017430385.1 Treponema sp.
TGGAAGACTGGATGAACAATCTTCCTAGAAAAATATTGGGTTATAAAACTCCAGCTCAACTATTTGAAGCTGAGTTAGATAAAATTTATAGAAAAACAGCTTAACAAATTTGTTGTTTCAAGTTGTTATTGCAATTTATGGAAAAAAAGAATTGGATGGAAACTTTCTTTTATAAAATTTGCTATCTTATTTTTTTTTTGCAATAGTTGTCGCTCCTTCTAAAAAAAACTATACTATCTGGCATGTACGCAAGAGTATTTTTGAACAAAAAAGAAGAAGCCGAGCTTAAGCAGGGCTTTCCGTGGGTGTTCGATAACGAGATTTCCCATGTAAAATATGATTCAGAGGGTGGCGTAAAGCAGACATCCCTTGCCGAGTGCGAAGTTGAAGACGGAAGTGTGGTCGAAGTTTTTGCCAACGCAGGCGCATTTTTGGGAAGCGGTGTAATCAACAAGAAGTCAAAAATCACCGTGCGCATGATTGGCACTGAGCATGCTGACCAGATTATGGCAGACCCGCAGGCTTTCTACGATGCAAAAATTCAGGCCGCTTACGACCTTCGAAAGCTTCACTACAATATCAAAGACTCATACCGACTTGTTTACGGCGAGGCTGATTTTATCCCAGGCCTTATCGTTGAGCGATATTGTGATGTGAACAAAAATGTCTATCTTGTGATTCAGTTCTCAACTTTGAGCTGCGAAGTTTTCCGAAAGGAGATTTTGCACGCGCTCCGAAAAATCATCAAGCCATACGGAATCTACGAAAAAAGCGATGCTCCGAGCCGAGAAAAGGAAGGCCTTTCTCTCCGTTCTGCATGGGAAGGTGAAGTCCGCGAAGAAAAAATCGTAATTCGCGAGAATGATGTTCTTATTGAAGTCGATTTGGCAAACGGTCAGAAAACAGGCTACTTCCTCGACCAGAAAGATAACCGCCGATATGTGGCAGGCCTTTGCGAAGGAAAGCGGGTTCTGGACACATTCACTCACACTGGTGCATTCGGCTTGAACGCAGTGAAGGGCGGGGCAAAGGAAGTAATTTCCGTTGACATCTCGCCAGAGGCAGTGGAGCTTGTGAACAAAAATATTGAATTGAATCAGGCTGGCAAAAAAATGAAAGCAGTCTGTGCCGATGTTTTCGACCTTCTCAAAGAATACGAAAAGAACGGAGAAAAATTTGATGTAATCGTTCTTGATCCGCCAGCATTCACCAAAACCGCCAAGAACATCGAAAAAGCGTACGGCGGCTACAAAGAAATCAACCTTCGTGCGATGCGTCTTCTCAATCCGAACGGCATTCTCGTCACCTGCTCGTGCTCATATTTCTTTGATAGTGAGCATTTCTACGGCATGGTAATGAAAGCCGCCGAGGACTCTAAAAAACGCGTTCAGGTTCTAGCAAAATTCGGTGCCGGCCCTGACCATCCGGTTCTTCTGGGCTATCCGAAGAGTGAATATCTAAAATGTGCGGTGTGCCGTGTCATATAATTGTATTTTCGTAATCGGACCAACCGCTGTGGGCAAAACCGCAATAGGTGTCCGGCTCGCCGACAAGTTCAACGGTGAGATTATCAGCGCAGATTCTCGTCAGGTTTACAAAGGCCTTGATATCGGAAGCGGCAAAGATTTGGCCGACTACACCCTCAACGGCAAAGCCATTCCGTATCACCTGATCGATGTGTGCGACCTTAACCGTGAATACAATCTTTTCGATTTTCAGGAAGATTTTTACAAGGCTTTCAAAGACATAACTTCCCGCGGAAAACTCCCTATTTGCGTTGGCGGAACCGGCATGTATGTCGATTCAATCCTTCACGAATACGATATGATTCCCTTTGTTGAAAAGCCGGGCGAGAGGGAAGTCCTGGCGACAAAGACCGAAGAAGAACTCAAGCAGATTCTCATAAACGAAAAAGAAAAACTTCACAATACTTCCGAATTCGGTGACAAAGAGCGAATGATAAAATCAATCCTCATAAACCGCTTCAATATTTCAGAGGAGTGCAGAATCGCGCGCGAAAAGCTCCGTGCATCCCGCCCAAAGCTCAATCCTCTCGTAATTGGAACGACCCTGGACCGCACTCTTGTCCGAAGCCGGATTGCCAAACGCCTGGCCGACCGCATGGAAGAAGGTTTAATCGAAGAGGTTGAGAATCTCCACGCCAACAAAAGCGAAAACGGAGCCGAATGGAGCCGCCTTGAGGCTTTGGGCCTTGAATATCGTTTCGTAAGCGACTATCTCCAGGGAAAATACAAGTCAAAAGAAGAAATGAAAGAACTTCTCCAGATTGCAATCGGACAGTTCGCAAAGAGACAGGAAACCTGGTTCCGCTGCATGGAAAAAAAAGGCATAAAAATCCACTGGCTTCCGCAAGTCATGGACATAGAAGAAAGATTCCAGTCCGCCTGTAAGATTGTGGAAACGGAAAGGTGAAAAAACGGCAAATGTTTAGGGCGAAAAAAAATCGTCGAGCTGGTTAAAGCAAGACGATTTTCGATTATCAAGAAAATTCGCCACATGGAGGTGGCGAAAAGCTCGTTGACCCGCGAGTTTTTGCTTGTCAAAAACTCGTCAAGACATGGATGTCTATGTTCACCGCGAGTTGTTTGGCAGGTTCACACCGAGAGCCCGCTTTTTGTATTATCCAATAATTCCTTAAGCGTTAGCCGCCATTTTCTCAGTTTCTGAAACCTTTGTGAGGTACCCCGTTCTTACGCAGCTCTCAAAAAGTGCCTTGCTGATGTAGTCGGTCGTAACATCGTCATATCCGTCTTTGTCACGCACGATGCGAACAACATAGCCGTCATCCATTTCGCGGACGACTGTCATGTAATCTGAAGTGCTTCCAATGCTTTTAAGTGTGTATGTTCCCATAATAATCCTCCCAGCCCAAAATTGGACGAACTTTTCAAATTTTATCGCAGGGTGATGCCCTACATTTATATTTTCGGTATACTAGAAAAAAGTTTTAGCACTTTTTTGTTTCATGATAACAATTTAAGTTGAATTTTAGACAAATGGAGCCGTTTTGACAAGATACTGCGACGCCCACATCCATCTTTCTCACTCAAAGGAGCCGGTTTTCGCCGAGTCCGAGCAATATTTTTGCGTCACTTCCTGCCATTCAAAAGAAGAATTTGAATCATTAGGGCGGTACGGTGAAGCCGCCTTTCAGCCTGCTTCACCGTCGGGCTTTTCGGGGTTCCGCTATCGCTCCATTGCTAACGCAACGGCTTACGCCGCCCCTACAATCCCTACCGCGGAACTGAATCCGCGTCAAAATCTTAGATTTTGCCGAGACTCGCTCAAAACTTGCCTCGCAGGTTTTGCCCCTTCGGGTCGCTCGCTACCTACCGCGGAAGTAACAAGCATGGTTTTCGCTAGTTACGGCATCCATCCCCAGTCACCGGCATTACGGGATAAAACTTTCATCGATAAAGAACTTTCGTTTATTGAAAATCTTCTTGCCGAAAAAAAAATCATCGCGATAGGTGAGTGCGGCTTCGATTTTTTCACCCCAGAGTTCAAGTCCACAGCCCCGGAACAAGAAATCGTCTTCAACGAACAGCTTTTTCTTGCTCAAAAATACAATGTTCCCATTGTCCTTCATCTGAGAAAATCTATCGAAAAAATCTTTACTTATTCCAGGGAACTTAAAAAACTCCCCGCCGTAATTTTCCATTCGTTTCCCGGAACCCTGAGAGAAGCCCTGTCGCTCCAGAATCATGGAATCAACGCATTTTTCTCCTTCGGAAAGCCGATTTTGAACGGCAAAAAAGCCTCAATCGACTGTGTTCAGAATCTCCCGATTCAGAACATTCTCTTTGAAACCGATGCCCCATACCAGACCCTAAAAGACGAAAAAGAAACGCTCCCCAGCGACATCAAAAAAGTCTACCAGAGAGCGTGCGAGCTTCGCGGCCTTAGTATAGAAGATTTATGTGAAAAAATTTTCATAAATTTCAAATCCGCATTAAATTTATAGGTAAATGTAAAAACAAGCGTAGGTGGCAAGCACTTGCGTTGTTGTGCTTGTTTGGTTATGGCACGAATCCACTTTGTGCGAGCGAGCGAAGCGAGTCTAATTTCCAATTTCGCACAACCGTGGATTCTAGTGTCATGTTCCCACCGAGAGCTTGTTTTTGCAAGTGACTGAAAATTGCTTAGTTTCCTTTTGCCGGGAATTCTTCCTGAACTTTCGCGATGTCGGCTTCACTTGCCTGAACCCAGTACTGGAAAACCTTGATCGGGCCTACTGTTCCTGCCATTGCGAGAGTCGGTTCTTTTGCTGTGAAACCCTTGTTTTTTTCGCCTGTCTTGAGGTGTTTGATTACGCAGCCGTACATTTTTCCTGAGCCTGGATCGATGATGTTGCCTTTGCTCCAGTTTCCCTCAGATTCTTTCTGCATGTTGAAAATCCACGGAGTTCCGACAGTTTTCATCTCGTTGACATTTCCTGCGACCGGGAAGTTCTTGTAGCTTTTTTTGCACGCGCTTGCGATTACATCCTGCGGATTGTCCACAACTGCGGCTATTGTTCCGAAAAGCTGGTTGTTTTCCTCGTAAATCTTCCAGATTGCGGTGATTTTTCCAGTCTTGTCATCAATGCTCTTCCAAAGACCTGCAGCCGGGTCCGCGGCGAAAACTGATGCTGCCGTAACGAACAATGCGGCAAGAACTGCGACTAACTTTTTCATATATTTTCCTCCTAAAGAAAAGTGATAGTGCCACTATCAGTATTGAGGAGAATAAAAAATTTGTCAAGGGATTTTGTACGAGAAAATTCTGTTCACCTGACGGCAAACACGGCAAATATCGTTGACTTTGCCGTTTGAATTTTCTCTTTTTGCTTTTTTCCCGCATCCGTGCGGGGCTTATTTTTTAATCCTGCAATGCATCATATCCTTCTTCGCCGGTTCGGACTTTGATTACATTCTCTACATCGTAGATGAAAATCTTTCCGTCACCGATGTGGCCTGTGTACAAAACTTCCTTAGCGGCTGTGACAACCAGATCAACCGGTACTTCGCTTACGACAATCTCAACCTTAATCTTAGGCAGGAGTGTCATATCGATTTGTGCACCACGATAGAACTCGCCCGCACCGTGCTGAACACCGCATCCAAGTACATTCGTTACTGTCATACCTGTAACACCGATGTCGTTCATTGCGGACTTTATTTCGTCGAACTTTGTCTGACGGGTTACGATAACGACCTTGTGGAACTTTGCGTCCGGCTTGCTTGAAGGAACTTTCACCACAGGCACAGCCTTTTCTTCCGGCACTTTTACGCCAGCCTTTTCTGCTGCCTTAAGCTCTGCTGTTGAATAGTGCTGCTCGATATCGAATCCTGAGTAGCTGGAATCCAAACCGTGCTCAATCTTATCAAGACCGATGATTTCTTCCTCAACGCTTACTCGCAATCCCATGATTTTCTTGATGATTGTGAACAAGATTGTGATTGTTACGACTGTCCAAACCATGATGATGAACATACCGCCGAACTGCTTTCCAAGCTGCTCAAATCCGCCGCCGTAGAACAAGCCTTCTTTGATTCCTGCAAGCTCAAATCCTGGAGCTGACTTTGTTGCGAAGAGACCGACCGCAAGTGTACCCCAGATACCGTTCATCATGTGAACTGCAACTGCACCAACCGGGTCATCGATGTGGAGCTTGTAATCCAAGAGCCAGATTCCGAATACTACGAGCAAGCCTGCGACTGCACCGATGATTGCCGCACCCGCACAATCCGTAACGTCACAAGGAGCTGTGATTGCAACCAGACCCGCGAGCGAAGCGTTCAAACACATTGAAACATCAGGTTTTCCGTACTTAATCCATGTGAAAATCATTGTGACGACTGTAGCTACAGCCGGAGCAACTGTTGTCGTCAAAAATACTGAGCCGAGTGTCGGAACGTCTGTGGCAGCCGCACCGTTGAAGCCGTACCAGCCGAGCCACAAGATGAACACACCCAAAGCACCGATTGTAAGGTTGTGGCCTGGGAATGCCTTTACCTTTGTTACCTTTCCTGCCGCATCACGAGTGAATTTTCCGATACGAGGACCAACCATGCAAGCACCGATCAGGGCACAAATACCGCCTACCATGTGGATACAAGCCGAACCTGCGTAATCGTGGAAGCCCCACTGTGCCAGAAAACCACCGCCCCAAGTCCAGTGAGCTTCGATAGGGTAGATGATTCCCGAAATGATTGCTGAATAGATACAGTATGAGCTGAATTTTGTTCGTTCTGCCATCGCGCCAGAAACAATTGTCGCCGTTGTTGCACAGAACACAAGGTTGAACACGAAGTTCGAAAAGTCAAAGTGTGCGTAATCGCTGAAAACTGAAAATCCCGGTTTTCCGAGCACGCTCCAGATTCCCTTGCTCACCTCGCCAGTCACCGGGTCAGTGAAACTGAGCATCATTGACGCACCGATCAGAAACCACATTACGGTTCCGATACAGAAGTCCATCAGGTTCTTCATGATGATGTTGCCGGCGTTTTTTGCGCGTGTGAACCCAGTCTCCACCATCGCAAAACCTGCCTGCATCCAGAATACGAATGCGGCACCAATCAAGAACCATACACTCCATAAATCTTGCATTTTTTTACCTCCAGAGTTAAAAAAATGCCGCAGAAAAATTCCTCATGTAAGAAATTCCCTGCGGCGCCATTGCCATTTGTTAATTTTTAAGATCGAGTTTTGAAATTTACCGGCTGTATCAAAAAAACGGCTCCCAGTCGTGATAACGGCTTAGCGAAACCGCAGGCTAGCCTGCTACACGCTGTTTGTGCTTGAAACTATATACTTTTACCGCTCACGCGGTAGCACAAACAGAGTGTTTTCGTAAGCCGGTTCACTCCTTCGCGCCTTTTTTTTGCAATTCCGTGGATTTGCAAAACTCAACTTTTATTTTTTCAACTTTCCGTTTTCAGTTTTCCACTTACTTAACGCTGTACAAAAGTTCGCCGTAGCTTGGAACAGGCCATTCTGAACTTGGAACGAATCCTTCAAGCTCGTCTACTGCCTCACGCAATGTTCCCATTACGCTGAACACTTCGTTGCGGTAGTAAAGTGCGATTTCGCCGGCTGCTGAGAGTTTTGAAACTCCGTCAACTGCTTTTTCAAGTTTCTGTACTTCGCTGTAGATTTTTCCTGTGAGTGCGCTGACACGTTTGAGCAAGTCTGACTCGTAAGAATCATCTGCACCGCCGATTGATTTTTTGACAGCAACTGAATCTGCAAGGAACTTAGCATATTTAGCTCCGGCCGGGAGATACAATTTTTTGACCATATCAATCATCGTCAATGCTTCGATATTGATGATTTTTGAATAGTTCTCATTGTGAATCTCGTAGCGGCTCTTAAGCTCAACCGGTGTGTAAACTCCGTGTTTCTCAAAGACTTTGACATTCTTTTCGTCCAGAATCTTTGTGAGAGCTTCCGGTGTTGATTTCAAGTTCAAAAGTCCGCGTTTTTCAGCTTCGGCAACCCATGAATCATCGTAGCCGTTTCCGTTGAAGATGATTCGTTTGTGCTCTTTGATTGTCTTGAGAATGAGCTTGTGAAGATCACCCTTGAAGTCGCTTGATTTTTCAAGCTCGTCTGCGAACTGAGCCAATTCCTCAGCAACAGCTGTGTTCAAGAATACGTTTGCACATGCGATTGACTCGCTTGAACCGAGCATACGGAACTCGAATTTGTTTCCTGTGAATGCGAACGGTGAAGTTCGGTTTCGGTCAGTTGTGTCCTTGTTAAAGTCAGGAAGAACTGTTACGCCAATCTGCATCTTCTCTTTTTCGTGGCTGCCATAAGGTTTTCCTGCTTCGAGGCAGTCAAGAATCTCAGAAAGCTCATCGCCCAAGAACATAGAAACAATCGCTGGAGGTGCCTCGTTTGCACCAAGACGATGGTCGTTTCCAGCCGAAGCGACTGAGATTCTGAGCAAATCTTGATACTCGTCCACAGCCTTGATTACAGCGCACAAGAATAGGAGAAATTGCGCGTTGCTTTCAGGTGTGGCACCGGGATCAAGAAGGTTCTTTCCAGTGTTGGTGGAAATGGACCAGTTATTATGTTTACCGCTTCCGTTTACGCCAGCAAATGGCTTTTCGTGAAGCAAACATACCATTCCATGCTTTGCCGCGACTTTTCTCATCATCTCCATTGTGAGCTGGTTATGGTCACAAGCGATGTTTGTCGTAGAGAAAATCGGGGCAAGCTCGTGCTGAGCAGGAGCAACTTCATTGTGCTCAGTCTTAGCCAGGATTCCGAGCTTCCAAAGCTCTTCGTTCAAGTCTTTCATGAAAGCCTGAACCCGAGGCTTAATCATACCGAAGTAGTGGTCTTCAAGTTCCTGACCTTTCGGTGATTTTGCTCCAAAAAGTGTGCGGCCTGTGAAAATCAAGTCCTCGCGTTTTTCCCAAGCTGCACGGTCAACCAAAAAGTATTCCTGCTCAGGTCCAACCGTGGTTTTTACGCTGGTGACTTCATTGTTTCCGAAAAGGTGAAGCACACGCACGGCCTGCTTTGAAATCGCTTCCATTGAGCGAAGAAGGGGAGTCTTTTTATCCAGAGCCTCGCCGGTGTAAGAGCAGAAGGCCGTCGGAATGCAGAGAACGCCGTCCTTGATGAAAGCGTAGGAAGTCGGATCCCATGCAGTATAACCGCGTGCCTCGAATGTGGCCCGGATTCCGCCAGAAGGGAAAGAAGAAGCGTCAGGCTCGCCCTGAACAAGTTCCTTTCCTGAAAATTCCATGATTACTTTGCCTTCGCTTGAAGGTGTGATAAATGAATCGTGTTTTTCGGCTGTTGTGCCTGTGAGTGGCTGGAACCAGTGTGTGAAATGTGTGGCACCTTTTTCAATTGCCCAGTCTTTCATCGCATTTGCGACAACATTTGCAACGGTTGGGGCAAGCTTTTCGCCGTCATCAATCGTTTTCATCAGCTGTTTGAAAGTCTCTTTTGGAAGGCGGGCTTTCATCACGGTTTCGTTAAAAACATTTTCACCAAAAATTGATGTTACAGAATCCATTTTTTTCTCCTATAAAAAGTCAGGAAGAATGTTTCAACATTCGACTGGCTTTTTAAGCTGCTCCGTAATGGAATGAGGAGCGGCCGTTAATGGAGCAAGTTTCCAACGGAAACTTGTCAGGATAAAAAACAGACGATATTTCAGGCTGTTTTTTATCCACATCTCCTATTTTGATTTTTATAAAGGGGAAAGTCTCCCCCTCGCTCCAAAGCGTTGCTTTTCCGCTACCCCCTCTGCGGGGTAGTGAGCCGTTCGCAATAGCGAAAAAACTTGCGAGGCAAGTTTTTAGGCGAGTCTCGGTAAAGGCTATGCCTGAACCGCACCCCGCAACGCCCCGGAAAA
>NZ_JAFRNB010000094.1 GCF_017430385.1 Treponema sp.
GGTTTGGAATGATATGCTTGTTGCCCTGGTATTCCTCAGCGGTGCCCGCGGCGGTGTCGGACAGAATCTTGAAGTTGTAACCGTTCGCCTTATGAATATGGCTGGAACCCGTGGAACTGACTGGCATCTTCTTACAGCCGGCGCCTTCGTTTCTTTGATTCTGCCGCTTTGTGTATTCCTTGGATTGCAGAAATTCTTTGTACGCGGACTTCTTGCAGGTTCGGTAAAAGGTTAATAAGACACAATAAAGGTTTAATATGTATAACACTCAACTTGAACAAAATATGGCAAACCTTACAGAGCTGCTTTTCAGCCTGTACGGTAAGCGATGGGATTTTTACCAGATTATGAATCGTCTGGAAAAAATCATGTCAGATGCAAATAAGGCCCGCGAAAAAAGCCTGGTCAAACTTGATGATGAGGCAATAAAGGCGGCCCAGAGCGGAAAAGATTTCTGGTATCAGAGCGAAAAAACAGTAGGTATGATGCTCTATGTTGATCTCTTTGCCGGAAATTTGCGCGCACTTGTAGAAAAAATTCCTTATTTTGAAGAGCTGGGTGTTAATTACGTTCACCTTATGCCGCTTTTTGACTGCCCTAAGGGAGAAAATGACGGCGGTTATGCAATCTCTTCTTACCGTAAAGTTCAGCCTCGCCTTGGAACAATTGAAGATTTGAAATTCGTAGCAGATGAATTCCACAAAAAAGGAATCCGTCTGGTACTCGATTTTGTCTTCAATCACACAAGTGATGAGCATGAATGGGCTCTTAAGGCAAAAAAAGGCGACAAAAAGTACATGAATTATTATTACATGTACAAAGACACGGCTGAGGTTGACGACTGGAACCGCAATTTACGCGAGATTTTCCCGACCGTGCGCCGAGGCTCTTTCACTTATCTGGAAAAACAGGATATCTGGGTGTGGACAACCTTCAATTCCTTCCAGTGGGATTTGAACTATTCTAACCCGGAAGTTTTCCTTGCCATGTGCGAGGAAATGCTGAGTATTGCTAACCTTGGTGTAGATGTACTTCGTCTTGATGCTCTTGCCTTTGTATGGAAGGAAAAGGGTACTGTTTGCGAAAGCCTTCCAAAGGCCCACACGCTGATTAAGGCTTTCCAGTATGTAGCACGAATTGCCTGTCCTTCTCTTGTTTTCAAAAGCGAGGCGATTGTTCATCCGGACCAGGTTGTTCAGTATATTCACAAGGATGAATGCGCCATCAGCTATAATCCGCTGCAGATGGCTCTTTTGTGGTCAACGGTTGCTACCCGCGACACACGTTTATTAAATCTTTCTCTTAAAAAACGCTGGTATATTCCGGGCGATTGTACCTGGGTAAATTATATCCGCTGTCATGATGATATCGGCTGGACCTTCAGTGATGAAGATGCTGCTAGTCTTGGCATTAACGGCTTTACCCACCGCCAGTTCCTTAACCGCTTCTTTACAGGCCGCTTTGAAGGAACCTTTAGTGCCGGTGAGCCTTTCCAGCTGAACCCGACAACTGGTGACTGCCGAATCTGCGGAACTATGGCCAGCCTTGCGGGTTTGGAACAGGCTCAGACTCTAAAAAACGATTTACTTGAAAAAATGGCTCTTGCCCGAATTAAAATGATGTACGCTGTTGTTTTTGCATTGCCGGGCATTCCGCTTTTGTACGCAAATGATGAAAAGGCTGTATTCAATGATTATTCTTACCGCGAGCGTGACGAACAGAAAGATGATTCGCGCTGGGTTCACCGCCTTAAAACTGACTGGAAGGGAAAATTGATTCCGGCTCAGAAGGAAGTTTTTGATTTTGTAAAGAAGGCAATTAAGCTTCGTAAGGCAGAAAAAATGCTGGGCGGCACAGAAATCACTTTCTATGACACTCAGGATTCTGCTGTTTTTGCTTTCCGCCGGGGAACAATTCACGTAGTAGCTAACTTCAGCGAGCGGCCGGCCGCCTTCAAAATCGGCGCCTGGTCAAAAGAAAGCACAGACCTTCTTACCGGCCAGAAATACGAAAACTTCTATGCTCAGCAGCTAGGCCCATACGAAGTCCGCTGGCTAAGCGAAAATTTGTAGAGGAAATATGATTTTTAAGACAGATAAATTTGGAAAAGACAGCGTTCAGCGTAACGAAACTCTTTTTACGCTGGGCAACGGCAATATTGGTATGCGCGGCGACACAGAAGAAAAAGCCGGCACCTTCCATAAAGGAACTTACATAAACGGATTTTTTGATAAGGAAAGTATTCTTTACGGCGAAACTGCCTACGGCTATGCAAAAAATCACGAAACAATTTTGAATCTTCCTGATGCAAAAAGAATTGAAATGCGGGTAAACGGCGCTCCTTTTGCAATCGATGGAAGCAGTGGAAAATGCACATCGAATACGTTGACCACAGATCTGGAAAAAGGTCTTCTTACCCGCGAATGTGACTGGGAAAAGGGCAATGATAAAATCCACCTGCACAGCGAGCGTCTTGTTTCTTTTAAGCATGAAAACTGCGCCGCAATCCGTTATTGCGTAAAAAATACAGGAAATGCGGCGCTTGAAATTGAAATTGCCAGCGCCGTAGATATTTCTGCGGGAAATATTCTTGCGGAAGATGACCCAAGAATCGGGGCTAAATTCCGCCACAAACCGCTGGAAATTCTTTCAAAAAATGTAGAAATTTGCGGAAAGCCTTGTGAAAATGCAAAAATCACTTTTGATGCAAAAACCGCAAAATCGGGACTTTTTTTGAGCGGAAATGTGCAGAATTTGGCAAAAATCGAAGAAATTTCGCAAAAATTCGTTAAAAATGAAGGATTTTTATTTGAAAATGACCAAATTCCTTACGTTTTTACAAAGGCTGTTTTACAGCCCGGAAAAGAAATAATTCTTGAAAAATACATAACTTACTGCTGGCAGAGCGAATCTGACGGTGGCGATATAAAAGCACTTGCAAATCAGGCAGAAAAAGAATGCTGGGCATTTGCGGCCAGCGGTTTTGATGCAGCCGTAACAGAACAGAAAGACTTCCTTTCTGATTTCTGGAATGTTGCAAAAATCAAAATTGACGGGGACGAAAAGAGCGAAGAAGCCCTGCATTTCAGTCTTTTCCACCTTTTGCAGTCAGCCTGCCGTACAGGTAAGGCGGCCATCGGTGCTAAGGGTCTTACCAGCGAAGGCTATGAAGGCCACTTCTTCTGGGATACAGAAAGCTACGTCTGCCCGGTTTTCACTTATACAGCGCCTCAGGTTGCAAAAAAGCTTCTTGAATACCGCGGCCGTATTTTGCCAAAGGCAGAAGAGCGTGCGGCAGAGCTGAACCTTAAAGGTGCCCTCTACCCATGGCGCACAATCGACGGTGAAGAAACCAGCGCCTACTACCCGGCAGGAACTGCCCAGTATCACATTAATGCGGACATCATTGTTGCCCTCAACCGCTTTTTGAATGCTCACGGAGATGATCAGGGCTTTGACCAGGCGGCAGTAGAAAAAATGTGTGCTCAGACAGCCCGCATGTGGGAAAGCCTTGGCGACTTTATTCCTCACAAGGGAAATAAATTCTGCATCAACGATGTAACAGGCCCGGACGAATACACAGCAATCGTAAACAATAACGCTTTTACAAACTTTATGGCGCGGGAAAATCTTGAGATTTCTGTGGTACGTTCAGGCAAGCAGGCCAGCGAGGCTGAAAAAGCAGGCTGGAAAAATATTGCGGAAA
>NZ_JAFRNB010000095.1 GCF_017430385.1 Treponema sp.
GCACCAAAGAGAGTGTCACATCGGGTTGTGTAGACTTTGAGTTTCTGGCTGGTTGGTTTTCCGTCTTTGTCGGCTACGGTGAAGTCAACCTCGGCACCTTCTGAACGGCCAATCCAGTTTCTCTGCATTGCCTTAACGCTCTCAGGCCAGTCCAGGCCTTCCAGATCTTCGAGAAGCCTGTCTGCATAAGCCGTGATTTTGAGAATCCACTGGCGGATTGTTTTATGAGTGACCTGTGCACCACAGCGGTCGCAGTGACCTTCTTTTACTTCCTCGTTTGCAAGACCCGTGAGACAGCTAGGACACCAGTTGATTGGAGTCTCTGCCTCGTAAGCCAGACCCTTTTTATAGAGCTGAAGGAAAATCCACTGAGTCCACTTGTAGTAGTCAGGGGTACATGTGATTACCTGACGGTCCCAGTCATAAGAGAACCCGAGAGCCTTAATCTGCTCGGTGAAGTGTGCGATGTTCTGGAAAGTTGTTGTTGCAGGATGAGTTCCTGTTTTGATTGCGTAGTTCTCAGCCGGGAGACCGAATGCGTCGTATCCCATCGGATGAAGGACATTGTAGCCTCTCATGCGCAGGAAACGTGAATAGATGTCGGTTGCCGTGTATCCTTCCGGGTGTCCTACATGCAAGCCCGCTCCGCTCGGGTATGGGAACATATCAAGGATGTAGCGTCGTTTTTCTTTTGGAATTGATTCGTCTTCGACGGCACGGAAAGTCTTGTGCTCGTCCCAATACTTCTGCCATTTAGGCTCAATGGTTTTAAAAGGATACATTTGTAACTCCTGAATTTTTTGACGCGGATGAACGCAGATGAACGCAGATTCGCGAGTATGTACAGATAAAAAGTGAAATTATTCTATCAAAAAGGGAGAAGTTTTTCTATATATAGAAATAATGACGCCAGGGATAGTAGTGGCCGCGGAAGCGGTTCCGTAGAGAGCGTGAGCGAACGGAGGAATGGAGTGCGGCTAGCACGGAACCACGGATAGCCCTTAGCAAGTTGATTGCGCCTAAATAAATTTTCTGAAAAAGTTACATTCATCGTCGTTGCACTCTCTGGCTTCGGGAAGGTTCATGTTTACATGGAAGACGTGCGCGATGTCCTTGCGGTTTGGGGCTCCGTAGATTTTTATGACGGCC
The DNA here is from genome assembly GCF_017430385.1 of Treponema sp. Classification (GTDB taxonomy): domain Bacteria; phylum Spirochaetota; class Spirochaetia; order Treponematales; family Treponemataceae; genus Treponema_D. Next base: position 1,150 of record NZ_JAFRNB010000095.1, read on the forward strand.
ACGATGCCTTTGCTTTTGAGCAGGTCGTACATAGGTCGGGCTTGTGGGAGCAAAAAGTCCCTGTGGCTGCTCATTACGAATGCTGGCGGAAAATTCGGCGTGATGTTTGAAAGCACATCGATTTTTTCGCTGAATTCCCTGCTGTTTATGTCAGTTTTTTCGCCGACATAAGCCCAGAAAATATCAGCCATGCCGTTTTCAAGCCTTGCTTTTGGAGAATAGATTCCGCAGTTTAAGCCTAAAGCCTTGATTTTTATGTTCGGAACGGTGAATCCATATAGTTTTGCAAAGGCTGGATTTGTGAAGATTGCCGCATAATGGCTTGTCAGCTGAGCTCCGGCAGAATCACCCACCAGAACAAGTTTTTCCTTGTCGATGCAGTATTCGCCGGCGTGCTTTTCGATGAAAGTCAGGGCCTGATTGATGTCTTCGAGGGCAGCCGGGAACAGATTTTCAGGGGCAAGGCGGTAATTGAAGTTGACGACCGTAAATCCGCGGAGTGCAAGGCTCATGCAGTAGAATTTGTAGACTTCCTTGCTTCCGTAAACCCATGCTCCACCGTGAATACTTAGGATTGTAGCCTGTGGCGAGCTAACGTCAGAAGTTTTGTAGATGTCCAGAAGATTGCTTTCACCGTGCGGGCCGTAGGAAATATCGTACAGATTTGCCATATTTTCAGGCACCGTAAGATTTTCATCGCGCTTTTTGTCATAGAAAGACCACTTTGAGCGGAGTTCATTTACTTTTTCCTGCAAGGATTTGCCATCCTCTTTCATGCAAATTTCCACAATCTGCCCCTTGTTTTTATTTTGCGCCATAAATCTCGTAGTATTTGTCGATTTCGACCTTGATTTCTTCGGTAATCAGCTTTTTGTCGCCTTTTGTGTACAATGCTTCTACGACATCAGCCATTGAAACGATTGCACGGGCCGGGAAACCGTATTTTTCTGTGATTACATCCAGGGCAGCCTTGTCACTGTCCGGGGCCTTTTCCATGCGGTTAAGGCTTACGATTTCACCCACGATTTTAATTCCGCCCTCGGTTGTTTCCTGAGCCTTGATTTTCGGGTAAGTTTCTTCGATTGATTTTCCGGAAGTCGTGACATCCTCAATGATTACAACTCTGTCGCCGTCCTTGATTTTGTAGCCGAGAAGCGCGCCCTTGTCTGCTCCGTGGTCTTTTTCTTCCTTGCGGTCACAGCAGTATTTGATTTCCTTTCCGTAAAGCTCAGAGTAAGCCACAGCCGTAACGACAGCGAGCGGGATTCCCTTGTAAGCCGGTCCGAAGAAAACATCGATTTCGTCACCGAAATTGTCGTGGATTGCCTTTGCGTAATATTCACCCAGCCGCTTGAGCTGGCTTCCTGTGACATAAGCCCCAGCATTCATGAAAAACGGAGACTGACGGCCGCTTTTGAGTGTGAAGCTTCCGAATTTGAGAACCTGACACTCAACCATAAAATTTATGAATTCTTTTTTGTAATCTTCCATATCTGACCTCACTATTGATTTGAATCATTATAGCGAATTTAAGAAAAATAAAAAATCAGAAAAGAATAATTTTGCCCCTGCAATTTGCTCATGAACATTTTTTTCATCGAAAAACAAGTCCTCGGTCTTGGAATCCCATCTTTCAAGCTCACATGGAATGGAAAACAATGCGGACAGAATTGCCACATGCATCCGATACGAATAAATAGATTCACAGAGGGAGAGGATGGATTTCAAATCTGCGACGTTCTCAGGACGCCTTTCCAACATGAGTATTTTCTCAGGAAATTTCTTCCCGATAATTTTCTTGATTTTTTTAGCAAAATGATAATCTTCTGGATTTCCATTGCAGAACAACAAAATTTTATCTCTGGCAGCGATTTTTTCAAGAATCGCTTTGACAAGGACTTTTTCAACATTTTTTACGGATTTCAGAAAATCTCTTTTGCCATAATAAAACACTGTCCGGGGTGAAGCCAGGCAAATTCCAAAGAAATCGTCAGAAGAATTCTTTTTTTGCTCTCCCAGCGCAAAAACTGTATCCGGGGAAGTCTTGCATCTAACAAAAATACCGTTCTCCCTCAAAACTTCTGGTGAAGCGGAGTCCCTGAAAGCCAAAAAACGATTGAACGGGCTTTCAAAAATTCTTTTAAAAACGCCCGCAGCATATCTTCCCCATCTTCCAGATGCGCCGCACCCGATGACGGCAAAGTTTTTTTCATATTTTTCAATCGCACGAATCAATATTTCAAGTGCACACGCCATGTAGCCGTCGTTATCCCGAAAAAGCTGACCGCCGCCGATAACGACAAAATCACAATCGCGGACTGCACTAGAATAATAAGATGATTTCAGAAAAAATTTTATGGAAGACAAAAACCTGACGCAAAAATGGCGCAAAATTCCCGGAAGAAAAGACACTAAAGATGAAGAAAAAAGTCTTCCGGCATTGTAAAACAAATCTGCAGAACAAAAGTTCGCAAGTATATCGTAATTTTTAACAATAAATTCTTTTTCAAGCTGATTTTTTATGACTTCGGCTATAAGTTTGTCTCCGCAGTTGCTGGAATTCACAAGATTGAAGATGGCAACAGTTCGCATAAACACCTCCTTCCCGAAATCATAACAAAATTAAAGAAAAAAGAGTTAGGTTGACGACCCTCCAAAAATTGCCGGCCGTTATACACAACACCGATTTTATTTTCACTAAGCACAGACAAAGCCATTGTAGAAAGCCTGATGTTTGCTCCTGTGCAGATTAGCAGCTCAAGATCTTCGAGAGGAATCGAGATTTTCCTTTTCTTTTTTGGTTCAATTATCTGATCGACCGTTAATTGATTTGTGGTAACATGTATTTCGCTTGGTTGAGTTATTTCAAGAATTCTGAATCCTTCCATAACAAAAGAATAACACAGGATTTTACTAAAGAATATAAAAAAAAGCAGTCTGCACAAAACGCACAGACTGCCAGGCCTACCTCCTTATGGTATACGCCTTAGGCGAACGGATTTTCTGTTGGGTAGCGGACTCCAGCTGGCTGGTTATATCCGATTTCGTCAACTGCTACGCCGATGTACTTGAATACTTCGAAGAGAGCCTTTCCAAAGTGGCCGAATGCAACGGCACCGTGGTGTGGGAAGCCCTTTTCGATGAGCCAGTGGCGGTAGAAGCGGCCCATTTCTGGGATAGCGAATACACCGATTGAACCGAATGAGCGTGTAGCAACTGGAAGAACTTCACCCTGAGCAATGTATGCGCGGAGGATGTTGTCAGAAGTTGACTGCAAGCGGAAGAATGTGATGTCACCTGGAGCAATATCTCCTTCCAAAGTTCCGTTTGTTACTTCGATTGGGAGAGAACGTGCCATAATTTTCTGATACTTCATTTCGCAGAATGCAAGCTTCTTTGAACATGTGTTTCCGCAGTGGAAGCCCATGAATGTATCTGTAAGAGTATATTTTGTTTTTCCCTTAATTTCAGAATTGTACATATCCTTTGGAACAGAGTTGTTGATGTCGAGCAATGTAACGATATCATCAGAAACAACAGTACCGATGAACTCAGAGAGACATCCGTAAATATCAACTTCACAAGAAACTGGAATACCTTTTCCTGTAAGACGGCTGTTTACATAGCAAGGAACGAATCCGAACTGTGTCTGGAATGCAGGCCAGCATTTACCGGCAATTGCAACAAACTCGCGGTAGCCCTTGTGAGCTTCAACCCAGTCAAGGAGAGTAAGTTCATACTGAGCAAGCTTTGCAAGAATCTCAGGCTTTTTGTTTCCTTTTCCGAGTTCTTTTTCCATATCAGCAACAACTTCTGGAATACGAGCGTCGCCAGCATGCTTGTTGAATGCTTCAAACAAGTCAAGCTCAGAGTTCTCTTCAATTTCAACACCAATGTTGTAAAGCTGTTTGATAGGTGCGTTACAAGCAAGGAAGTTGAGCGGGCGTGGGCCAAAAGAAATAATCTTCAAATGATTCAAAGCATAAACTGCCTTTGCAACAGGTACGAAGTCGTGAATCATATCAGCACAATCTTCTGCATCACCTACTGGATATTCAGGGATATAAGCCTTAATGTTGCGGAGCTGCAAGTTGTAAGAAGCATTGAGCATACCACAGTAAGCATCTCCACGACCATCCATAAGGCTGTTTCCAGACTCTTCTGCAGCTGCACAGAACATCTTAGGACCGTCAAAGTGCTTAGCAAGCAAAGTCTCAGAAATTTCCGGACCAAAGTTACCAAGGTAAACACAAAGAGCGTTACATCCGTTCTTCTTAATGTCTTCCAAAGCCTGAACCATGTGGATTTCGCTTTCTACAATACAGATTGGGCATTCGTAAATATCGTCTGCACCATACTTTTTTGTGTAAGCTTCAACAAGAGCCTTTCTGCGGTTTACAGAAAGTGGCTCTGGGAAACAGTCGCGGCTAACAGCTACGATACCGATTTTGATTTTTGGTTTGTTGTTAATCATATTTGTACCTCTTTATAAAAAATTATTTGTTTGCTATATCAATGTTTTTGCCGGTCAGACCGATAAAAGCGCCCTGCTTAGCCTCACTTGAATCTGGATGAGCGAGAAGCCATTTGTTGCGTGCCCACAAAAGCTTGTCCTCAAAATCACGGACTGTAAGCTCTGGTTTTGCAGTATTCGTGTCCTTTGGAAGAACGATTGCAACATGGAAAGTCTCGCTGACTTTTCCGTCGTCAGTAACATTGCAGCATGGAGCATAGTGAAGGGTTGTTTCATAAACCTGAACGATTGTTCCTGCCGGAGCACGGAAAGCCTGGACAGTCTCAGTGTTCAGTTTACCCTTTTTAATGTCAGAGATTGTTGCAACCAGCAAAATCATGTCAGTTGTAGGAATATTCAATTCTGAGCCACGATGCCATTCAAGACAATTGAGCTTTGTGTTGTGACCGTTGCAGTAACCAATCTGAATCGGCATACCGCCATAAGCACCATCAGAGAATTCCTTAAAAATTGGAAGTCCTTCCAGCGATGCGTCTCCCGGCTCGTAAACAACAGAGTCTTTTGGACAATTTGTTGCCTCAAGTTTTTTCAAAAGGTCAGTAACATCATAGCCGGTAAGAACTTTACCGTACTTTGCGAATGACTTTGAAAAAACACTTTTTATTTTCATTTTGTACCTCCTTTTTTTTCTTCTATATAATTGGCCTAATGTTGAGTTTTACAAATTCTCTGATAATCACAAAAACAAGCTCTCGGCGAGAACATGGCACTGAAATCCACCTTCGCAACACAGTTGCTACGGAGATTCGCTAAAAACTCGTCTCACGAGTTTTTTTAACGCTCCCTAGGTTGTGCGTAATTTGAAATTGGACTCGCTTACGCTCGCCCGCACAAAGTGGATTCGTGCCATAACCAAACAAGCACGGCAACGAGAGTGCTTGTCGCCTACGCTTGCTTTTGCACTGTCCGGCAAATGCAAAACTCAACATTTTCCATTCTATGCTTATGAAGCCGTTGAATGGCGAGTTTTGAACCTTGCAGATATGGCAAAAAACGGCTGGAATCGGGGTTCCAAAACAAACTCGCCTGAGCTTGCTCACTGCGATGTTTGCTTTTGGGTTCCCGATGGGAAGCCGTTTTTTGATACTGTCAGTAAATTTCAAAACTCGACATTTGACCTATTAGCTAATTTTGCATAGCTTTCTTTGAGTGCAGGATAAAGCTCGGTGTACATTTTGTAGAACTTCTCGTATTCAGCTGAATTAGCCGCAATCGGATTCTGTGCCGGATTTGTCTTGATGACTTCCTTGCACGCTTCCTGAACAGAACCGTAAACTCCAGTTCCGACAGCCGCCAAAATTGCAACTCCGAGAGCAGGACCTTCCTTGCTTACGACAGTCTTGACAGGGCAGCCGTAAACATCTGCGAGCATCTGGCGCCAGAGAGGGCTTGTTCCGCCGCCACCGCAAGCGAGCATATCATTGATTTTGACGCCCATTCCACGAAGGACTTCGACAGAATCCCGCTGGCTGTAAACAACGCCTTCCATAACCGCACGAAGAAGATGCTGCTTTGTGTGCATTGCACTCAAACCGATGAATGCTCCACGGCAGTTCGGATCCAGGTGAGGTGTGCGCTCGCCCATCAAATACGGAAGATACAAAAGTCGCTCCGCACCAATCGGGATTCGCTCAGCCTGTTTGTCCATGAGATAGTAAGGATCTTTATCCAATCCTTTTGCGGCTACCATTTCGGCATCGCAGAAATTGTCGCGGAACCATTTGAGGGAAAGACCTGCTGCCTGAGTAACGCCCATAACATGCCATGCGCCAGGAACTGCACAACAGAATGTATGAACACGGCCTTTCGGGTCAATTGAAAGCTTGTCTGTGTGAGCAAAAACAACGCCGCTTGTGCCCAATGTCGTGAATGCAATTCCGTCCTGAACTGTTCCTGTTCCAACGGCAGCGGCAGCATTGTCTCCGGCACCTCCTACAACAGGAGTTCCAGCAGGAACGCCACAAAGTTCCGCAGCCTGAGCCGAGACTTTGCCTGTTACCTCTGGAGATTCATAAACTTTTGCCAAAAGTGACTTGTCGATTCCGAGCTTAGAAAGAACTTCATCTGACCAGCAGCGGTTTGGAACATCCAAAAGCTGCATACCGCTCGCATCGCTTACTTCTGTTGCAAATTCTCCTGTGAGCATGTAGCGGACATAATCTTTTGGAAGAAGAATGTGCGCACATTTTTCGTAAACTTCCGGCTCGTGGTTGCGAACCCAAAGAATTTTACTTGCAGTAAAGCCCGTGAGAGCCGGGTTTGCGGTCAATTCGATAAGGCGGCTTGCCCCGACTTTGTTTGTAATCTCTTCACATTCAGCGGCAGTTCTCTGGTCGCACCAAATGATGCTTTTTCGAAGAACATTGCCTGCTTTGTCGAGCATTACA
>NZ_JAFRNB010000096.1 GCF_017430385.1 Treponema sp.
AAATTAGAAATTAGAAGTTGAAAATTGAAAAGTGAAAGTGAAAAAGGGGAAAGTCTTCCCCTCGCTCCAGCCTCCTCGCTTCGCTGCGGTGTCTTCCGCTACCCCTTCTGCGGGCTCAATCGCCGCCCGCAACGCCCGCTACTCAATTTCACGACTGGTTTCCTTACGCAATATTGCAAATTCTGCAACATTTTATTCATTTTATTTCACTTTACGCAATTACCGGCACACATTATAATAATCTCAAATTAATTTTAAGAAGGTAATCAAAATGGGTAACAACTATTTCAATTCTATTCCGTGGCGCGAAGCTCGCTTGCAGCTCGGTCACTGTCGCTCAATGTCTAAAGAAGAATTTGCTGACGGAGTTAACGCTCTCAAAGGCAAAAAAATCGTAATCGTAGGTTGTGGTGCACAGGGCTTGAACCAGGGTCTCTGTCTCCGCGACTCAGGTTTGGACGTATCTTACGCTCTCCGCGAGGAAGCAATCGCTCAGAAACGTCAGTCTTGGAAGAACGCAACAGAAAACGGCTTCAAAGTCGGAACTTATGACGAATTGGTCCCAACAGCCGACCTCATCGGAAACCTCACTCCAGATAAGCAGCACTCAAATGTAATTTCAGAAGTTATGAAACGCATGAAGAAAGGCTCTGCTCTCTGGTACTCACACGGCTTCAACATGATTGAAGAGGGAATGCAGATTCGCCCGGACATCACAGTCGTTATGTGCGCTCCAAAAGGCCCGGGTACAGAAGTTTGGCACGAGTTCCAGCGTGGATTCGGTGTTCCTGACCTCATCGCCGTTCACCCGGTAAACGACCCAGAAGGAAAAGGCTGGGCTTATGCTAAGGCCTTAGCCGTCGGCATGGGCGGAAGCAAAGCTGGTGTTCTTGAATCATCATTTGTTGCAGAAGTTAAATCAGACCTCATGGGCGAGCAGACAATTCTCTGTGGTATGCTCCAGGCTGGTACAATCGTTTGCTACGACAAAATGGTATCAGAAGGAATCGCTCCAGAATATGCAACAAAACTCTTGATGCACGGCTGGAATGTAATTTCTGAGGCTCTCAAATGGGGCGGCATCACAAACATGATGGACCGACTCTCAAACCCTGCAAAAATCAAGGCAAACGAGCTTTCAAAAGAAATCAAAAAGCTCCTCGCTCCACTCTACCAGAAACACATGGACGACATCATCTCAGGCAAATTCTCTTCTACAATGATGGAAGACTGGAAAGCCGGAGACAAAGACCTTCTCGCTTGGCGTGCTGAAACAGGTGAACTCGCATTCGAGAAAACAGAAGAGTCAAAAGAAGAAATCACAGAGCAGGAATACTTCGACAAGGGCATCATCATGGTTGCTATGGTTAAAGCCGGCTGTGAGCTTGCATTCGAGACAATGGTTGACGCAGGAATCAAAGAGGAGTCTGCTTACTACGAGTCACTCCACGAAGTTCCGCTCATCGCAAACCTCATCGACCGCAAACGCCTCTACGAGATGAACCGTGTCATTTCCGACACAGCAGAATACGGATGCTATCTCTTCGCACGCGTTGCAGCACCAATGATGGCAAAAGACCTCATGCCAAAAGTAACAACAGAAGTTATCGGTAAAGGTCTTTCAAACAAAGACACAAGCGTAAACAACACAGAGCTTGTCAATGTAAACGCTGAGATCCGCAACCACCCAATCGAGGTTGTAGGACGCAAACTCCGCGCATATATGACAGCAATGAAACCTGTATTGTAAGAAGTAAAAAATGGCTAGAGCTTCAAAGGACTACTTCGATCTTCCGAGAATTGTAAGCGTAATTCTATGCTTCTTCCTCGGCCCTCTCATGGGAATCTTCGCTCGTTTTGCTGAAGGCAAAATCGTTGCAGGATTGTTAAGATTCTTCTTCGGATGGAATATCATCTGGGTAATTGACTTCATACTTCTCCTTTTCACAGGAAAAATCTTGCGCGTAGTCAATTTCTAATTTAGCAAGGGCGGTACGGCACAGTGACAAAGCCACTGTGCCGTCGCTATGTCCGCCGTTCCGCTAACCGCTTCATTCCTCCGTTCGCTCCGCTCACTGCGGAACGCCTACGGCGCGGCTACCAGCGCTACCGCTTTGATAAAAAAGCTTTATTTGTCTGTTTTTCGCTTTCTGTAATTCACAACAAAAATACCAAAACAAACCAAAATCAATGAAATTATAGTCACAATTCCAGTCTGACTCTGCTCATGAAGGAAAATCGAGCTTAAAATCACACCGAAAACAGGATTCAAAAATCCGAAAATCACGACACGGCTAACATCGTTGTGCGCAAGCAAAAGTCCCCAAAGAGTGTAAGCCACCGCACTGATAAACACAAGGTAAATCAAAAGCAAAACCGAATTAAAATTAAAGCCTGAGAATCGTCCGCCGAGAGTAAATCCCACAAGAATCATCACAGCTCCGCCAAAAGCAAACTGCCAGCCAGAAAGCATAACGGTGTTTTCGTCACGACTAAAAGCCTTCATAAGACAGCCCGAAAAACCATAACAAAGGCTGCTCATAAAAATAAAGCCTTCTCCGCCAAAAGAAATATGATAATCAACAGATTTTCCAGCGACAGTGACAAGCACGACACCAACAAAGCCCACAACACAACCAAGAATTTTAAGAAAACTAAGTTTTTCCTGTTTGAAAAGCAATGCTGCAATCAATAGAGAGGCAAAAACATTTGTCGCAAGAATTACAGATGATTTTACGCCAGGACAACGGGTAAGTCCGCCATAGAAGAAGAAATACTGAAGGATTGTCTGAACCATTGCAAGTGCAACGACCTTCTTAAACGCAACAACAGAACGAGGCGCAAGAATCTTTTTCTGCAAAAGCGAGCCAAAAATAGTAGTGAAAATTCCCGCAAAAAAGAACCGAACTCCAGCAAAAAGAACGACTGTCGGCGTATCATCAGCAGCAATAGAAAAAAGTTTATAACCGATTTTAATTGCAGGTGTCGCACTACCCCACAAAAAACAGCAAAGAACCGCGCCTAAACAGACGGACCAAAAATTAGATAAGATAGAAGATTTTTTAATTTCAGACATACATTCATTTTATAAAAAAACAAATGCAGAAACAAGCTAGGCAAACAAACTTATTCGCCAGTAAAATTTCCATGCAATATTACGGCACCCGCAGATTTTTTGCCCCCCGCAGATACATCCGTTCCATTCACAGCCTTAGCTTTGGCCTGAGAATTATCGCCGTCTTCTTTATATCGGGTTTTGACAGTCATCTCAGACTTTATTCTGTCCAAAGTAGGATTAAAAACAAGAAGAATTTCACGAATTACACTAAGAACTTCTTCATCAGCATCGCCAGAATCAATCAGCCGGTTATAAAACTTATACATCTGAACATAAGCATGGTTCAAACCGACATATTCTTCATTATAAATATCAACTCGTGACATATAATCTCCTTACTGGTAATTCTAACGAGATTTTTATATTTTTCAAGGAATTTGACAAGAAATAGAAAGAAAAATAATAATGCGCGACTCAACCTGCAACGGGCTATGCGCGCACGCCGGGGCAAAAAAAATCCGCCCCTGCTAGCGGGCGGAAAACCATCCAGAAAGAAAAAAGCCGGCGGCTCCCTACTTTCCCCCATAACGGAGTATCATCGGCGCGGGGGTGCTTGACTTCCGTGTTCGGAACGGGAACGGGT
>NZ_JAFRNB010000097.1 GCF_017430385.1 Treponema sp.
AATGAATCTTCTGAAGCAAGCAGATTTTTCGGATGTCATAAAATCCAAAAACATTACAATTTCTCAAAAGCAGCACATTTGCGATAAATGCGAAGATTATCTGGATAGAGTCATTAAGTTATTTTAATGCGGATGCCCTGAGGGGGAGACTTCCCCCACTTGCACAAAAACCCTTTTCATACTAAATTACTAGGTAATATGTCATCTCTGGAACTTTTTTCAAAAAGTTCCAGAGATTCCGACGAGTTTTAACTCTTGAAATAGCAAGACTCAAAACTCGCATTTTCAGAGTCACCTCTAAAAACTGAAGTTTTTAGAGGTCTCCATTAAAAAAACGGAGGCTTTCCATGAAAAAAATTGCAATTCTTTCAATTCTTGCATCTCTTGCTTTTGTTGGCTGCACAAAAAATCAATCACAGGAACTTCGCGTTTACTCAATCATTCACGACGAAGAAACCGAAGCCCTTACAAAACTTTTCACAGAAAAAACTGGAATCCCGGTCAGCTACCTTCGGGCAACCACCGGAGAACTTGTAAACCGCGTCATCACCGAGAAAAATGATCCGCAGGCTGACATTCTGCTTGGCGGAGCTTCGAGCTATCACATTCAGGCCGACAACGAGGGCGCACTCGAAAGCTATGCTTCTCCGCTCGCAAAAGATCTTCCATCTTACGCAGTCGCAAAAGACAATACTTGGACAGGCTTCTGTGTTCTCACGCTCGGAATCGGCGTAAATGCAAAAAGATTCGCAGAAAAATTCCCAGGAATTCCGCTTCCAAAAACATGGACGGACCTTGCCAACCCGATTTTCAAAGGTGAAGTCGTTTTGAACAATCCTTCGGCATCGAGCACGGGCTATCTTTTCGTCCAGAACCAGCTTCAGCGGCTCGGCGAAGAAAAAGGCTGGGAATATCTTCACGCGCTCACAAAAAATGTCGGTCAGTTCCCGGATTCAGGAAGCGCGCCGGCAAAATTGCTCGGAACAGGCGAATACACTTTGGGCGTATCATACTTGCACGCTCTCGCAAAATACAACGCGCAGGGCTTCGATGTAAAACCAATCGCGCCGCCTCAGTCTGTCGGTGATGTTGACTGCATTTCAATCATGAAAAACACAAAGAATCTTGCCGCAGCAAAAAAATTCGTTGATTTCATGCTCTCAGTTGAGGCGCAGGAACTCATGAGCAACTACACTTTCACAACGCCGGTAAATCCAAAAGCACGCTCCGTAAAAGGCAGCATTGCGATTGCGGACATCAATTTAATCGATTATGATGTACAGAAAGCCTCGGCAGAAAAAACAGCAGTTTTAGACAGATGGGTAAAGGAAATAAAATAATCAGGAGTTAGAAATGAGGAGTGAGGACTTAGAACATGGGCGTTCCCTGCCTTGCGGCAGGTCGGGTGTTTCGCTGTTCCGTGCTATCCGCACTCCATTCGCTTCGCGAACGGCTAACGCCGCAGCTACACCCCCTAACGCATTTTTTTCAAAAACACATTTTCTATACATCGCCGTGATTTTTGTTCTCACGGCTTTTGTTGTTTTTCCGCTTGGCTGCGTTTTGATTTCGCCACGAGCAAAAGATTTTGTTTCGGTATTTACTTCGAGTGTCTGGCGCGGAGCGATGCTCAACACACTTCTTGAATGTATCTGCTCCACTACCCTTTCGGTGCTTGTCGGCTACCTTTTTGCTTATGCGGTAATCAAAGCTGACATTCCTTTCAAAAAAATTTTCGGTTTCATTCCGATTCTTCACCTGATGACACCGCCTTTCGTCGGCGGACTTTCATTCATCCTTCTTTTTGGCAGGCAGGGATTTTTCACAAAGACACTTCTTGGGCTTGATGTAAGCCTTTACGGATTTCGTGGACTTTTGATTGCCCAGGTTTTATGCTTCTTCCCGATTGCGTATTTGATTTGCGCCCAGGTTTTGAAACGGGTTCCGCCAAGCCTGGAACAGGCAGCGCGGGCAATGGGAGCCTCAAAGGCTCGGATTGCGCTCACGGTCACTCTTCCGCTATGCGCGAACGGCATTCTTTCGGCAGCCCTTTTTATCGCAGTCTCGGTTCTCAGCGATTTTGGCAACCCCATGATTGTCGCCGGCAGGTTCCGCGTGCTTGCAGTTGAAGTTTACACACAGCTCACAGGCTGGGTCAGTGCGGGCACAAGCTGCGTCCTCGGAATCATTCTCGTGCTTCCTTCGGTGGGCCTTTTTGTAGCACAAAATCATTTCATGAAAAAACAGAATGCAAAATTCGCCACTGTCGGCACAAAAGCCTCGCCCTTGCCAGAGAAAAAATCTTCTATTATCACACGCATTCTGCTCTTCATTTTCTGCGCATTCATTTCGCTTTTGATTCTGGCTCAGTTCGCATCGATTTTAATCGGCTCGCTGCAAAAGCTCTGGGGAATCAACACGACTTTCACAACTGAGCATTTCAAAACGATGGGAAAATACAGCCGTGAGCTTTTCAATTCAATTTCTTTCGCATTCATCGCCGCGATTTTCAGCACGATTCTGGCAAGTCTTTCAGTTTTCTTCGTAAACCGAACAAGCCTTCCGTGCAAAAAATATCTCGACATCTGCGTTCAGATTCCGGCGGCAGTTCCAGGCTCCCTTTTCGGTCTCGCCCTCTCGCTCGCAACAAACTTCCTTCACATCCATCTTTCGGCAATGATGATTGTAATCGCAATGACAGTGGCCTTCATGCCGTTCTCATACAGAATAATCTCCACGGTTTTCTCGCAAATCAAAACCACGCTCGATGACGCTTCATGCTCGCTCGGAGCAAATAAAATCCAGGTTCTCGGCACGGTTTTGGTTCCGCTGAGCAAAGGCGGCATCTTCTCTTCATTTATCTACGATTTTGTGCGCGGAGTCGGAACAATCAGCTCGGTAATTTTCTTGGTATCGTTCAAAACGCCTCTCGCATCAATAAAAATCCTGAATCTGGCCGAACAAGGCGAATGGGGAAAAGCAGCAGCCCTGGCAACTGTGCTCACGGCTCTAACGTTCGGCGTGCTGCTCGCAGGAAGAGTGGGGATGAAATTCAAAACTAAGGGAAAGAGGGGAAATAAAGGGGAATAAAATTATTTGTCACTATAATGGTTCTTGCACTGATAAATCCGCACGCAATCACCGTCAATTTTATAAATCAGTCGATTTTTTTCATCAATTTCACGACTCCACAAGCCTGAAAGATTGTCTTTAAGCGGTTCAGGATGCCCGATTCCGTTGTTACCATTGCGTTGTATGTCAGCAATTAATTTATTTATCTTTTTAAGAGTCTTTTTATCCTCTCCTTGCCAATAAATGAACTGCTCCCATGCACTATCTTCAAACTGGATGCTCATTTTTCCATCGCCTCTAATTCTTCCATTGTCTTTTTTACAAAGTGCAACTTTCCTTCGTCATCGAGGCGTTTCAATTCTTCGAGGTGCCGGATGTTTTCTTCATTATAAAAATCATCCTTTGCCGTTTTTTTGACAGTGAGATGGGCTGAAGGTGCCAGCTTGACCAAACTTTTTATTGCATCGATGAGAGTTTTGTTTGCGTTCTGAATTGTTACTGTCGCTGTCATAATTTCCTCCGTGATTCTCAAAAATCTCCATCCCAAATATAACACGAAAGATTACATCTGTAAACTTTGATTCGTGGATTTCAAAACAGACTAGAAAATCAGATGTAAAATTAATTTCGCTTCAAACGTCTGGCAACAGAGCCGATTAAATCCAAATCCTCATCCGAAAGATAATTCAATTCTGGAATTAATTTTTTCACTTTCGGCTTTATAACACTTATATCAAAAAATTGCTTATAAGAAAGGGCGTGCATAGCCCGCAGTTGAATGATGAAGATTCATATTCTAAAGAAGAGCGTAAAAGAGTAATTGATGCCATCAATGAATTTTTGAAGTAGTTTTCTGCTATAAACAAACCCTGTTTTCTGCTATACTTTCGCTCATGAAAGGTCTGGTAATGGAAGGCGGTGCCATGCGCGGGATGTTCACGGCTGGCGTCTGCGATGTTTTGTTGGAAAATGGAATCAATTTTGACGGCGCAATTGGCGTTTCGGCCGGGGCAACTTTTGGCTGCAATTTTAAGTCAAAGCAGATTGGGCGTGCTATCCGCTACAACAAAAAATTCTCACACGACTGGCGATATTGCTCTTTCCGCTCGCTTCTTTTGACCGGCGACCTTTACGGTGCTGATTTTTGCTACAACGAGCTTCCGAACAAACTTGACCTTTTTGATTACGAGGAATACCGTTCCAATCCTCTCAAATTTTATGCCGTGGCTTCGGATTGTCGCACCGGCGAGCCTGTTTACAAAGAACTTGCGACCTGCGACGAAAAAGATTTGACCTGGATGCGCGCAAGTGCCAGTATGCCGCTTGTTTCTCGCGTAGTAAAAATTGACGGCTACGAGCTTTTGGACGGTGGCATGACTGATTCGATTCCGCTCAAGGCTTTTGAAGGCATGGGCTACGAAAAAAATCTCGTGATTCTGACCCAGCCGCGAAGTTTTGTGAAAGAACAAAGCTCTTCCATCAAAATGATGAAATTTACCTTGCGAAAATACCCGAAACTGTACGAAGCGATGAAAAAACGTCACGAAACTTACAACGCACAAAAAAAATATGTTTTTGAGCAGGAAGCGGCGGGTAAATGCCTCGTGATTTGTCCTTTTGAGCCTCTTGGAATCAGCCGCACCGAAAAAAATCCCGATGAACTTCAGCGCGTTTACAACATGGGACGGCTTGTTTGCGGCGAAAGCCTTGCCAAAATTACGGAGTTCTTGAAATGAACACAAAACTTGAACTAAAAAACCTTTCTTTCTCTTTCGGAAACACTCTCGCAGTTGACAACATTTCGCTCAAAGTCGAAGAAGGAAGCTTCACTACGCTTTTGGGGCCAAGTGGCTGCGGGAAGACAACACTTCTCCGCCTGATTTCAGGATTTTTGGAGCCAAAGTCTGGAGAAATTTTGATTGACGGTGTAAATCAGGCCGGAATCGAAGTCAACGAGCGCAAAGTTGGCATGGTTTTTCAGGATTACGCGCTTTTTCCGCATCTTTCGGTCGCCCAGAACATCGCTTACGGCTTAAAAATCAATAAAACTCCAAGCCGAGACATCAAGGAGCAGGTTCTTGAAATCGCCTCTTCCCTCGGAATTGAATCGCTTCTTTCCCGATTCCCGAACGAGCTTTCCGGCGGCCAGCAACAACGAGTTGCACTTGCCCGCTCCCTTGTACTTAAGCCCAAAATCCTTCTCATGGATGAGCCACTTTCTTCCCTCGACACAAAACTCCGCACAAAAGTCCGCGAGGAGCTTAAGGAAATCCAGCAGCGCCTCAAAATCACCACGGTTTATGTCACGCACGACCAGGAAGAAGCACTTTCGCTCTCAACGAAAATCGCCGTGCTCAACGAAGGAAAACTTTTGCAGGAAGGAAGCCCTCGCGAAATCTACTTTGAGCCAAAAAATGAATTCGTCGCAGATTTCGTCGGCAAGGCAAACATGCTCAAAAAAGGCGAAAAAAAGCTCATGATTCGCCCGGAATGGTTTGAAACCGCCCCTGCTCCCCTCGCCTACGAGCAAGGTCTTGTTCCGGCCGGCGCAATTCTGCTTTCCGGCACGATTCTTGCAGAGCAGTTTTTAGGCAGCAAAAGCCGCTTTGTGATTCAGACGAGCAACACCGAGTCCAAAGAAACAATCACCGCGGATTTCGACACGATTTCAGCGGAAAATCTTCGGATCGGCGACAGAATCACAGTTCGGGCAAAAAAAATCTGGGAATTTTAGGGCGCAATCAACCTGCAACCGCTGTTCCGCCTTTCGCTAACGCTCATAGCCTTCGGCTACTTCGAGGCTCCATAGCGGGGCGCAGCTTTTCTTATAAACCGCAAAGTTTTCAACAGTTTTCAAGAATCCTCAAACATCTTCACAAGATTTCTAAAATATGATAGCATAACTCTCTCTTTTTGGAGGTATTTTATGGACATCACAGAAATTATTACAGACCTCGTTTTTCAGCTCGCGCTGATTATCTTTGCAGCCCGCATTTTCGGCAAACTGGCGGCTCGCGTTGGCATTCCTTCCGTTTTAGGAGAACTTGTTGCGGGCATCTTAATCGGGCCTTTCGCGCTCGGAGGAATCGCACTTCCAGGCTTTCCGCACGGTCTTTTCGGCGTAACAGATTCACTCGCCGGAGCAGTTTCCCCGGAACTCTACGCATTCGCACAAATTGCTTCTATTATTCTGCTTTTCGCTTCTGGCCTTGAAACTGACCTTTCACTTTTCATCAAATATTCTGTCTCTGGCGGAATCATCGGCGTTGGCGGTGTCGTAATTTCATTCTTCTTCGGAGCAGTATGCGCATTCTTCATTCTGCCAGTCCTCGGAATCGAGTGCACTTCACTTTTTGATGTCAAATGTCTTTTCCTCGGCATCATGTCCTCGGCAACATCAGTCGGAATCACCGCACGAATCTTGAGCGACAAAAAACGCATGGATTCCCCGGAAGGCGTCACAATCCTTGCAGCGGCAGTTTTTGATGATGTTCTCGGCATCGTCCTTCTCGCAGTCGTAATGGGAATCGTCTCGGCACTCGGCACAGGAAAAGCACTTTCCGGCGGCGCAATCGGAATCATCGCGCTCAAAGCATTCGGAATCTGGCTCGTGGCAACAGTCGCATTCATCCTTCTTTCAAAAAAAATCGCCCGCTTCGTCCGCTTTTTCGGTGGCGCAACAGATTTTTCAATCGCAGCATTAGGCGTGGCTTTCCTTCTCGCAGGATTTTTTGAAAAAGAGCACATCGCAATGATTATCGGAGCTTACACGACAGGCCTCGCACTTTCGGGCACTGACATTGCACCGGTCATTCAGGAAAAAATCCACTCGCTCTACAAATTCTTCGTACCGATTTTCTTCGCCGTCACAGGCATGAGCGTTGATGTCACCAAACTTTTCAGCCAGAACGTCCTGATTTGCGGCGGAATCTACACTCTGCTCGCAATTCTTTCAAAACTTTTGGGCTGCGGCCTTCCTTCACTCGGACTTGGCTTTAACCTTAAAGGAGCTTTCCGAATCGGAGCTGGCATGATTCCTCGTGGCGAAGTCGCATTGATTATCGCAGGAATCGGTCTTACGGCAAAAGACGCACTTGGCGCACCAATCGTAAATCAGGATTTGTTCGGAGTCGTAATTTTGATGACCCTCGTTACAACTTTGGTCGCACCGCCAATCCTCAACATCTCGCTCTCAATCAAAGGCCGCGGAACTAAAAAAGAAGTTGCTGACGAAGAAAGCCAGGTTTTTGAATGGGATTTCAACGATCAGGAACTCACTCACCTCGTCATGGACTTCCTCTACCGCGATTTGCGTGCCGAAGGCTTCTATGTTCAGATGATGAACATCACCGACGGAATCTGCACAGCCCGCCGAAGCGACACGGCAATTTCTCTCCGCGAAGAAGGCACAAAACTCGTAATCGAAACCGAAGAAAAAGACATGGGCTTTGTCAAAGGCGAACTCTACGAAATCATGCTCCGTCTCGACAAATCAATGAAATCACTTTCAGCCCTAAAAAATACAGTCTCGCTCCAGTACGGATTCGCCTGCCCTGAAAACCGCGTGACAAACTCTCTCACAAGATTCTTGAACACGAACTGCATTTCATGCGACCTCAAAGGCAACACAAAAGACGAAATTCTTGAAGAAATGCTTACACTTTTGAGCCAGACAGGAAATGTCGTAAACCGCCAGCAAGTTTTGACAGCATTAAAAGAGCGTGAGGCGGCCGGCAGCACAGGAATCGAAAAAGGAATCGCGTTCCCGCACACCAAAACAAACGGCGTAACCGAAACTTGCGTTGCCATCGGAATCAAAAAAAGCGGTGCTGATTTTGCCGCAATGGACGGAAATCCGTCAAAAATCTTCGTAATGCTCGTGGCTCCAATCGACGGCGCAAACCCACTCATGCGTGCAATGGCAGCTTTCAGTGGCTCTCTCATGCACGAAGATGTCCGCGAATCTCTGCTTCAAGCAAAAACAGCCGAAGAAGTGGTCGAAATTTTGAAAGACTCAAAGAAAATGTAAAATTTGGGGCTTTCCCTGCCATGCGGCAGGGTCGGGCTTTTCGCCCTTCCGCTCCCCGCTCCATTCACCTTCGGTGAACGCCTAGCGGCGGGGCTACAATCCCTAAGCCGCTTGCTGTGGTTAAACTTTCCCTTTTCTGTTACAATCTCCGCATGAAAACAAATGAATTAACTTCCCCGCTCTTGGAGCGTTTTTTACGATATGTTCAGGTCTGGACGACCTCGGATTCAAATTCTGCTGACAGCGGAAATCAGCCTTCCACAAAAAATCAGTTTGACCTTGCTCACATCCTCGAAGCGGAGCTGAAAACTCTCGGCTTACAGGATGTTCAAATCACAGACCATTGCTATGTTTACGGCCGGCTTCCGGCATCTAAGGGCTGCGAAAAAATTGAGCCGTTCTGTCTCCTTGCACACATCGACACAGTTGAGGAAGTTTCGGGCGAAAATGTAAAACCACAGGTTCACAAAAACTACGCCGGGGAAGATATTATCCTCAAATCGGGTGATATTTTATCCGTCCAGAAAGATTTGGCTTTGGCCGAAAGCGCAAAAAATCACGAGACAATCATCACGAGCGACGGAACGACCTTGCTCGGAGCGGACGACAAGGCAGGTGTTGCCGAAATCATGACCGCGCTCGAATATTTTGCCAAAAATCCTGAAGCCCAGCACGGCGAAATCGAAGTCTGCTTCTCACCTGACGAAGAAACAGGCCACGGCATGGACAATGTTCCGCTCAACCTGATTAAATCAAAATATGCCTACACCGTTGACGGCGGTCACATCGGCGAGCTTGAGACAGAGTGCTTCAACGCATTCAAAAGCGAAGTCACATTCACAGGCGTTTCGGTTCACACAGGCTCCGCTCGTGGAATTCTCGTGAATGCAATCACAATGGCAAGCAATTTTGTCACAAATCTTCCACGCCACGAGTCCCCAGAAACAACGAGTGGCTACGAAGGATTTTATGCCCCGATGACAATCGAAGGCTCCATCGAAAGCGCGAAAGTCGTAATTTTCCTGCGCGATTTTGACTCTGTGAACATGGAAAACAGAAAGGCCCTCGTGGATACTCTCGCAAATGCAACGGCAGCCTCTTTCGGTGGCAAAGTTGAAGTCAAGCACACTCAGCAATATCTAAACATGAAAAACGGCTTCAAAAACCGAGCCGATGTAATCGAAAATCTTGTTGCGGCCTACAAAAAAGCCGGAGTTGAGCCTTGCTTTACGCCAATCCGCGGTGGCACGGACGGTTCCCGCCTCACAGAAATGGGAATTCCATGCCCGAACATTTTCACAGGCGGCCACAACTATCACTCACGCACTGAATGGGCAAGCCTGGAGCAAATGGGAAAAGCCATGGCCGTACTCGTAAACCTGATTGAAAAGTAAATGCCGCGCCGGGATTGGAAGCCCGAAGTTGCCGTGGATTTTTCCACGGCAATGAGCGTTAGCGAAGGCTGGAAAGCCCGCAGGAAGAGGATTGCGC
This sequence comes from Treponema sp., assembly GCF_017430385.1. Classification (GTDB taxonomy): domain Bacteria; phylum Spirochaetota; class Spirochaetia; order Treponematales; family Treponemataceae; genus Treponema_D. The sequence continues at coordinate 9,593 of NZ_JAFRNB010000097.1, forward strand.
CCAAATTCATACTTTTGTTATAAAAATAGCCACTTTTACCTATAGACTTCTTAAAATTTTGGAATATAATCATAATTATGATTAATAAATTCAGATTCGGAAACCCGATTATTCAGACCGATGCAGTCGTAAATGATGTGTCGTTGAGCAAAAATTTCCTCAGTTTGGGAGTTGTCAAATCAGACTGGCCTTTCGCTTTCGAGTACAAAATGGCAAAGGACGACATGATTTTTGGTCTCGGCGAAAATGTCCGTGGAATCAACAAACGCGGCTTTCATTATGCAAGCTGGTGCTCTGACAAACCGGGCGGCAACGAATCTGACCCGTCACTTTACGGCGCACACAATTTCATCGTAATTTTTGGCGAAAAAATCACCGGGCTTTACTTCGACACCCCGGCAAAAATCGAATTCGACATCGGCTGGACTGATTACGACACACTCACAGTCAAATGCGATGTTGACGGCATTTTCCTCTACGAAATCACAAGCAGCGAAAGCGACAAATCTGCGGCACTAAAAGACATCGTTCGCCAGTTCCGCGAAATGATTGGCCAGAGCTACATTCCACCGTTCTGGGCATTCGGTTTTCAGCAGAGCCGCTGGGGCTACAAGACCGAAAAAGAAGTCCGCGAAGTCGTCAAAACTCACAAAGAAAAAAATCTTCCGCTCGACAGCGTGTGCCTCGACATCGATTACATGGAAGAATTCATGGATTTCACCGTGGACAAGGCAAAATTCTCGGACTTTAAGGCATTGAACGAAGAACTTTCAGAGCAGGGAATCCACTTGATTCCGATTATTGATGCCGGAGTCAAGCAAAAAGAAGGCTACGAAACTTACGAAGAAGGCAAAAAAGGCGGATTCTTCTGCAAAAAAGCGGATGGAAGCAATTTTGTCGCCGCAGTTTGGCCTGGAAAATGTGTTTTCACAGACTTTTTCCGCGAAGATGCACGAAAATGGTTTGGAAGCAAATACAAGGCTCTCACAGATGCTGGCGTAGAAGGATTCTGGAACGACATGAACGAGCCGGCTCTTTTCTACACCGAAGAAGGCCTCAAAGAAGTTTTTGAAAAATTCGAAACTTTCAAAGGCAAAGAACTCGACATCAACACATTCTTCGACTTTATGCCGCTTTCAGGAAGCACTTGCAACCGCATGAAGGATTATCAGAGTTTCTATCATGAAGTAACTGATTTGAACGGCAAAAAAGTGAATGTAAGGCACGACAGGCTTCACAACATGTACGGAGCCATGATGACAAAAGCTGCCAGAGAAGGCCTCAATGAAATCAAAAAAGGCAAGCGCACACTTCTCTACTCACGCGCTTCTTGCATCGGCTCACACCGTTACGGCGGAATCTGGATGGGCGACAATGTTGCTTGGTGGAACAATATCGAAATGGAGCTGAAAATGCTTCCGTCGCTCAATATGTGCGGATTCTTGTACACAGGTGCGGACATCGGCGGTTTCGGCGATTCAAGTTCACGCGATTTGGTACTCCGCTGGCTCGCGCTCGGCATTTTCACACCTCTCATGCGAAACCACGCGGCATGGAATACCCGAAATCAGGAATGTTATGCTTTCGGCGAAACCGATGATTTCAAGAGCGTTCTTTCTCTCCGCTACGCACTTCTTCCATACATTTACAGCGAATTCATCAAGGCTAGCCTTAAAAATGAAATGATGTTCCGCCCGCTGAGCTTCGATTACCCGGAAGACAAAATTGCCCGCGACATCGAGGATGAGCTTATGCTCGGAAATGAAGTGCTTATCGCGCCTGTTTACAAACAGAACACAAAAGGCCGCTTCGTCTATCTCCCGGAAGACATGATTCAAGTGACCTGGAAAGATTGCAAGGCAACTCAGTCTCCAATCGAAAAAGGCGGTCATTACATCGACATCCCAGAAGACACGGTAGTTTTCTTCATCAAAAAAGGAAAATCAATTCCATTCTGCAAGAAAATCGCCCAGACTTCAAAAGATATCGACTATTCATCGCTTACAAAGCTTGGTGATTCAGACGCAACCTATGAGCTTTACAGTGACGACGGATTTACGACTGACATCAGCCTGAAAAATATCCGGAAGTACTGAGTAATCACGACAAGTGTTAATCAGTACTTCCGAACAAACGCATTATAATAAATTTTATATTGAAAATGGCGCGAAAGAATGAAACGGCTTACGAAGACACTCGTTTTGTGCTGCCGCGAAAGCGGCAAATGTATATAGTTACAAACACAAAACGCGTGTAGCATGCTAGCATGCGGCTTCGATAAGCCGTTTTCATGACTGGGAGCCATTTTCAGCAGGGAATATTTTATAATGCGTTTGCCCTGATCAGAACTTCCTTAAAACTCGACTTTAGACATTTTTTTTGATATAATTTAGATTATGCACAAATACAGAATCGAAGGCGGCATTCCAATCCGTGGAACAATCGCCGCCAGCGGAAACAAAAATGCGGCTTTGCCTTGTATCGCCGCCACACTTTTGAGTGAAGAACCAGTAATTTTACGAAATATCCCGGAAATTGAAGACACCGGCGTAATGCTTTTGATTTTGCAGGCACTCGGAGCCAGCGTAGAAAAAATCGGCGAGCACGAGTGGAAAATTGACGCATCGCTTATCCGCTGTTCGGACATCCCGGCAGCATTAAGCAAAAAAATTCGCGCATCAATCTTGTTTGCAGGCCCGCTCGTTGCCCGTACTGGCAAGGCCATCATGCCACCACCAGGCGGAGATGTCATCGGTCGCCGCCGCGTTGACACCCACTTCCTCGCATTGCAGGAGCTCGGAGCCAGAATCTCAGTTGAAGGCCCGTTCACTTTCACAGCAAACAAACTTGTCGGAGCAGACATCTTCCTTGATGAAACTTCCGTCACCGCCACAGAAAATGCAGTTATGGCGGCAGTTTTGGCCGAAGGTCACACAATCATCAACAACGCGGCAAGCGAGCCGCATGTGCAGGACTTGTGCAACATGCTCGTAGCAATGGGCGCAAAAATCTCCGGAATCGGAAGCAACATCCTTCACATCGACGGAGTTAAAAAACTCCACGGCACGGACTTCGCAATCGGCCCAGATTTCATGGAAATCGGCTCATACATTGGTCTTGCGGCAGCCACAAAAGGCTCAATCACAATCACAGGCGTAAAGCCGGAAGACATGCGCCCACTTCGGGTTGCTTTCGGCAAACTCGGAATCCGCTGGACAATCGAGGGTGACGCTCTCACAGTTGCGCTCGGTCAGGAAATGAAGGTCAACACAGACTTGGGTGGCATGATTCCAAAAATCGACGACTCTCCGTGGCCAGGATTTCCGCCAGATTTGACATCAATCATGACAGTCGTTGCAACTCAGGTTGAAGGTACAGTCCTCATTTTCGAAAAAATGTTTGAAAGCCGCATGTTCTTCGTAGACAAGCTCATCTCTATGGGCGCAAGAATCACTCTCTGTGACCCACACCGAGCCGTAGTAAGCGGTCCATGCACTCTCCACGGTGACAAGCTAGTTTCCCCGGATGTACGCGCAGGCATGGCCATGGTAATAGCCGCCCTAATCGCCCACGGCGAAAGCGAAATCAGCAATGTCTATCAGATTGAAAGAGGCTACGAAAACCTAGTTCAAAAACTGCGTTCCCTAGGCGCAAGAATCGAACAAGTTGAGATTGAAGACTAAAGCTTTAATAGCAGAAAAATGCGAAAAAGTGGTAGCGCGAAGAAAAGCAGAACGGTTTGAGGCACTTGCAAGGTGAATGTACCGCCAGAAAAGTGCTTTTTACAATTATTCTACGAAAAGGCCCCTTGCACCTAGGGAGCGTGAAGAAAACTCACGAGGTGAGTTTTTAGCGATTCTCCGAAGCAGCTGTGCTGCGTAGGTTCCTCAATGCCGTGTCTTTTCTGGGAGCGAACACTTTTTCACACTTTCCGGCGAATTATTAATCCGCTGTGCGTGACACAAAATTTACACAGACAATCAGCAGAATCACGACCAGCAGCGGAATGCTTACAAAAACCGCGCCACCGCCAAGCATGACCACAAGAGCATAATTCAACATGCGACAGATATACAATCCACATTCAATCACAAAGTAAAGAATCACCGTGATTGCAGGCATGAGGAAAATCCACTTGAATTTGAACAACTGAGAGTCATTGAGCCTGTAATTCCATGCCATACAAGCCATAAAAATACAGCAAATCAGCATAATCAGCGGATAAGTAACTCTGAACAGGAAATCAGAATTGTAAACCTCATAAGAATAGCCGTATTCGAGCGTCTTTGGCAAAAATCTTATGAGCGAAATCAAGCTCATTTTTCTGGAACCTGCGGCCGCATCGCAAAGAAGGTTGAAATCTTTTTGCGGCAAACCGAGAACAAAATAATTGTTTAAGTAAGGCTCGTTTTCCTTCGTGTAATCGGCATCATATTCATAAACTGGAGAAATTCTTCCGTTGCGGTCAGTTTTTGAAACACATTCCAGCATGAGATACGGAACAGTTTTGAAAGAATCTTTTATGCCAAAATGAAGTTTTGCAGATTCATCGAAAGAATCAGTTGTCTGGGAAAGCATTTTTGCATAAGGAACATAAATCGAGCGCAAGAAGTCACCGTCTTTTGAATATGTGAACAAACTGAATCCGCGCAAATACTGAACCATCCGCCCGGAATTCTTTACAGGCGTAATTCCACGAATATAAACTACATCCTTTGAACCGTCATCGTGCGGAATAGCAAAATAAATGTTGTTGTAAGCCTCAAACCTGCGAAGATTCTCAACTTCCTCAATGAAAAAACATTGCTCCACAAGCCTTTGCTCTGCAATCACAAGGAATTTTGAAACATCCGGGTCTCGTGCCGCAACATCAGAAAAATTCGCAATCTCAAGGAACTGGTAATAAGCCTCAACATTGTCGCCACGAATCAAAGTTCTGTAAGCCTCGCGTTTTTTGCGGAACAAAATCTGCTCATCGGTCTCTTTTATTACACTCGGGTCAAAAAGATGATTCCATGCTTCGCTCGCAAGACGGTTGGCTTCCTCAAGATTTATGTCCTTTTCATTGCCAACTTCAACCGCAAGATAAGCATAATAATGTGCATCAAACCAATTTTCCTTTTCGGCGGCCACTCTAGCCTTATTCAAAAGCGAAGTGATTGTCTCGCCCTTTGTTTCTTTTGCAGGAACGAAAACAAATTTCGGCTCTTCCGGGCGGTCAAGAACCATTTTTAAGGAATTAAGCTCCGCACTTGCGTGTTCATTGATGTAAAGCGCATCTTTGTCTTTTGGGCTGAGCAAAAGCGCATTGTAAGAATATTCAAAAGCCAGGCTCATATTGCCTTTATCGAAATAATCCTTGCTCAAAGTTATGAATTCCGAAAAAAGAACCGGCTTGATTTTTGCCCTGGCCTGCCGCTGCTCAAAAAGCGGAACAAAAACTTCGGTGATAAAAGAAACGATTAGGACGATTATAATAGAAGCAATCATCGTCTTGCGGAAATGTTCCATAATCAGCGGAGAATATTTAATCTGCGCCTTTTCAGAATCCTTTCCGTAAGCAATCGCACATCCAATCAAAAAACCGCTGAACACAAGGGCCGGCAAAAATTTGCAGAAGAAAAGAAATGCCCGCGTAAGAATATAGGAAGAATTTTCACCAGGAAGCAAAACAGGCAGATTCTTCATTAAATGTGATATAAGAAGACAGATTGCGAACGCAATGACTGAGTAAATCGCTACAATAATTCCAGTTTTTCTCATTCGTTACTCTCCAGCACATTTCCCTTAAGTCTGTAAATTCCCATGAACACACCAAATCCGATGAAAATAATAGAAAGAATGATATTTATGAGAATTATCAGAGGGTCTTTTAAGCCCGAAAATTCAGCAAGTTTTGAAGCAACTTCCTTCAATACATCAGGAAGGAAATTCATATAGTAGAAATAATTAATCATGATGATTGCAGCCGCGGCAGTGATTACGCAGGCTACATTCGCGAGCTTCCATGAACTTGCGAACTGAATTCCATAGACTGAAAGAAGGGCAAGCCCCAGCGAAGCAAAAGCAAGCCATGCAAAAAATCCGAGGGAAGCACTGTATTGCCCGGCCGTAATAATTGCGTTGTAAACCGAGAAAGGATAGATTACAAGGCTTGACGGTTGCAGGGAATTTTTTATGATAATGTCCGAATAAGGATATGCGGACTCTGTTTTGACCGAAAAATTGAAAAGCGGAAGAACCGCACCTTCCTGCCCAAGATAGCCCGTTGTATCAAGGAAAACACCGTCGGCAGTTTTGTCCTCGTTGATTTTTGAAAAATAGAAAACACCGTTTGATTCTTTTCGGAAAACGCCAGCCGAAGAAGCCTCAATCCGGGATGAAACGACATCGGACTCATAGCGGGAAATGAGCTTGAAATCGGTAGGAATTAAGACCAACCATGTTGCAACCCCAAAAACAACATACATAATCAGCGAAATCAACTGATGCTTTGGATGCCGAATCAAATACAAGACAAGAAGGATTTCAACTATGATGCAGACAAGCGGAAGCGAAAGAAGGATTCCTGTCATGAAAAAACGGAGTGAGAAAAATGATGACGGCAAGCCAGTGACAAACATCGTAAGATTGCAGCTGAACATAAAAAGAGTTGCAAAAACAAGTGTGCCAACAAACATTGACGCCAAATAAATTACTGCAAGGTAAAGTGCGCGTTTCATTATATTATAAGGATAACACGAATAAATAAAAAAAACCACTTCTTTTTGAAGTGGTTGAAATATTCTTTAGATTTTTTGCAGTTTAGCCGAGGAAGACCTGACCGTGCTGATCAATTGCAAGAATCGACTTACACTCAGAACAGCGGAATCGGCCTGCGCGAGTAGCCTTGAGCCGTTTAGAGCAAACCGGGCAGCTGAAAATCTTTGGGAAGATGCTTTCTGCAACAGGAGCACCCTGCTTGAAGAAATTGACAGCATCATTCAAAGAATCTTTGATATTGAAGAACTGAGAGAATCCGAGGAGCTGGAAAACTTCATAAACCTTCGGCTGAATTTCAAGAAGAACAATGTCGCCGCCCTTTGGTTTAATCAACTTGAGAAATGCGGTGAAAGAACCGATACCAGTTGATGAAACATAATTGAGCGCAGAACAGTTAAAAATCAAATTGACAAAACCGCTTTCTACGACTTTTGAAATTCTCTTCTGAAAAAAGCTTGAATTGTAAGTATCGATATAGCCGTTCAAATAAATGATAAGCCCATTATCAATTCCCTCGATTTTTTCAAGGGTAATTTTGAGACTATCATCTTTTTCGTCATTAAAACCCGGAACAAGCTCATTATTGTTGCCCATGTCACCTACCTCAATTAAAACTCAACTACTAATTCCCTTATATGATACACCATAAAACCCGTTTTAGTCTAGTTTTTTTTTATTTTAAAGGGGCTTTTAATGTTGACCAGCCTCTATCAGAGCGAAGGGTCGCACCATTAATATCGGCATTTTTAAGCAAAAATAAAGCTATTTCTACAATCGAGGATGATTTTATCATCGTTTCCATCGGCATTTTCTTGCTAAGCTCGGATTTAAGCCGCTCCGAAAGATATTCGGTCTCCGTAAAGCCCGGACAAATCAAATTGCATGTGATGCCGTATTCCGCATAAAAAGCCGCGACGGAAGCCGTAAGCACATTCAGGCCGGATTTTGCGCCCGCATAAGCCGCATTCGTGGAAAATTCCTCACGGAAAGAAGTGCCTGTGCCGCCAAAAAGAAGGATTCTGCCCCATTTTTTTGCCATCATACCGGGAAGAGCCTCCGAAACCAAAACTCCGGGAAGAGCATAATCAAAAAGTGCCGCATTTTTCCAGTCACAAAGAGCAATCTCATGTAGCGACTTTTGCACGAAAGGCCCGAAGCAGACACAAAGAATGTCACAATTCTTGGCCGCATCAAGAAGTTCCGAGCGTTCCAGAGAAGAAAAATCAGACTCCAAGAGATTATGAACGAGCATTTCAGGCTTTTTTCCGCTGAGATTTTCAATCTTTTTTGCAAGCAAATCAAATTTTTCGCTTTTATGCCCGCCGTGAATCACAAGTTTGGCTCCTTCCTGAGCCAGAGCAAGCGAAAGCTCTGCCCCGATTCCGCCTGAGCCACCGACCACAAGGGCTGTTTTTCCCTCAAAACATTTTTCCATACAAATGATTGTAGCCTAAATCCATTAAAAAAAGTAGACTGTCAGCATGAATCTTTCAAATGTCGTCGTAATTCTTTCCCGCCCCGAAGAAAGCCGAAATGTTGGAGCAGTTTGCCGGGCAATGGCAAACAATTCACTCAAAACACTCCGAATCGTAGGCAAAAAATCAGATTTTGATGAAGAGAGGGTGCGGATTCTGGCAATTCATGCAGCATCAATTTGGGAAAACGCCCAGTTTTTTGACTCAATCACCGAAGCCGCAAAAGACTGCACGATTATTGCAGGCACGACCCGCCGCCGTGGAAAAAAGAGAGGCAAACTCCTGCTCCCCGAAGAATTCGCCGACACCGCCGACCAAATTTCTTCCGACGGAAAAATTGCCATAGTTTTCGGGAACGAACGCACAGGCCTCGAAGAAGAAGAGCTTGACGAGTGCACGATGGGAGTCACGATTCCTTCAAGCGAAGAATTCGGCTCGCTCAACCTTTCTCACGCAGTTCAAATTATCTCATACCAAATTTTCAGGAAATCTCTGGAAGGGAAAAACAAAGCCTCACGCGGCTACACTCCGGTTTCTCTGGAACGGCTTGGAAAAACAGTCACGGAAATCGCCGACAACCTGCAGAAAATCGGATTCTTCAAAGTAACAGGCCGCCCAGACATGGAAAAATTCTGGACAGATATTCTTTCAAGAGCCGCCCTGAGCGAAAGTGAAGCCCAATATATAGAAAAGATTTTCGACAAAGCAGCAGGATTAGCAAGCAAGCATTAGAGCTTAATATCCTTCGGTTCAATCACATCTCCGTCACAGTAAAGCAACGCTGCGTTCCGAATACATTTTTCGAGCTGGCGGACATTTCCTTTCCATGAAAAAGTCTGCATTACGCTGATTGCCGAATCTGAAATCTCTTTGTTGATTTTCTCACGCCGCAAAATTTCCCGGCACAAATCAGGAATGTCTTCCAGCCGCTCACGCAACGGTGGAATCCGGAGAGTAACATCGTTGATTCGGTAAAATAAATCTTCGCGGAATTCACCAAGTTTGATTTTAGCCTCAAGATTTGCGTTCGTGGCAAAAATCATTCTGTCATCAACTTTTATGTCCTCGTTCGATCCGATTCTGTTTATCACGCCCTCGCTTAAAACTTGCAGCAATTTTGTCTGAGTGCCCGCAGAAATCTCACCGATTTCATCAAGGAAAAGCGTGCCACCGTCACATTCCTCAAAAAGCCCCTTCCCGGCAACCGCACCAGTAAATCCACCTTCAGCAACACCAAAAAGCTTGGACTCAACCAAAGATTCATTTGAATTTGAAAGAACGCAATCCTTGAAAGGCTTTTCCCGTCTTGCCGAAAGCTCATGAATCGCGCGGGCGAAAGATGTTTTTCCAGTGCCAGTCTCGCCCAGAATCAGAACGGAAACATCATATACCGCAATTCTTAAAATCATCCGGCGGATTTTTTGCATCGCAGGCGAAGAACCAACCAGCGAAGCAAAAGTCGGGCTTATTTCAGAAAGATTTTTCAGGTTCGAAGAGTTTTCAAAGTAAGCTTGCTCTCTTTCACTAGAATCAAATTCAAATTGCCGGAGATATTTTTCAAGTTCCGCTTTTGTGGAATATTCAGAAATTTTGAAGCCGGAACTTTTTATGAAATCCTTTATGCGCTGAGGGGAAGAAGAATTACAAATGACCGTTTGGGGAGCAAATTTTTCCAAAATCCGCTGAAGCATCTTAAAATCAGAAGCATACCGTAAAATTTTTTCTGATTTTTCACGCACAAAAAGCAAATCTTCAATATTTTCAGAAAAAAGAACAGCCCCTTCAATCATTTTCAGCTCTCTTTCGGCTCTTCCTTGTTTTTTTCGAGGCTTTCGACATGGTAAACGCCAGCCTCTCCGGATTTTTTGTCCTTTCTGAACAAACGGTAGAAAAGAAGAAGTATTTTGTAACGCATGTAAGGGAAAATCAGGAATACTTTGAACGGATTGTGCCCGATTTCATTCCAGATTTCCTTGCCTGCATCAAAAGTTTTTTCGCTAACACGGCGGATTCGGCCCGCAAAAATTCCGATGCAATCAGGGTAATAAAGGAAAATGCTTGATGAGAACTTGTCACGGCGATGATAAGCCCAGAGATTTTTTTCCTTGATGCCCTCGCTCAGGATTACGAGAGACGGAGATGCCTTGTAAATTGCCTGAACGACATCACTCTCAGAGCTTTTCGGGAAATATCCGACATAACGGCCGACAATGCGAAGGTTTTTGAAAGTGTCGTGAACATTGTGCTCGGCCTTTTGGAGAGTTTTTTTGTGCGCACCAAGAAGATAAAGAGATTTATAGTGATGGTCGAGAGTGTTAAGAATCTGAATGACAGCGTTGAAAGGATTGTACCTTACAGGAACATCAAGTTTGAGGAACCGTGCGCCCTTTAAAATGCTTTTTGAAATCGGAAGAATCAAGTCAGCGTTACGAAGACAATCGCCAAAGTCCTTTTTTTTGTTGCGGGCTTTGAGCAAATCCCATAACGTAAGAAAAACAATCTGTTTTGTGCCAGGCTTTTCGAGGATTTTCATGATTTCTTCTTCGAGATTTTCCGGAAGGCATACATCCACCGGCACGCCCAACAATTCGATTCTATTCATTTTTTTGATTCTCTATTCTATAATCACAAAAAAGACTAACATAAAATTAAGCAGAATTCAATAAGCAAGCTAAGTGCTAACCGCCACCTGCAACGCCGCAATTCCGTAAAGAGCCGCCGTCTCACAACGAAGGATGTTCGTCTTTAAATGAACCGCCGTAAATCCCGCATCGCACAAGGATTTTACTTCTTCGGGGCTGATTCCGCCCTCACTTCCGCAAAAAAGCGCGACCTTCTTAAGATTCTGTTTTTTTTCGCAAGAACATTTTATTGAGACAGTAGAGTCGTTCCTCTCATAGAGCACCACGGCAAGTTTTTCGCTTTCCGAAAGATTTTCACATTCATTTTTCCAGATTTCGCACGCTTCTTTTAAAGTAACGCAATTTTCAATCTGAGTGTTGACCGGGCTTCCGCTCTGCTGCCTGGCTTCCTTGATAATCCGCTCAAATCTCTCGCCCCGGAAATTCATTTTTTCACCGCCATTCTGCGAGAATTCCGTCAGCACAGGAACGATTTTTGCCACCCCGCACTCAGTCGCCTGCCGCACAATCAGGTCAAATTTCGAAGATTTTGGAACGGCCATAAAAAGAATGAATTCCGTTGATTCGATTGAATCAGTTTCTTCCGGCTGATTCTCGCCAATCTGCTCACCTTCCGCAATGTCACAAACCTGCAAAGTGATTTTTTTAGCTTTTTCGTCAACAAAGCACACAGTCATCGGCTGAAGCTCGCCCGAAGGAAGCCGCACATGAATCATGTCACCGCTCACCAGGCGCAAAACATTTCGCAAATAGCGGTAATCCTTGCCGATTATTGTGAGAAGCCCGTCTGAATCAAGATTTTTCTGGGAAATGTACTGGCGCATATATATTAGACGCGGATAAACGCGGATGAACACAGATACTAATTGCAAATATCCGCGTTCATCTGTGTGCATCAGCGTCAAAAATTACTTTTTTTCTTCTTTCTTCTCTTCAAGAACAGCCTGATCCTGCAACTCTTTTAGCGTTTTTGTGTTCTTTATGAGATTCGTGAAATTTTCTTTCTGAAGGATTGATATTGCTTCGTTGAGCTGGATGTCGTAGTCCAAATCATAGAGCATTGTGCCTTTTGTTTTGTTGACTTCATTGCGGACGAGTTTGCGCAAGCTTGATTCGTCAATCTCGGTGTATTTTTTCTTCAATGTTTTTGCGAAATCTGCAATCTGTTTTTCGGACAAGTTTGAGCGGCCGTCAACGAAATCTGCAATTTCGGTTGATTTGTAAAGCTCCAGATATTGTTTTTCACCAGCTTCGCTCAGAACCGGGAACAAAATTTCTCGGTCAGGCGGGATTCCGATTTTGTCGATGTTGACATCGCTTGGGGTGTAGTATCGTGCCATCGTGACTTTGATTCCGTCCGTTGCAGAAAGCGGCAGAACTTGCTGAACAGAGCCTTTGCCGTAAGTGCGCTGGCCGACGAGATAAGCTATGTGATTGTCTTTGAGCGCGCCGCTTACGATTTCTGAGGCAGATGCGCTTCCTTTGTTGATGAGGACTACAATCGGCATGTTTCGGACTACTGTTTTTTTGGCAGTTGCCGTGAAAACTGAATTTTCGAATGAAAGGCGGCTCTTTGTCGTGACAATCGGGCCGTTGTCGATGAATTTGTCTGCGATGTCAGCCGCACTTGTAATCAGGCCGCCTGGATTGTTGCGCAAGTCAATAATCATGCCTGAGACGTTGTTCTTTTTGAATGAATCGATTGCTTCCTGTGTGCGCTCGACTGTCTGCGGAGTGAATTCGATGAGGCGGACATAACCGATTTTTGTGCCTTCAATCATGCCGTACTTAACTGTAGGAACTTCGATAACCGCACGGACGAGAGTGACCGGAAATTCAATGTTCCTGCCTCGGCGGATTACCAAATCAACGCTCTCGCCGACCTTGCCGCGGAGCATATCAAGAACCTGCTCCATCGTGATTGTAGATGTATCTGTTCCGTTGATGGAAATAATCAAATCTCCTGCGACGATTCCTGCCTTGAAGCCCGGAGTGTCCTCGACCGGAGAAGCGACCTCGACATAAGCAGGCTTGTCAGGGCTGTTCTCGACCGGTTTTGAGATTTGGAGACCTACGCCTCCGAAAGAACCGGAAGTCGTGTCCTTTATGTTACGGAAACTTGATTTATCGAGATAAACTGTGTAAGGGTCTTTGAGCGACTCCATCATTCCTTTGAGCGCGCCCTCGTAAAGAGTTTGTGCCTCGACTTCATCAACATAATTCTGCTGAATAAAATCGAACACAAAGTTCATTACTTCCATATATTGGCGGGATTTTTTGGATTTTTCGTTTGCGGATTCTGAACTGGACTGAGCAAAGCACTGAGAGCTGAAAATTGCAATTATAAAAATCAAAAGGATTGAATTTACGCGTTTCATGATTGAATCAAAATTTTTCATATTAATTATATTTTATGTTTCTATAAGAGAAAAATCAATCTTTATAAATAAAGAAAACTGTGATATAATCAATTTTATGCAAATAATTCCAGTGGCAAGCGGCAAAGGCGGTGTCGGAAAAAGCCTTCTCTCCGCGAATTTAGCAATCGCTCTCGGTCAGGCAGGCAAAAAAGTTGTTCTAGCGGATTTGGATTTGGGAGCATCGAACCTTCATCTTGTTATCGGGCACAATTCCACCAAAAAAGGAATCGGCACATTTCTTACGGGCGAGTCAAAATTTGAAGAAATCATCACGCCCACAGATTACCAGAATGTCAGTTTCATTGCCGGCGACTCAGAAATTCCCGGCCTCAGTGCGCTCAAAGTAGCGCAAAAAAATGCACTCATCAAAAAATTCCACAGCGTTGATGCGGATTATCTTATAGTCGATTTGGGAGCAGGAACCCATCTTACAATCCTGGACTTGTTTCTCACTTCACCACAAGGAATTATCGTCACGGCTCCAACTGTCACGGCGACTCTCAACGGCTATCTTTTCCTTAAAAACGCTGTTTTCCGACTCATGGCGGCCACTTTCAAGAAAAACTCAAAGGCTGCCGAATTCATCAACAAGCTGCGCAACGATTCGGCATCGCTCCAAAAGCTCTACATTCCAAAGCTGATTGAAAAAATCACTGAAATCGATCCTGAAAGCGGCGAAAAGTTCAAAAAACGGCTTTCACAGTTCCGGCCACGGCTGATTATGAACATGATTGACGAGCCAAAGGATGCCGACAAAGCACAGAAAATCCGTCGCTCATGCCAGCAGTATCTCGGCCTTGAAGTCGAGTCTCTTGGCGTAATGTACCGCGACTCAATGCAGGACAAGGCTCTTTCTTCAAGCCTTCCTGTCACCGTGTACAAGCCAAATTCCGTGCTCGCACAGGCAATTTTCCGCATCGCCGAAAAAATCATGCAGACAGAATCTCTGACCTTCGATGAAAGTTTTGAGCAGGCAACAGAAGAGGCCACCGATGACTACTCAGCAAAAATGTCTTATGTCGAGGATTTGGTCGGAAGCGGGGCTTTGAATGTCGGTGAGCTTGCCGAAATGATTAAAACTCAGCAATACGAAATCACTCAGCTCAAAAACGAAAACATCATGCTAAAATCAAGGCTCGTAAAGGCCGCAAAACAAGGATTTAAACTATGATTCTTCCATTATATGTCAATTATCCGTCTTGGATTCACCCGGAAATTTTCCCAGGCGTGCCAGTTCTCGGTCTTTTGCGATGGTACGGCTTAATGTACATTTTCGCGTTCGGAACAGCTTTCCTTGTCCTCAAAAAATTGCTCCACGAAGGCGCATTGGACTCAAAAAATGCTGACGGAACTTTGCGAAAGGCGACAGAAGACGATATTTTCAGCTTCATCGCGACAGGAATCGTCTTTTTGCTGATTGGTGCACGAGTTTTCTCAACTCTGGTCTACGACACTTCCGGGGTTTACATCAAAAAACCGTGGCTCATTTTCTGGCCTTTCCAGAACGGCCGCTTCACAGGCTTGGCTGGCATGAGCTACCACGGAGGATTCATCGGCGGCTTAATCGGAATGATTTTCTGGTGCTGGAAGAACAAAGTTCCGTTCTTCAAATGGGCTGATGCAATGGTAACGGCAATTCCGCTCGGCTACACTTTCGGCCGAATCGGCAACTTCATGAACGGCGAGCTTTACGGCAGAATCACAACCGCACCATGGGGAATCATTTTCCCGCACGCAGAAAAATTCTCCGCATCAAAGGAATGGGTTCAGGCTTTCATGTCAAAAATCGGCATGGAAGCAAGCACAAATCTCGTGAACTTGCCGCGCCATCCAAGCCAGCTTTACGAGGCTCTTTTTGAAGGTTTGATTCTTTTCTCAATCATCTGGATTTTGCACAAGAAAAAGCCTTTCGACGGATTCTCAGGCGCGCTTTACACTGGCGGCTACGGCATCTTCCGTTTTTTCATCGAATATTTCCGGGAGCCGGACGCTGACATCGGTTACAGAATTTCCGCAGAGACAAACGCACCGCTCTACATGAACACAAGCCTGTTGAACATCTCAACAGGGCAAATTCTGTGCTTTCTCATGATTTTGGGTGGAGTCGCAGTCGCAGTCACAGGCTGGCTGCTCAAAAAGAAGTCACTTAAATCTTAATCCCGCCAAAATCATTTTCCGTGGATGCGAATTCTATGTTTCTGAACGAATCTGCATCCGCGGTCATAATTATTCCGTCAGCATTAACTTTCTTTTGAATTGTCGGAAAGAATTCCTTTAGCTCAAAGACCTTTTCAAATCCTAGCTTTTCATAAATCTTCAGCGCAACCTGCCATTCTGAATCAACAAGAATCACGACTTTTTTGATTTCGCTCATCGCCGAGCAGAGGGCAGCCACTGAGTTGGCAAAGAATTTTTCGCCTAAGCCCTTTCCACGATAATCTTTTAAAAGCGCGAAAGAAGATATATATAGAAAAGAACCGTTTGTTTTGTGCGTAAGAAGCGGATTGTGACCGAGCGCAAATCGTTTTTCGATTCTTTTGAGAGCAGATTTTTGCTCTTTTTCGGAAAGAGCCGGAAAACTCTCGAACTCAGGCAGGGAATCCCATTTTTCAGCACAGAGATAGCCGCACACGAGGGCGGTCTTGTTTTTCAGGACAACTTCATCACTACAATCAGCGAGTGCCAGAAATCCCTGAGGAAACACCTTGAGCCGCTTTTCAAACACGCGTTTTTTTTCCTGAATGGCGGGAATGAAAGACTGCCGCTCAATGTTCATAATCTGAAATATATCAAATGGTTGTGCAGGACAAATAATCATAATCTGATTATATCAAAGGGGGCGTTACGGGGGCTAGCCCCCGTAGAGAGGGTAGCGGAAAAGCTTTGCTTTGGAGCGAGGGGGAGACTTTCCCCTTTTTTTGCAAAAAAAATGAAAAAAAATTAAAATTTCGCTTAAGTAAATTTTTCAAACTCCGAAATTATAACTGTAGGGCACAAACTCCAATGGGTGGGCGCCAAACAAAAAAAGGCAACAGGTTTCTGAACGAAGACCTGTCGTTAAAAACCAGATAGTGATATAAGGAGATAAACTATGGTTATTAATCACAACATGAGTGCAATGTTTGCACAGCGTTCAACAGGTCTCACAGAGCTGAGCAACACTAAAAACATGGAGAAACTTTCATCTGGTATGAAAATCAACCGTGCTGGTGATGACGCTTCTGGACTTGCTGTTTCTGAGAAAATGAGAGCTCAGATTCGTGGTATGAACAAAGCTTCTGAGAATGCTCAGAACGCTATTTCATTCATCCAGACAACTGAAGGCTACCTCCAGGAAACAACTGACATCGTTCAGCGCATCCGTGAGCTTGCTGTTCAGTCTTCAAACGGTATCTACACAGACGAAGACCGAATGCAGATTCAGGTTGAGGTTTCAGCTCTTATCGCTGAGGTTGACCGCATCGCTTCACAGGCTCAGTTCAACGGCATGAACCTCTTGACTGGCCGCTTCGCTCGCTCAACAGGCGAGAACTCAGTTACAGCTTCTATGTGGTTCCATGTTGGTGCAAACATGGATCAGCGCATCCAGGCTTTCATTGGTACAATGACAGCTGGTGCTCTCGGCTTGCGCAATGTTGGAAACGAGCAGATTATGTCTCTCGAAGATCCAGATTCAGCTAACCGCGCAATCGGAACTTTGGACGAAGCACTCAAAAAGATTAACAAACAGCGCGCAGACCTCGGTGCTTACCAGAACCGTCTCGAGAAGACAGTAGTTGGTCTCGACATCGGTGCTGAGAACCTCCAGGCTTCTGAGTCACGCATCCGTGATACAAACATGGCTAAAGAAATGGTAGACTTCACAAAGAACCAGGTCCTCCAGCAGGCAGGAACAGCTATGATTGCTCAGGCAAACCAGCAGTCACAGTCTGTATTGAGCTTGCTCCGCTAAGCCAAATAGCTGCATAAACAGCAAAGCCGCTCTTGCTTTAAGAGCGGCATTTTTGTTTAAAAAAGAAAATGGGCGTTACCGCTTCGCGGTCGGGCTTTTCGGGGTTGTCATTCGCTTCGCGAACAGCTTCGCTGCCCCTACAATCCCTAACGCAAAAAGTCTTTTTGGTGGTCAATACTGGGCTCGAACCAGTGACTTCCGCCGTGTGAAGGCGACACTCTACCGCTGAGTTAATTGACCACCAAAAAGACTTACGAAAATTTATTCTATTGAAGAAACCCCATAGAGTCAAGAATTATTGAGCTGGCTACCGTCGCGGCTGTTTCCGTGCGGAGAATGCGCGTTCCCATCGAGCAGAGCGTAAATCCAGCTTTTTCAAGCAAATCTCTCTCCCGCTCAGTCCATCCGCGCTCCGAGCCAATCGCCGCAACAACAGAATGAGCCGATTCGTGAGCCAAAAAATCATGCAAAGAGCAAGTCGCCCGCCGGTTATCCAGGACAATCTTGGAAGAATTGCTCATTGCTAATTGCTCATTGCTAATTATTACTTCGTCCAGCGATTTTGCCACTTCAAGGACAGGAACATGCGTGCTTGCAGCCTGAGCAGTGCCGTCCAGAAGCATCTGATACGCGCTACCATCGCTCACAACATTTGAATCGAGGTAAGATTTTTCGGTCAAATCCGTACCGCAGAGGATTACTTTTTGCGCACCAAGCCCCGCAACATCACGCAAAAGCCTTCGCAGCTGAATCGGGCGCGGAAATCCGATAATCAGCGTGAGGGGATAAAGCTTTTTACCGGCTGATTTTGGCTCAAAATCAAAGAAAATCTCGCCATCATCAGAAATTTTTGTGATTGTCGCGACACCTGCAGCCCCGCCGATAATTCCGGCATCAAAAGAATCACCGGCATTTTTGTGCAGCACTTTGACGATATGTTTTGCGCGCTCATCGTTCTTTGGGAGAGATTTTTTAATTTCTTCTGTAGTAAAAAGACAAATATTCATAACAAACACCCTAGAATTGACAGAAATATCCAAAAAAGTTCACATTTTATTACAAAAAACACTTGCTTTTTCTCGGAATTGTATTATACTGTATTCAGACAGATTAAGTAAGCATTCATAAATTTTAAACAAAATGTTTCATCAATAAGTCAGTCAAAAAGTGACCGGTGCATTTTATGTGCCGCTTGATAGGAGCGTTTTGTATATGAAGAGAGTTTTTTCTGTTTTCGTTGCGGTTCTTTCTTTAACCGCTTGTCAGTTCATCAATGAAGAAGAGGAAGCAACGCCTCGGTCTTCAAGCCAATCAGTCGTCACCCACAATCTTGTTCCATCCAAATCAGTTTCTTTTGAGGTCTCAGCCAAAAGCAATGTTTTTGTCGTTCAGGCTGACGCTGCTAATGTCACGCTCTCAGGAAACCTTGCTGGAAAAACAATCTACTACGCAACAGTAAATTCTGGCTCAAAGGCCATCTCAAACGAATATGTCCGCTATGTCGCAGAAAATTCTACACGCTCTGCAAGTGCCGGAAAAGTCAAAGTCTTTGAAAGCGACACAAAAAATGAGCAAAATCATGCAGCCCATCACCACGACGACTTCAATCCTGTTTTTGATGAAGATTCTTCACGAGCCGTTGCAGGCGTAACTTTTGACACAGAAAAAATCGACAATCAGGTTGGAGTGACTTCAAAAAATTTCTATGTTGCAGCAGCAAAAGGCTCTTTTCAGCACAAACCTGCCACGCTCTATGCTTCTGACAGTATCTGCAATGTCTGGATTCTCAACGATGACACAGGAATTCCTGAAAACGAACGCATGGAAGTTGCAAGGATTTACGCAGAAAAATTCTCTTCAATTTACCAGAAAATCCGTGCAGTTTTCGGCGAAGAGTCAGATTTAATCTATGTAAGCACAAACGGTGCTCTCGCTCCAATGGAAAATGCCTGCGCCACTGGCAAAAAAGTCAACATCATCGTTTATGATTTGTACGGCGACCAGAATGATGGCGAAACTATCGGTCTTTACTCAAGCATCGACTATTTCAAGAACGGCCTTGCTTTCCGAAACACAACCATAACCCGCTCAAACGAAGGAAAATATTTCTACATCGACTCATACTTCGCAAGGGATTGTTTTGAATACACGCTTTCGACACTTGCTCATGAATTCCAGCACATGATTAATTACTCAATGAAAGTCATGAAAGGCCTCGATTGTGACACAAATCTCAACGAAATGCTTTCAATGCTCTGCGAAGACATGATTCAGTCCGAGCTTAACATTCCTGACAGTTATTCTCCGAAAAACAGGATGTTCAAATTCCTTTCAAACTACTATGATGCAGGAATCCGCGAATACAATGACACTCTCCAGTCTTATGCGAACGCTTATGCTTTCGGAGCATGGCTCGTGCGAAATTTTGGCGGAAACGCTCTCATCAGGGAAATGATGCACAATATAAAATCAAACAATGACTGCATCGTTTCAGCAGTAAACACTATTAATGGAACAAATTATTCTTTTGAATCTCTTTTCGCGCTGTTCGTCAAGGCTTGCTTTGATTATGAAGATACACCGAGAGTCTTTGAGAACAATATGGTTGGAAATCTTGCGGCTTCTTACGGAATGTACCTCAAAACTTACGCTGTCGCTGACGGAAATTCTGTAAAACTGGATTTTACCTCTATCTCAGGACAGACAAATTCCGGCCTTATAACATATATTTATGTGAAATAATTTTGTTTAAATAATCCCCACCATGCGTTATAATAGAAAAAAGGGAGCTAATTATGAAAAAGTCAACTTTCAAATTTATTTCGGTTTTCATGCTTTCGGCACTTGCCTTTGCCGGCTGCAAGCTTAACAATGATGATGACGACGGTTATTCAATTTTTAAAAGCAAAAGCGGCGAGTTGGTCACGGCTTCTGGCACAGATACTCAAACATACAGAGCTTCCACTTCGCCAAATATTATTCCAGTAAGCAATACCACCGCGACTTTGACCATCAACGGGCTTTCAACCGGGCAGAAAATCTGGATGACTAAAACAAACCCGACAAGCAAAGCCACAGAATACACAAGATATATTGAATCGGCCAGCAGCATAAGCCTTGCTACAGGAAATGTTTCTTCTGGTACTTCTGATGGCGGCGGCATTATCGACTGGATTACAGGTATTCTCACAGGGAACGGAAACGAAGAATCTCCTATTCCATGTCTGACAACGCAGCTTAACGCAAATCTTGCATTGGAACTTAGTGAATCTTCAGCGCGCTCGGCATTTGCCCTTTCTGAGCCATTACAATCTGTTACGCAAATAAATCCTGTTGTCAATTCAACTACAAAGCAAATTTATGTTGATACAAATTCAGCGATGACAAGCTATGCAAAAAAAACTGCTACTCTCCGTGCAAAGGGCACATACTGCTATGTTTGGGTAGTTAACGAATATTATGGATCAGTAACAGATAAAGGACAAACAATTAATTCAACAATCGCACAAAGTATTGCCGATACTTTCGATGAAATCTACCCGATGGTTCGCACAGTTTTTGGAAATGAATCCGACAAAATCATTTATCAAGATTCAACTGGCAATTTAAAAATTGCTCCCGATGGAATGTCCAGGTACAGCGACACAGGTACAAAGGTCAACATCGTTGTTTATGACATAGGAAATGATTACAGCACAAAACAAAGTGGCGGCACGGTCGGATATTTTTACTCAAAAGATTATTATGTACAAAACGAAACTTATACTGATGTTAGAGCGAAGTCAAATACAGGCAAATATTTCTATATTGATGCTTACTATGCGGCAAACAAGACCGAAATGGTCTACTCTAC
This sequence comes from Treponema sp., assembly GCF_017430385.1. Taxonomy (GTDB): domain Bacteria; phylum Spirochaetota; class Spirochaetia; order Treponematales; family Treponemataceae; genus Treponema_D. The sequence continues at coordinate 30,697 of NZ_JAFRNB010000097.1, forward strand.
CCTCGCACATGAATTCCAGCACATGGTTGATTTCGGCGTAAAAACCGTAGAAACTAACGGAAACAAAATTTCTTCCGCATGGTACAACGAAATGAAATCAATGCTCTGCGAAGACATCATGAAGAATTATTTTGAAACAAAATTTTCAGGAAAGTTTAGTGATGAAGACAGTCCTTTCGCCCGGCTTCCGATGTTCTGCCGCCATTACTACGATAACGGCCTTGAATACAAAAACGGCTCACCAGATGTTTATTACTCTTATGCGAACAATTACGCTTTCGGAGCATGGGCAGCACGAAATTACGGCGGAGTTTCTTTCATCAATAAAATAGCTAAAAATCCTTATGTTGATGTTGACTCCCTTACAGCTGCCTCTGGTGAAAATATTGAAACCATGCTCAAAAAATTCAGCGCTGCCTGTATAATCAACAAAGAAAACTATGGATTCAATAAATCACCTGTATCCACAATCACTTACTCAGAAGGCTCAAATCCATACAGTTACCCGCTGGATAAAGTCAATCTCTGGGAGCTGGATGCCGTTTTACCGACAACTCATGCCCAGCATTACGCTCAAGCTAAAACCGAAATTTCAAAATATTATTCTTTCAAAGGCCCTGTTTACTTCGGCTACAACGATAAACAAACATTGAGACCTTACGGCATTGCTCTCGCAAAAGTCGGCACGACACAGGGGCCAACCATCACAATCAATTTCAACACAAACAATATCGATGATGCCCAGAGAACTTACATCATCATTGAATAGGAGCAAAAATGAAGAAATCTACATTCGCAATCGCAGTTCTTTCTATAATATCAGCGGGACTTTTGTTCACTTCTATGGCATCAAACAAATTGACTTCTGTAAAGGGACAAATCAACTATTACGGAAATGCTCCTGTAGAAACGCCGGCCTTCAAAACCGATGACGGGAAAATTTATCTCATGGAAATCGACAAAGCTTCCAAGCTCACGCTCGATGAAGTCCTTTCTCATCAGGGAAGTCACCTTGAGCTTACGGGGGAAATCGAGCCGGAAGAATCAGAACTTGCTTTTCCAATCTCGCAGGACGGCACGATTGTAATCAGCTCCTACAAGATTACAAAGTAATTTTCCTGATATTATTAATAGAATCATTGCTAAACTTTTCATATTTCATTAAAATAACCTTCATTAAAATTATGGAGGCACATAATGAAAATGGTAAAAAGTATCGCGGCTCTTTCTGTCGCAGCTTTGGCTTTAATCGGCTGTAACTCAAAAAATGCAGCTATCAAACTCGGCTCAATCGGCCCTCTCTCTGGACCATACGCTGTTTATGGCGGCGACTGCAAAAATGGTATCGAACTTGCAGTAAATGAAATCAACGCTGCAGGCGGAATCAACGGTCAGCAGATTGAGCTTATCGCAGAAGATGACGAAGGTGCTGCAGAAAAATCAGTTTCTGCTTACAAAAAACTCGTCACAAAAGACGGCGTTAAATTGATTGTCGGCTCACTCACATCTGGTTGTGCAATCGCTATCAGCCCACTCGCTCAGGCTCAGAAAGTCGTTCAGATTGCTCCTGCAGCAACAGCTCCAAAACTCACAGAAGCAGGCAATTTCGTATTCCGTGCTTGCTACGACGATCCTTTCCAGGGTACAGTCGGCGGAAAATTCGCTGCAACTGATTTGGGTGCAAAAACAGCAGCCGTTCTTTACGACATTTCAAATGACTACTCAGTTGGTCTTACTGACAATTTCAAGGCATCTTTCGAGGCAAACGGTGGCAAAATCATCTCTCTCGAAACTTACTCAACTGGCGACAAAGATTTCAACGCTCAGCTCACAAAAATCAAGAATGCAAACCCAGATGTAGTTTATCTCCCGGATTACTACTCAACAGTCGCTCTCATCGTTAAACAGCTCCGCGCACAGGGAATCAACACACCAATCGTAGGTGCTGACGGATGGGACGGTCTCACAGAGAACGCAGGTGATGAAGTTCTCAATGGTTTCTACTCAAACCACTATGCAGCTGACTCAACAGAGCCAAAAGTTCAGAACTTCGTAACAAACTACAAGGCAAAATACAGCCTCACACCAACTTCATTCGCAGCTTTGGGCTATGACTCAGTTTACATGCTCAAAGACGCAATCCTTAAAGCTGGCAAAGTTGACAGCGAAGCAGTTCGCGCAGCTCTCGAAGCAACAAACGGCGACTATGTTACAGGCCACCTCACATTCAACGAAAAGCACAACCCAGTTAAGGGCGCAGTAATCGTTGAACTTGTAAAAGGCAGCGACGGAAAACTCACAACAGTTTACAAAACAACTGTTAATCCGTAATTTTCTTAAACAGGTTTAATATCGCCCGCAAGTTTGAAGTGCACCCCTAAAGTTGGACAAATAAAGTTCAATTTTAGGAGGTGCATTTTTTTTGCATCACAAAAAGGGTAATTGAAAAGGTCGGCAAATAACCTTTATAATAGAAGAAATGCGAAAATTGAAAATTGTTTATGCTGGCTCTCCGCTGGCTTCAAGTATTGTTCTAAAAGGTCTCATCTCCGCACAGACAGATTGTGGTTTTGAAATTGCAGGCGTTCTTACAAATCCGCCATCTACCCGCGGGCGACATTCTGATTTGATTCCTACGGAAGTTGCGGCTACAGCCCATGAAAATAACATTCCAGTTTTTGAATTTGACCATCTTGTGGCAGAAGCTCGTGAGGCAATTTCTCCGCTTGGAGCAGATTTGCTCGTTTCTTTTGACTACGGCCGCATTTTCGGGCCAAAATTTCTGGCTCTTTTCCCGCTCGGCGGAATCAACCTTCATCCGTCGGCTCTTCCAAAATACCGCGGATGCACGCCTGTTCCAGCAGCACTTCTCAACGGTGACAAAACTCTGGGCGTAACGGTTCAAAAACTTGCCTTGCAAACAGACGAGGGCGACATCCTTGCGCAGACAGAAATTCCGCTTGACGGCACGGAAACAACGCTTTCTTTAATGGACGGCGACGGCACTTCAAGCAAAATCACGGAAGCAGGTCTCAAACTCCTCAAAAAAGTCATCAAAGAGGCGGCAAATTCTGATTCAGAATTAATCGGCAAAAAACAATCCAGTGAAACAAGCTACATGCCTTTCCTCAAAAAAGAAGACGGAATCATCGACTGGAACAAATCGGCTTCTCAAATTGACTGCCAGATTCGCGCATACACTCCGTATCCATTGTGCTTCACTTCATACAACGGCGTAAAAGTCACGATTTTGAAGGCGCATCCTTCTGATTCAAAAACTTCTGAAAAACCGGGCACAGTCCTTCCTTATCAAAAATCAGTTGGAATCGAAATTGCCTGCGGTGACGGCTCAATTCTCGTTGCGACAGAACTCCAGCAGGAGAAAAAAAAGGCAATGGATTACAAATCTTTCATAAATGGTGCTAGAAATTTTGTCGGTTCTATATTAGGATTAGACACACAGAAAACGGAATAAAAGATGAGTAAACTTTCTGAAAAATTAATTAATTGCGGTCGTGATACACTTTCGTCCCTCAACCAGAACAAAAAAACTTTCTTTTTGGTAGTGGTTCTCGCGCTTATTTTCATGTTTGCAGTCTGCTGGATTACATTTTTTGCAACTGTTCGCGGGCCTGAGCAGGTCATGGTTCCGAATGTCGAGGACAAAGAGCTTACAACTGCCCTGCTCGAATTGCAGTCAAAGGAGCTTTACCCAAAAATTCAGCTCAAATACACTGACAATCCAGATGATGCAGGCAAAATCCTCAATCAAAATCCTGAAAGCGGCTCAATCGTCAAGGCCGGCCGCAGGATCAACCTCACTGTCAGCCGCGGTACAATTCTTGATCATGTAGAAAATTACATCGGTCAGAACTACGATGATGTCAAAATAAACCTCCAGACAATGTTCACAGGTTCAACTAGACCATTAATCGTTCTTGCTGAGCCAAGCTACAAATCAGACCAGAGTGCGGCAGGCACAATTCTTGCACAGGATCCGCCAGAAGGCACAATCATTTCAAATCCTGTTACTGTCAAACTTATTGTCAGCAAAGGCGCAGAATACGAAAACACAAGAGTTCCAAATATCGTTGGTTATGATTTCAAAAAATTGATTTCTACACTCGCAACTTCACGAATCGTATATGATTTTACAGCTCATATTGCAGAAGGTTCAGAAAAAGCAGGAACCGTAACAAAGCAGGCTGAGCAGGAAAATCAGTTCGTTCCAAATTATACCCGAATTTCTGCAGAGGTCGCACTCCCTAAAAAGCAGGATGATGACGGAATCATGGGACTTTTCACAGCCCAGCTTCCAAACTATCCGTATGCTGTTGAAATGACACTTGAAGCTTCTAAAAACGGAGTAAAACAGAGCTTAGTCACATTGAGGCATAAAGGCGGCAATGTAACAATCCCATATATCGCAGAAAAAGACAGCGAGCTTCTTCTTTCAATAGCAGGAAGAGTTGCCGCAAGACAGACGGTGGAGTAATCCGATGATACTGAATCTAATCAATTTTGCTGGTAGTTTGTGTTTTTTGCTCTATGGCATGAAGCTTATGAGCGATGGAATCCAGAAAAGCGCGGGTCAGAAATTGCAGGCGGCCCTCGCCTTTATGACCGGCAATCGATTCGTCGGACTTTTGACAGGCTGTATTTTAACGATGATTATTCAGTCATCGGGGGCAACAACCGTCATGCTTGTCAGCTTCGTAAATGCGGGCCTTGTTTCTGTAGTTCAGGGTATCGGCGTAATTTTTGGAGCAAACATCGGCACTACGGTAACGGGATGGATTGTAGCTCTCGGTTCCAGTTTTGAAATCAAAGATTATGCGATTCCAATTTTCGGACTCGGTTATCTTCTCTATATATTAAAAAGATTTAAATCAAAAGAAGGCTTTTGGCTCGCAATCATGGGCTTCGGTCTTCTCTTCTTTGGCTTAGGTGGCCTTTCAGACTTCTTCGCAGTTCCACAAGTTAAAAGTTTTGTAATCAACTTCATCGGCATCGTAAACAACTTTGGCTTCATAAGCTACGCAATCGGCCTTTTAATCGGCATTTTCCTTACGGCACTTATTCATTCTTCTTCGGCAATGTCGGCTATCGTAATCGGTATGGCTGCGGCAATGTCAAAAGAAGGAAACGCAAGCATTGAAGAACTCAATGAATTCTGGCGTTTTGGTGCAATAATGATTATCGGAAGTTCCGTCGGCTCAACAGTCGATGCAATTTTGGCGGCAATCGGTGCAAATGCAAACGCAAAACGCACGGCCGCGGTTCATGTTCTTTTCAATGTCGCAACGGTAATCATTGTCCTTCTTGTTTTCAAACCTTTCATGGCATTTGTCGAGCTTGTTTCTCCAGGCCACAACATCGTATTCAGAATCGCAATGCTCAACACCGTGTTTAAGGTAATGGGAACGCTGATTTTCATTCCTTTTGTAAACCAGATTGCAAAATTCGTCGGAATTCTTATCAAAGATGACAAAGCTAATGAAGAAAATGTTTACAAAATTGAATTCAACGAGCGCATGGCAATCGAATCGCCTGAAGGCTGCGTATTCCGTGCTCAAAATGAAGTAAAACTCTTTTCTGATAAAGTCGCGCAGATGTTCGATGAATTGCAGGAAGGTCTTTCAAACTTCAACTCAGAGTTCGTAACTGGCGGCTACGAAAGGATTTGTCTAGCCGAAGATTATTGTGACCAGATGAACGAACAGCTTACGCAGTATCTTGTCCGCTGTACGCACTTGCATTTGTCTGATGAGGCAAAAGATAACGCCGCACTGATGATGCAGCTTATTGCTGAAATGGAAGCTATGGCCGACGGTTGTTTGAACATCGCTTACCAGCTCAAAAAAGCAATCGAAAAAGAAATGACTTTCAATCAGGAAGATTTCGACAGGCTTCTTCCATATTTTGAGCTTGCCCGCCAGCTCATGTACTTCATTTACAAAAATGTCGCAAAAATCCAGCGGCTTACCCCAGAGCAGTTCCAGTTTGCGAGCGAGCTTGAGCAGCAGATTGATGACGAGCGAAAAGCCCTCAAAAAAATCGCCCGAAGCAGACTTGAAACCGGTGGTGATGTCCGCTCCGAGCTTTTGTACATGGATATTATCCGCCAAATCGAAAAAATCGGTGACCGTTGCTTTGACGCGGCTGGAGATTTGAGATAAAAAAAATTCCCGCACGGATGCGGGGAAAAAGCAGAGAGAGAAATTTGCCTGCAAATTTCTCGTACGAATCCAAAATTACAAGGATGTAATTTTGGTTCGAATGTTTCGACGCAGCAGGTGATTTGAGATAAGAATTAAACAAAAGCCCCCGCATGGAGGCGGGGTGATAAGCAAAGAGAGAAAATTCTGTTTGCCGCAAGGTGAACAGAATTTTCTCGTAGGTTTAATAAATCCAGGAGGGATTTATTAAACCTTAAATTGATCAACCTGTGTGCCAATCTGAATGATTGAATCTTTAACCTTGTCAGAGATTGTGTTCAGCGTGGCACCAGTTTCGTTGATTTTCCTTGCAACGACCGCAAAGCCCTTTCCTGCCTCACCTGCGTGTGCAGCCTCAATTGCCGCGTTCATAGCAAGAAGATTTGTCTGGCTCGCGATTGATGCGATTGCGACATTTGCTTCCTGGAGCATCTGTGACTGATTTTCAATTTCTTTTACGCGCTCATTTACAACCTTCTGCTTGCCGAAACCTGCCTGAGAGTTTGCCCGAAGCTCACCAAATGATGTCGCCATTTTGTCCATCGAAGCATTTACGGACTTTTACGCTACAACCGGGAAGAGCCAGATGTTTTTTGGACAATCGGCATGGATACGGACAGACAGGCTTATTCAATGGATGTGCCATTTTCAGTTGTAACGCACATAGACCTCATAATTGAAAACAGTGTCTCGGAATGGTACAACTCGGCTTTACCACAGCATCAGAGTTTTGGTCTTTCTGAAAACTACACTGAAATAATTCTTTCAGACTTTTACGAAGATAAACTGGAAGAAAAACTAAAAGAAGTTCATCAGTCCGCTATCGAAAAGGAATTAGAACATGAAAAATAAGCCTTTTTCAGTTCTTGCAACAATATTCTTTGTTTTCTTATGTTTTTGTGTGTCGTGCAAGCACTCATCTGACAATGATTCTTATGAGGTTACTGCTGATCCAAATGAACTTTCCGTGGCGGTATTTGCCCCTATCAGTTCAGACAAAATGACAACAGAACGATTTCAGCGCACGGCGGACTGGTTTTTAGCAGAACTTGCGGCCGCAAAAAACATTTCATCGGCTTCCGTTTCACTCAAACTCAATTGGTACGACGAGAATGAAAATCTTGGGACAACAGCCGCTTCCCTCGTTTCTGACACTAGAACTCGCGCAATAATCGGCCCAATCGGTGCAGAAAATGTCCAAACTGTAGCCCAAGCCTGCCTTGAGTCATACAAGCCTCTTATAGTTCCATCAGTTTCATCAGAAAGCATCGTCCGAAGCTATTCAGTACGAAAAACACATCTGATACCGACAGTTCTCAGACAGGAACTGAAGCTCTAAGTCTTACTGATGCGCTGGATGAATTGTTTAATAACAACCCAGGGTACATTGTCTGTGCGGTTGCAAATACAAAAGATGTGGAAACAATTCTAAGCACATATAAGGCTAAAGGTTCCGATGATCTTCTGTTTTTTACAGGGAGCGCATACTCAGAGGCATTATTTTCGGATGATATTCCAGAATACAATTATGAAGGATTTGCCCTTACCTCAAATCCTGCCACCGGCTTCGATGCGGCCTATCGTGCAAGATTCAACTCCGTACCGATGCTTGCCGAACCAAAGTTTTATGATTCACTTCTTTTGGTTACACTTGCCGCAGAATACTGTATTCAGCATAAAATGCCTTTTTCAAACGATAACATAAACAATGCTTTAAAGATTCTTACGACTGGTGCTTCACAAGAGGTAACGGCATGGGATGCGAGCGGCTTGGCACAGATTTTTTCTGCCCTGAGCAAATTCCTGTTTGCGATATTTGCCCCAAGGTGTTATAATTGACAAAAGACAAATGCTCAGATTTTGGAGAAGATTATGTACGAAAGTGGCGAAGATTACCTCGAAGCAATTTTGAGATTACAGCAGGAAAATGGATTTGTCCGCTCAGTTGATGTTGCAAATAAACTCGCAGTTTCCCGACCAAGCGTAAGCCGGGCAATGAGCGTTCTTGAAAGAGACGGTTTTGTTGAATTCGGCATGGGAAACATGCTCAAACTCACAGAAAAAGGCAGGGAAAAAGCCGAGGATATTTTTAACCGTCATAAATTACTCACAGTCTTTTTGCAGAAAATCACAGGCCTGCCAGAAGATCAGTGCGAAGAAAATGCCTGCCGGGTTGAGCATCAGGTTGATGCCGATGTCGTTGCCGGCATCCAGAAATGGGTTGACGAGAACAAATAAGACGCCCTCAGCAAGCAAATTTCTATTTAAATCTTATGTAATTTACCGCTGAATCCGCCGCGATTTTTCCAAATATGCAGAAATCTGCGACAGCATTTCCGCCGAGCCGTTCCGCGCCATGAATTCCGCCTGTTACCTCACCGGCCGCATAAAGCCCCGGAATCGGATTGCCAGCTTTGTTTATCACCTGCGCCTCTGTATTGATTTTTAAGCCGCCCATCGTGTGATGGATTGCAGGCTCTATTTCAATTGCATAGAACGGAGCATTTTCAATCTTCCGCTCCATGCTGCTTGGATTCCGCCCAAATTCATCATCTCTTTTCAGCTCTACACTTTGATTATAGTTCTGAACAGTCTGTTCAAGGGCTTGCGGGTCAATTTTTGCTTTTTCCGCAAGTTCCTTTATGGAAGGAGCTTCTATCATCCAGCTGAATTTTGCGTAAGAGTCAATCACTTTGAGGGAATCACGAATTCCCTGATCAAAAATCAGGAAAGCAGATTTTTCTTTTCCGCGAAGAACTGCCCCTGAAACTATGTTGCGGGTTTCAATTTCATTGATGAACCGAGTGCCGTTTTTATAAACCAAAATCGCACCGTTTCCGCGAACCGCCTCCGAAATCATGAATCCGCTTCCTTTTACGACAGTCGGGTGAATCTGTATCTGCTCCATGTGAACGAGAGCCGCATCAAATTTTTCGACCATCGCAAAAGCATCGCCTGTCGAACCAGGATTGTTTGTCGTGGCAAAACCTGCAAGTGCCGGCTGATAAAATTCAATCAATTTAGGATTTGCACCGAATCCACCGGTCGTAATGATTACAGACTTTGCCATAATCTTGTATTCTTTGTCCTTGTAGCGGACTTTTACTCCGGCAGCCCTGCCGCCCTTGCTGATAATGTCTACAACCCTGTTGTTGAAACGGATTTCCGCGCCTTGTTTAAGAGCCGCCTTGTGCAAGAGAGGAATAAGATGCGCACCGATTGCACCGCCACCTTTCGGCCTATGAATCCGCTTGTTTGTCGCACCGCCGAACATACCGACATCACTTAAATCCGCTCCAATCATAGGAGACTGAAGCCATTCAACCATTCTGGCAGATTCATCGACAAGCTTGTGAACAAGAGCCGTATTATTAAGATACTGACCGCCCCGCATCGTATCGTTGAAAAACACATCCTTTGAATCCCTTATGCCAAGCCGTTCCTGCTCTTTTGTGTAAGAGGCATTGATTCCGCCTGTAGAATTATTCGAATTACCGCCGGCGACACCCTGCTTTTCAAGAACTATTACCCCGGCACCTTTGCTTGCAGCCTCTGTAGCCGCCACAAGCCCCGCTCCTCCGGCACCGATAATCACAATGTCACATTCTGTGTCGTGATAGCTGACATCGGAAGCCTCAAGCCCCTGAGCCGCCGCAACCGCCGCATCTAGTGCATCGAGCAGGCCGTTTGTTGTAATCGTAGCCCCACTGAGCGTATCGAGCTGGGATGTGGTTCCATCCGTCAGGAATTTTTGTAGGATCTCATTTTTTGCCTCTTCCGCAATTTCAGGCGTTTCTTTGTCATTCAAGACTTTCGCAGCGACAATTTTTCCATTTGTAACAGTTATTTCGACCTCAATATTTCCATTTCTTCCAACCCCGCTTCCAATAAAAGTTCCGTCATTGAGATTTCTTAGGTTTCTTGCGCAAGATGTTATTCCACCAAGCAATAAAATCAACGGAACTATAAAAAACACCTTTTTTAATTTCATTCACGCCCCCCAATAAAACTCCGCGCTAACGACATTGCACGGATGCAACGGATTCTATTCATCTATTTCAATTACATCCTCAAGGACATAAGCAAATGCCGGTGCAGACGAATTGCTGTTCTCCTTGAATTCTTTTCGTAAATCATAAATGTCATCTTCATCATAAGGATTTACGCCTATGTAATTGCCTACAAAAACACTCTGCTTACCTTTTTTGAATGCCTGTATTGTTTTTTCAACAATTTCTTCCGAGCCTTTTGCCGCGATGATTGAATTGACTTCAAGCATCTGAACCCAGCCCAAATCAAAGCCTGCTCCAATATCAGTTCCGTGGACATGCCCCTTGATAAAGCCTTCGATTGATTTTTTTGTGAGAATTGCATCGATAGCTCCGAGAATGTACGGAGTCCAGTTGATTCGAGTGCTGACAAGGGAAGTCATAGGCGCGACATCAACCATACTCTGATTGTAACCGACATGGAAAACGCCTTTTTCAAACGATTCTTCACATGCAACAGCTGGTCCGATTGTATCTGAATGCTGCCCGATAATTTTACACCCCTCATCAATCAGTTGCTTCGCACAGAATTTTTCTTCGGAAAAACTGCTCCATGTGAAAGTGTATGTTACCTTCATCTTCGCGCTGGGAACAATTGAAAGAACGCCCATCAGAAAAGCCGTGTAGCCGGAAATTACTTCGGGGTAAGGATAAGCCCCGACATAGCCGATTTTTGCCTCATCCTCGGTGATGATTTTTTTATCTATCATTTCCCTGAGCTTTAGCCCGGCAACTATCCCGGAAACGAAACGCCCCTGATAAATTTCGCCCATAAATGTGTGGTAATTTTTTATGATTGGAGCCGAATTTGCATTGTCACCGCAAGCCTGGCAGAAATGAACTTTAGGATATTTTTGCGCAATCTGTTTTGTGATAATCGCATGAGAATAACTTGTCGTAAAAATCAGCGAGCAGCCTTCCTTTATAACTTCTTCAAGATTTTCATCAAGCTTGTCTGGAGTTACATTTGTACGCACAAAAACCTTAATTCTGTCGCCATACCTTTCCTCAACCGCATGTTGACTTCGGATAAAATTGCTTGTATACGGAATGCTTTCATCGCCATCGTAGATAAATCCGATTTTTACAACATCACTCTTCGCCCCTGTCGGATTAAAGATATAATGATTGAGAGCAAACGCGATTAAAAAAACAAGTGCCGTGAGTGCCGTTATAACTGTCTCTCGTTTCATTCGCCAGCTCCTTTTTCTTCATGCTCTTTAGACTTTTTGTAAAGTTCATCAACATTTATCCTGCCCTTTTCGATAAGTCCAAGCATGATGTCGGCGATTTTCGGGTCAAATTGAGTGCCGCTGCATCGTTTTAACTCAGCGAGAACATAATCAAAATCAAGCTGCTTTCGGTAAACACGGTTCGCTGTCATAGCATCGAATGCGTCCGCAACGCCAATAATTCTTCCATATAAAGGAATCGCATCGCCCTTCAAGCCCTGCGGGTAGCCGGTTCCGTCATACTTTTCGTGATGATACAAAGTTCCTTCGTGGACATGCTCGACCATCGTAAAATCTTTGAGAATTTGTGCGCCGCGCGTTACATGCGACTTCATGATTGCGTATTCTTCATCATCGAGTTTGGCCGGCTTGTTAAGGATTCTGTCTGGGATTCCGATTTTGCCGATATCGTGAAGAAGGGCTGCCTTACGGATATTTTCACATTCTGATTCGCTGAATCCAAGTTCATGCGCAATCATCACCGAATATTCAGAAACTCGCATTGAATGTTGACTTGTGTTCTCGTCCTTTGCATCGACCGCCTTAGCAATAGCAAGAATCGTCTCGTTGCCAAGCCGTGCCTGCTCCTTTGCAAGCTCCACCTGCTTCTTCTGGAATTCGATTCGGTGCTGGAACTGACTTCTGAGACCAAGCCAGGTAAACAATGAAACGGCCAGAGTTCCAATCAAAAACATGTAGACTTTGAAGAAAGCATGGTCATAAATTTCTTTTTCTTTTATGAGCTTGTAGCTGCTCTGCTCGATAATTTTCTGATCTTTGTCAAAAACTGCGATGTGGAAAGTGTAGTTCCCGGAAGGAAGATTTGTGTAAGTCACCGTTGAAAGCTGCCGCTGGGAAATTATGATTTCACTCGGATCAAATCCTTCAAGATAATAGCTTACGGTCGGATCAAGGACAGTGTAATTGACGACTTCCGGGAAAATCTCGATTTTGCTAGTGTTTCTGCTGATTATAAGTGGCTCACTCCGCTCGATTTGGAAAGAAATGCCGTCAAGCTTGACCTGAGATACCATCATGTGATAAGAAAGGTCCCCGAAAATGTAATTGTTCATGTCAACGACATAAACGCCTGTTCCGCACGAAATATAAAGCCTGTCATTTTCGTCACAGTAATTCCACGCATTTGCCGTAATATTTGAATTCAAGCCACTTTTTGCATCAAGAAGGTCGTAAGGCATATTTTCGGCGTTGTCAAAAAGTGCCTGATTACTCACGACATGGATTCCCGCGCTTCCAAGCACAAAAAGATTGCCGTCCTTGCCCGCAATTATGTCGTAATTGTTGAAATAAGGAAAATTCTTGAGAGAGCGGATGTTAAAAGCGTCATCCATGTAAGAAAGGCCGTTGCTCGAAACAATGTAAACACCGTTGCCTTGCGGATCCCGGACAGTACGCAAAATTACATCACTGGAAAGACCGTCATTCAAAGTTAGCATTTTTAAGATTTCGCCATCTTTGATTACCGCAAGACCGTCGCCGTCTGTGCCCGCAAGCAAAATGCCGTTTTTCATCTGCATGAGGCTCAAAGTCTGCGCATTGTTCTGTGCATGGCTGTAAGTGACCTGCTGAACAACTTTTTTGTCACGGATATAGGCAAGTCCTTTTACACTTGCGGCAACAATCGTTCCGTCATCAAGCTCCAGCGCAACCCTCATTCTGTTGCCGACATTGCTGTTCTTCGCATCGTAGACAGTCATCGCTCCGTTCGGGCTGACTTCAACAAGGCCTTTTCCGTAAGTACAAACCCAAAGATTGCCCTTTGAATCTGTGAGCAGGCAGCGGATTCGAGTGCCGCCAAAATATTCTCTAATCGAATTTTGAACGCTTTTTCCGTCTTTTATTACATCAAGGCCTTTATCTGTTCCGACATAAAGCGCATCGTTCCATTTTGTGACAGAATTCACGACTTTTGGAGTCATGCCAAGGGAGCCGTAAAGATTTGTGAACGAGGATGATGAAATCCTGAGCAGACCTTGCCTTGAAGAAGTGAACCAGTAATTTCCCTGATAATCGATTGTCATGCTGTCAATCGAGCTGTTGAACGGCCCGGTCTCAATCATATTGAAAGCAGAGTCGTCGTTAAAATAGCCGATTCCGTTGTCCGCACAGACAAAAGTTCGCCCCTCGCTGAAATAGATTTTGTTGATGTAGTTGAGCGAACCGCAGGAGATTTTTCCAAGCAAATCCGACTCCCATTCGCCAATCTGATAACGGTAAATGTGATTCTTTGATGTTCCGACATAAAGGATTCCGTGCTCATCAAAAGAACAGCTCTTGAAAATTTCCTTGTCTTCGCTGAGTGAGACCGAATATCTGACTTCGCTTTCGTTGAGTATGAAAAGTTCGCCGCTTGAAGTGATTGCCGCCACAAAGCCGTTGTCGTCCGCGCTCAAATCAACCGTAAATCCGACATCTTTTATAATATTGCAAATCCGAAGTCCGCTGTTAAGCTCCAGAACAAGGATTCCGATTGAAGTTCCGACATAGTAATATCCGTCCGCCCCTTTTACGATTGCCCGCACCGAATTTGAAGGAAGTCCGTCATCGCCATCAAGAGTGGAAATTATCTTGCCGTTTATGCAGATTGAAACTCCATTGTCGTTGGTTCCAATCCACAAACGCCCCTCTTCATCAACATAAAGGCAGTTGGCGTTTCTTACGGAATCAAAATCTTTCATCCATTTAAATTCGCTTCCATTATAACGGTAAAGCCCCGCATAAGTTCCAATCCAAAGAATGCCGTCAGGAGTCTGGGCAATGTCGTTCGCCTCGCCGCATGGAAGGCCGTTGTCGCTGGAATAAATTGTCTGAACATAAGAAGTTAAATTCTGATTTTTAAACTTAGGCTGAGACTCCGCATTCTGACTTGAAAATGCAAAAAACAGCGTCGCAAAAAGAATCGGTGCGCATTTTATTGGATTTGATGAAGCCGATTTTGACTGAGCGCGTTTTTGCCAGATTTTTGATTTTACGATAATGACGAGCTGCAAAAATTTCTTGCGGTTCTTCCAAATTTTTATTCCTATATAAGGCAAGAATACGGCAATCACCTTGTCCAAAAAGTCGATGTAAAACTGACCGATTACCGAGCAGAGGAACCTAGGCATTCCCTGCTCTTCAAGATATCGGATTACGCCGTCGCCCCAAAGATTGAAAGTCATTCCATCCGCAAAAATCCAGCTGATTGCAACAGAAATTGCGACCGAAAAACCAGTTACGATAAGGCTTGCCGAAACAGTGCCATAAAGAGTCTCGAACCATTTTCGCCGGGCAGCAATTCCTACGACCACAGCAATCGCAACGCTCGTAAAGGCATACATGTATGAAAACGACGGAAAATCACTGCCGATGAGATTCATTGTTACGCCGACGATGGAGCCACAGACCGGCCCGAAGATATATGCGGAAATCACCGTTCCAAAGGAATCAAGCCAAAGAGGAAGTGAAAAATATCGTGCAAAATAGCTGCCAGAAAGGTTGAGGAAGATACAAAAAGCTGTAAAAAGAGCAATCTTCAGGTCTTTTTTCGATAGCATATCATATTATTGTAAGGTTAAATTCAGACTTTGGCAAATTTATTCCACTTGAAAAAATCCCTCGAATTTGTTTTAATAGAGGCAATTTGGGAATCATTTGCAAATTATGACTTATAACACCGAACAGCGCACTTCATTGCTTTCATTTTTGACTGAAAATCCAGACAAAACTTTTTCTGCAAAAGAAATTGCGGCGGCTCTTGAGGGCAAAAACATCAGCAAAAGCTCCGTCTACCGCAATCTGGCCGAGCTTGAAGCCGAGCAAAAAATCAAGCGGGTCACAAAGACGGGCAGCAAGGAATCCTTCTACCAGTTTTTCGACAATTCCGAGTGCAAGAATCACATT
>NZ_JAFRNB010000098.1 GCF_017430385.1 Treponema sp.
CTATCTTTCCATTTTCTATATTAACAGCGTGCTCAGTTGCTTTCGCCTGGCTTGCGTTAAGGATGTTTTCCATTTCAGATTCATTTAAAGCGACGATAGATTTAGATCTTGTTGATGTCTTCACAGATCCACCGTTTGCTTTTTCAAGTTCTGTGCCTTCTTCAACAAGATACATTCCGTTTAATTTTGTGCTGCTCATAATTTTCTGACGAACATCATTTTCATCTTCGCTATCTGTTTCCACGGGAGAGTTTGCTATTTGCTGATAAAACGCGCCGGCAGGCTTCATTCCCGGATTTGCGTTTATAAGCGCGCTCAGATATACAGGTAACTGCAATTGATAGCCAGCCTCTACATCATCTTTATTGAGCGAGTGCGCTGATGATTTGTAATCCACAACACGTCCATATTCAACGCCGTTTTGATCCGTAAAAACGTCTACACGGTCAATGCTTCCTGCAAGAGCTACTTTATGCCCATTTGGTAGAGGCAAAACCAAAGGCGGCATTTTAGAATCTTTTTTCCCAAATGTCATTTCGCACTCGCGTGGCATATACTTTGTTTTCGCAAGCCAGTAAGTAACATAAATGGCGGACATTCTGACTGTCTGTACGTACTCGCTTAACTCCATGCGGCTCAGCGTACTTTCCGACAGGGAAGTTTCTTTTAATTCATCTACTAAAGGTTGAACAGTGGTATTAAAAACACTGATTATTGTTTTTTGATCAATGTTAGGAAAGTCAGGATTCTTTTTTGCTTCATCAATATAGGCTTTCATTGCGGCATGATAAAATATTCCTCGTTGATCTGCCTCAAAGGAGTATTCTCTGTTTTCGGATGGCTTTATCCCATATTTGATAAAATGAGCGTAAGGACATGCGGCATATTCTTCCAGTTCCGACACAGAGGTTATATCCGATTTAAAAAGCTTTTGGGCTATTTCTTCTGGAATGTTTTCCGCCTTTGGGAGTGCGTTAATTGTTTTTGCAATTTCCTCGATTTTTTCCGGTTCTGTTTTTACGAGATATGCATAGGCTTTTTTCCATAGCAGAGCCTCTTCTCCTGTTTCGCTTTCAGATAAATCACCTTTGTTATATAAAAGCAAATCTCTGATTTTTTGAGCAACAAGCTCAATAGCCATATTTTTTGAAAACGGCAGAATTTTACTTGAAAGAAGCCCTCCCTCAATGTTTTCTGGCACTTTTTCTTTTACAGCGTCGGACGCTTTTTTGATTAACTCATCCGGTGTTAACGGTTCGCCCTTATGCGAAATAGCGGAGCACGAAAGCGTCAACATGTCTGTTGCGCTCATAATAGCCTTGTAGTGATTTACCTTTAAGCGTTTGCACATTGCCTCGTCTTCGTCAGCCAAATAGAACATTGGCACAACGTTTACAACCGGATCATTAGCTTCCATCCATTTTTTATCTGCTATAGTAAGAAGTCCAGGCGTATGTGGCACAGTCTTTTCCTGTAGGGAAATAATAACACAACGTTTTCTCATTCCCGGAACGAAACTTGCCGCGTCACTTAACACGACAGCATTTGCTGTTTGAGGAATGCTTTTCATCGATTCGTCCCGTAAATATTTTGTAAGGATTTCAACGAGATTCTCAATGGAAATATGGCTTTCTGTTGTTTCCGTTGCAATTGTATTGAGAACTTTACATATAACATGCCAGGACTGTCGCGTTAATTCTGCGTAATTATTCATTCCTTTATCGCGATAGCCGGCCTCTTTTTCTCTTAACTTTTCGTAAAATCCTGTTTCTGTCAAGTATGTCCAAATAGCCCTTGCCTGATCTTTTGCGGTGCTTTTTCTGTCAGCTATTTCCTTGTGGAGCTTTTCGATAGGCAAAATTAGCCTTTTTCGAATGTCTTCAATACAATCGATTTTGGGCTGTTTGTTTTTATTTTTGAATGGGATTAACCATTTATTTCCCGTTATGCCATGTTCCTGAGTATAAATTTCAAGATGGTTAGATTCTTCCTCCGTAAATTGTAGAAAACCGCTTTTTATTACAGATATCAGATTATTCCTTTCATATCCGTTTGCTGCGCATACAACATTAAGAAGATAATTAATTCCTATTGCTTGTGCTGAACTTTGCTTCGAGGAAAGAAAATACGGAATTCCTGCTGACTCCATGATCAAAGGAAGCATGTTGGATGTGATATCGTTCATATCCATTACAACACCCATGTTTTTCCAAGAACAGCCTTTTTCGTGCCACTGCAAAATCTGCTGCGCGGCGTGTAAACACTCCGTGTACTGATTTGGTGCAATATAAATTTTGATGCTGTTCATGTTTGCTGGTATGCTCTCCCGAAGGTCGAGGATTTCAGAAGATAAATATCGGATCGCTGGGTTGAATATTTCCGGTTTTAGGCTTTTGCCATACTCCCGATCTACTACTATAGAGATGTTTGCTTCTTTATCTTTTTTGATTTTTTTCCGTGCGTTATTGATAGAGCTTTCTAACTCGGCAAATACTTTATTTTGCGGATTTTTATTCTCTTCGTCCGGCATGACGAATACCATATGCACTTTTCTATTGCTATTTAAAAGTAGGCTTTTGCAGAAATGAAGCATTTTCGAAGTAAAGACATCAAAACCGCAAAAAATAATATTATCCGAGTCGTATGCTGCCATCTTTTCTATGCTTTTGCATGATATTGTGAAGAGATCTGAGGCATCCAAAGCAACAGCATTGTCTTTTTCATTTTCGCCATTGCTCATGATCAAACACACATCGTGAAATTTGTCGCGAAGGAGGGGAGGAATAGATGGAACGGAAGACAGCTTTTCCAATTCCTCTTTTCCGTATCCGTGCATTTTTATGTCTTCAATAGTGTCATACATTTTTTCTGCTGACGATATACGGACATTTTTACAGAACTTCAGACGGTCTGATAGTTCGTTCATGCGAAGAAATGTTTTTGCGATCATCCCTTCACGTGTCGCAATTACCGGTGTTTTGTTTTTATATGCGTTACCGTAACCATAGTTTTCAAGAATGACAGACTGAATTTTTTCCATAGACTTGATGGATACGCCAAGCATTCCATTTTCATTCCTTAAAATGGATTGCTCATATTCTAATGTTGCGTTTTCGGGAACAATTATTGTAATGTTGCGATTGCTTTCTTTCTGTAATACATTGATTAATGAAATCAAGCAAGGACGCTCTTTTTCTGCTTCTACAGGATAGATAACGATTGTTCCCATAACGTATCCTCCAGTGATATAATTTCATGTCATTAAAAAACTAACTATTCTATAAATATGATTTTGTTTTTTAGAGGGAGTCGCATAAATGCGACTCCCTCGTCACTTAGTCACGATTTGTTGATGCTTTTTGCTTATTCCTGAGAAGGATAACCGTCCAACAGCCCTCCGCCTGCTTGTGCGCATGCATAGTAGCCGACAACAGCGCCGCCACCGGGTGTTGTTTTGGTTACTTTCACGCAACCAACGCCCCAGTATTCACTCCACGCAAGGC
>NZ_JAFRNB010000014.1 GCF_017430385.1 Treponema sp.
TCATTTTAGCAAACATAGAGTGATTCCGCAATCAACTTTTCTAGTTTGCACCCTTTTTTACTACTTTCCGACACAGAAGTGCGAGAAAATTGAACCAAGAACATCGTCAGGGGTGACATCGCCTGTGACTTCTCCAAGAGCATCCAGCGAATCCTCCAAATCCTGGACAACCGCGTCCAAAGCATAATCTTCGGAAAGTGCAAGCGCATGGCGAACGCTCTCCAAAGCCTTTTCAACCGAAATTTTCTGCCGTTCAGAGCCAAGACCTGTGCTGTTTCGCTCGGAAGTTCCGCTGACAGAAAGAGCAGAACGGACAGACTCGCTAAGTTCTCCAAGCCCGATTCCTTTTTTTGCAGAAATTCGAACTTGTGGTATAGCAAACGGAGATTCAGATTTTTCTGCCAGATCACATTTATTCCAGACGAGAATTATAGGGATCGATGGCGTAGCCGGTCCGTTTATGTGCTCCCGGATAAATGCCTTGTCCTCGTCGTTAAGGCCTGATTTTGAGTCAACAAGGTAGAGAATCAAGTCAGCTTCTTCGCTCAAATCGCGGGTTCTCTCAACACCGACAGCCTCAATCACATCGCTTGTCTCGCGCAAGCCTGCCGTATCAAAAAGGCGTGCCGGGATTCCTGCAAAATCAATCCAGCTTTCGATAAAATCGCGCGTGGTTCCTTCGATGTCGCTGACAATAGCCCGGTCTTCTTTGAGAAGCGCATTGAACAAAGATGATTTTCCGGCATTAGTCCGGCCACAAAGCACGACCCGCGCCCCGTCCTGATAAATTTTCTCGCTTTTCCAGGATGCGGCAAGTTCTTCCAGAACAGACTCGGCTTTTTTAAGCTCAGTGGAATCAAAGGAATCCGCAATCGTCTCTTCGTCTTCGGGATATTCAATTTCAACTTCAATCGCCGCAAGTGTATCAACGATATGCTTTTTAACACCGTCAATTGTCTCGTAAAGATTTCCAGCCAGGCGACCTGCGGCACGGCTCTGACTTGCATCAGTCTTTGAGTCGATAATCTCACGGACAGCCTCGGCCTTAGTCAAATCCGCCTTGCCGTTGATGTAAGCACGGAATGTGAATTCACCCTTCTCCGCCGCACGGAAACCACTATTTAATAGAAGATTATAAACAGCCTGCACGACATGGACGCCACCGTGGCAGGAAATTTCAACCATGTCCTCGCCAGTAAAAGACTTCGGCGCACGGAAAACTGAAACCAGAACTTCATCGATTTTTAGTGAGGAATTAGGAGTTAGGAGTGAGGAGTTATCACAGGACATTGGTCGCTCCGCTTCCTCGTCCCCGCTTGCACAACTTCTAACTCCTAACTTCTCACTTCTAACTGCTTGGAGCCACCCATAAACAATCGTGTTTCCCTGGGCTTCAAGCAAGGCTTTGGGGCGGCTGAAGACTTTTGAGAGAAGTTCGATGCTGTTTTTTCCTGAACATCGCACGATTCCGAGAGCGGCAGGAGCAAGAGCTGTCGCAATCGCGGCAATCGGTTCTTCAGGTGTATATTTCAAGTTCGTCATAATTTATTTAATGAGCAATTAAGTTTCAGGGCTAGGGTATGGAGCACCTTTAGTTACCGCTTGCGGTAATGAGCGTTAGCGAAGTGCGGAACACCCGACCTGCGAAGCAGGTAGCCCCCAATTTTCCACTTTCCGTTTTCAGCTCTCCGAATACGCTTCCCAGAGTTTTTTGATGTCACCAAGTTTCGGGAAGCCGGCGTTTTCTTTGGCTCGGTCACGCTCTTCCTGCGCGCGGATTGAATCCCAGGCTGCGGTGTCACCATTTTTTGTGGTGCGAGTCTGGTTGTCGTTCATCAGGATTTCGTCTGCCTTGGAGCCGCCTGAGAGAGCCGGTTTTTTGTATTTTGCGTCGGCTTCATAAGAAGGTCCCGGATATTTTGCATCGCCGACATCCGGGGAAATATCATCGTAGCGGCACATTCCGTTCCAGTACATGTAGCCACGGTTCACGCTGTCACGAACGCCATAAACCTGCTGAGTCACATAATTTTTGTTGTACCACGCGCGGTCGTAGCTTACATTTAGATAAAATGCCTGAACCCACGGTCGGATAATCAGCTTGTTGCGGCCAATTACGGTGTTTCGGTAAGTTCCGTAGTAGTAAACTCGGTACGGTCGCTCGCTTTGAGGCGCATAATTCAAGAAAGACTGCTCGAAATGGCTTGGATAGAACATCGGACAGACAACATCAACATATTCTGCCAAAAGCTCGACATCCTGGCCTGTGCGTGTGCCTGAGCGGTACCAGCCGTTCGCGCCGTAAATGTCGATTCCAATCGGAGCATCGATGTTCGCGCGAGCATATCGCAGGAAAGAAACCAACGCGCTTTCTTTATCCATGCCTTCGCTCTTCCAGCGGAACTGTGCGTTCGCCATATTTTTTCCATCGGTCGGGAATCGAATATAATCAAACTGAATCTCGTCGAAGCCGCGGGCAATCAATTCCTGTGCGATGTGAACATTGTATTCCCAGACTTCCGGTGAATACGGGTCAACCCAGTTCTCATCATAATAGAGAGTTTTTGTGGCTCCGGTCTCGTTTCCTTCTTCATCTTTGACTTTTTCCCAGCCGGAAATTCCAATCCACGGTCTGTTCAAAGATTTATCCCAGACGGCGTACTGTTTTTTTCCGTAGTCAGCAAGATTTTTGTCCTTGAAAGTGACGATTCGGGCAACGAGATAGATTCCCTGTTCTTTCATGGCAGGAACAAATGTGTCGATGTCGATTTTGTAGCGTGAGATGTAGCCTTTTTCGCGAATCAGCGGATCGTTCGGGTCAAAGCGGATTCCGCCGTAGTCGTCTTTCATGTCGATGACCATTGCATCAAGTTTGTTGTCCTTGATGATTTTTTTGTACTGATTGATTCCTTTTTCGGTCATCAGTTTGTGAGCCTGGACATAGACGGCCTTGCGGTCGAGTGCTTTTGAGGCGTATTTATTGTTTACATCGTTCGGGTACAAAAGCCAGAGTTCACCAAGTGTGATTCCGGGCTTTTTTTCGTCTGTGTTCGGAATCCATGCCGTGTAAAGCGTGTCGGATTTTCCGAGGACATTAAAGCATGATTTCCATTTGTCGTATTCTGGCGGGAATGAATCAGTTGATTTTGTAGCAGGATTATATGCCGCAACTTCGCCAGTTTTTGTGTAAAGGAGTTTTGTTCCGTCCCAGAAAAGCGCGTCGATTGTCTCAACAGGCTCTTTTCCAGCAAAAAGAAGCTCGCCACGGTCGCGTTTCCAGTCAAAGCGGTAGATTCTTGGCAAATATGACTGAGAGACAAAAACTTCCGTTACAGGAAAGCCGTTCTCGTCTGAGAAAACAACCGGCAGGATGTCGGCGATTTCGTCCGGGTAAGTCTGAGTTTTCATGTTCTCGAATCCGCCGTTGCAGTCTTTCCATGCGACTTTTTTTGCGAAAGGCTTGCAGTATGAGAATCCAAAAATAGTGTGCGCCATAAAGACGACCAAATCTGTCTCAGGAGCTACGGCAGGCGTTACGGTGCCATCAGCATTTTTAACAGCCGGTTTTCCTGTGTTAAGGCGGTTCATGTCACAGACGGCGACTGCTTTGATTCCTGATGTTGAAGTTGAGGTTGAACCGAGTGATTTCCATTTCAGTCCGCCATCGTAAGTTATGTAGACATCATCTTTTGTTGCGGTGACGAGGATGCTCGGATTTGTCGGATGAACGGACAGGTCTTTCAACTGCGCAGGCTGTTTCAGGAATGTCGTTTTCGAGCCGTCATATTGCTTGATTGTGAGGAAAGGAAGGCCTTCGTTTCGGAAATTGAATGTTACCAAATCATCAGTTTCAAGAATTCCTTCCGTTGTGAGGATGAACCAGTTCGTTTTTCCAGTTTTTTTGTCATCGGCGCGCAAAATTTTAGAAACTTTTCCGCCCTGCCAGAGAGGAATCGCGGTTTTGCTGGCATTTATTTTGTACAAGCCGGTCTCGCTTCCCGCAAGAACAAAGCCTGATGTTGCGGTCTCCGTTTTCGATTCATAAGATGCTTCCGGGAGCTTATAAATCGAGTTATCTTCGGTCTGAGCCGTAGCAATACAAGAACTTAATGAAAATAAAACAAAAATTGAAAATAAAATGCGCATATCTATAATATCGGAATTTTTCCGCCTTGAATTCACATATTCATGTCTTGAATTCTGAGAATTTTTTTTAGATAATAGAAGAATGAAGACTTCCAAAAAATCTGAAAAAGCAAAAAAAAACATCATTTCTAAAATTAGTCCTAAAAATAAAAAGATTTTGATTTGCGTGGCGGCGGCAATTATTCTTCTGATTGGAGCGGGGGCCGTTGCAATCTTCACACCGCCAAAAGCTTACACTGTCGCGTTTTATAAAGTTGAAGAAGCTCAAAAGAACGGAATTAAAACCACGATAGAGCAGATCGCACAAAAACAAAAACTGGAAATTGCTTTCAAAGAATACGACTCGGAAAAATCATTGAAAGACCAGCTTCTTCTGACAAAAAAGCCTAACCTCATCATTACGACTTCCGGCTACGGCGTTGAGATGGCAGCAGAAAAAGCGTCTTCACGGGCAAGCATTTCACGAGATATTGTTCAGGAAATGACATCTTCAATGAGGACTGCGGCTATATCAGCGGAGAACGGAGAAGGTCTTTCGGCAATTCCGATTCTTTCGAGCCACTTTGAGGTTGATATCGACACGGCTGATTTCAGGAACTCAAACACTAAAAAAATCAACACCTGGAATGATGTTGAGAAATTCATGCGCGAGCAAAAGACAAAAAAAGAAGCACCACTTGCATTTGCGGGCGGAAACAGCGACAGTTTTTTGAACACGCTGGGCGCGCTCGCAGAATCAATCGACGGAGTAGACTCATACAACGATGCTGTTGAGATAATTAAAAAGAATGAAAAAAATCCGGCCAGAACAGCGGCAAAACTTTGCGATGAGCCGGATTCACCGCTTGCGACCAGCGTAAGATTGCTTTCAACATGGTACAAGCACGGTCTCATTCACCCAGGTGCATTTTCTTTCCAAAAAAATGATGTCGAGGCTTTTGCGGCGAGCCGATTGTCCAGCGTACTTTTCATGTCACTTGAAAATCACCGCTCATTCGCCCAAAGAGCAATCGCTGGATTCACTTCGATTTACTTTCCTTCGGAACATGGCGCAAATTCCCGGATTTTTACAGGCACGGTTTACTATGCCGTTCCAATGATTAAATCAAAACAGACCGAAACTTTCATAAAATATCTGGTTTCAACAGAAATTCAGGAAAATCTCAGCCGGGGAACAGGAGTCGCACCGGTTTTGGCTCAGTGCCGAACTCCTGACAAGCAGGCAAACGACGCGCGATATTGGATTGCCGCAACGACGACTCCACTGCCTGGGCTGGCAAATGAAGTCTATCTCACAGCAGAGCAGAAAAAAGTCATAACCGCCGAAATTATTGCAAGAATCAAAAAGTAGCTTTAGCGCATTTGGGCAGTTTCAAGACAAGAACCCGAACTTGAAGAAATCTGGTAGCCAAGCACTCCGTTTGAAGTGCCGTTACCATAAGTCTTGCTCCAGTTGGTAGAATCGTAACCGCTCAAAGTATTTTTTCTTGAGCTGTTAATTACTGCTCCATTAATCTTGGAATCCGTTAAAACTCCCGAAGATTTCCACAAACCGATATTAACTTTATCCTCGCGGTTAGTTGTCATTCGGCTAGGCGTTGGAACGACGGCAACTTCCCATGCTCCAGTAAATCGTTCGTCAGAATCAACGCCTGCAGGCGCATAATTAAATTGGTCGGTTGCAGCAGTAGTATTATCAACAAGGTACGCATACTTTGGCTTTTTGATTGCGGAAGTATAGTAACCGATATAAGGAATGCTGTGCCCCTTAGAATTTACAGCAACATCCAAAGTCAAATGCTCGCCAACAGTTCCGGAAGCATCAACAGTACAAGTAGATGCCGTGCTTGTGTAATCATCAAGATAAGCATACATTACATCTCCGTTGCCAGCGTAAGCTGCTATGTGCAGGTGATTGTTTTTGTCCGAAACGATGTGGCAATATTCGCCGCCTTCATCAAATACAGTGACTGGAGCTGACCAGTTTGCTGCCGTCTCATTGCCTTTATGAGAATTCCAATTTCCGATAGGATCTGTTGTATAACTGAACTTACAGCTGTTTGCATCGGCATCATACCAGACAACACAGACAACATCTTTGCCAGCATTATTCTTAACAACAGCCACATCAACATACTGACCGGCACCTCTGCCTGAAATAGCAGAAACACTTTTTGTACCGCCAGCAACAGTAAATGTTCCACCATCAGAACCAGTCGCAATTATCTGACAGTTATTAGTCTTGTAATACGATGAATTGCCACCTTGATATTCATCATTAAATCCGGCAGGTTGTTCTTTCGAGTCTCCAGAGAAAGTGCCTGCTCTAAAGCGAATCTGATTGGTCAAGGCATCATAGTAAACAAGATACAGATTTGTATTTGTTCCGCTTACAGTCGAAGCAAATTCTGGAGAAAGGAAGCGATACTTCATAAGAGAATATGCAAATTTGTCAGAACCTGTTTTTAAAGCTATTTCTTCAAGGCGAAGAGCATTAAAACTACCGGAAGTATTTGAACTGTCATTCAAAGTTCCGCCTGAGTTATGAGGACCAATTCCCCAACGGCTTGTATACAAATCCCATTTATCAACAGAACCACTGTTATTTGTATCACCACCTGAGACAACAGAATAAGTATAACCAAGCTCATCGACATGGAATCCTACACACGGTCCTGCGAAAGTATCCCAGTCAGCAGCCCAATAATATGACGAATAATTCGTATCTGAAACTTTACCGCCCATACTGTAGTACAAACCGCCATTTGCAAAGGCATAGTTCAACATTCCTGTTTTCTGGTTTACTTCCATATTAATACCAGTTGCAAGACCGTTGATTGGTACGGCGGCACGGTCGTTGAATTCCCATACATCAAATTCAATGTCATCAGTCTGGATATTATTTGTATCTCCGTTTGACTGATGGTTGTAGCAATTCTTGTATGCAGTGCCATTTTCGCTTGCACAGCCCTTAGCGGCATTATTGTTTATGTTGTTCATGATAGGCAAATCACTGACAGTAAGATTCAAAATGCCTGATGAAAGGCTTGCCACATTGAATTTAAGTTGTCCGGCCGTTCCATTGTCAATTTTAAGAGCGTTTGTTGCGTTATTAACAGTAAATGTTTTGTCTCCGCTCACGATTTTTGCAGAACTGTGATTGATATTGAATCCGTACAAAATGACATCTTCGGAAGTCTTTGTGTTAAGCGCGATGGTTTCATCTACATTTGAGACAACAGATTGTACTGGATAGTGACCAAGAGCCGTTCTGTTATAGACAGACCAGTTGGAATTCTTGTTTTTTGCAAGTTTTGTATAAACCTTGCTTACATAAGGCACGACATCCATTCGATAAACAGGCCAGTTTGTTGTGCCATCCGTTACGGTATATTTATTTTCAGCAGAAAGCTCTGAGCCTGGAATGTAGTCGGGTGTCGTTTCTGGTTTTGAGATTTTCGCGCTTTCAGTTGATGTCACATTGCCTGCAAGGTCTGTTGCAAGAACTGTGAGGCTCATATTTGTTGCGGCCGCCACTGTTCCGAGTTTTTCGGTGTCGATGCTCAGAGTCCAGTAGATTTTGTGTCCTTTCTGTCCGAAATAGACTTTATCATCAAATACGCCGTAGGTGTCAACTTTCTCGCCCTTCGCATTTGTCGATACAACTGAGATGCTTGCTTCGTAGCCGGCTGTGCTTACTGATTTTGTGCCGCCGGTTCCATAGAGTTTCCATACGGAATTAGCCTTGTCGTAAGTCGCAATCGTAACATCAGGGAATGGCGTGACACTTCCGTTAGAGAATGTGAATTTAAGAGAAGCAAGAGAATGTTCGTCGTAAGCTGTTCCTGAGAATGTGATTTTTCCAGAAACTTTCGGGTCACGGTCATTTACGCCTGTTTTGACAGTTGTAAATGAATCAGGCAAATCTTTTTCAAGCTCGATATGGCCTTTGAGGTCGCCGATTTTTTCTGCACTTGAAGAGCCGTAAACAGAATTTGAATTCAAATTCTGCCAGTAGAATGGGTTCACTACGACTTTTGGACTTGTTCCGTCCGTGAGGTCGAATGAGAATCCTTTTACGAGAACAACGGCCTTCTGGGAATTGTTTCCCTGTGTTGTCTCATCAGTTTCATCCCAGAAAGTGAATGAGAAATTTTTGTTTGCGCCGTCTTTATCCTCGTTCTTAGCCCTGCCATCTTCAGTTTCCGCATTCGAGTCAAAGTCAGAAAGTCCTGAAAGCACGCTGTTTTCAAGGACAAAGGCATAGAATTTGTTGCTTGCTTCCGCTGCCGAAAAATTGCTTGCCGTGATGTGATATTTTTGAGTTCCGGCTGCAGCTGTCAAACCTGTTTTTTCTGTACCAGTTGCAGTTTTTCCAGCGATTGCTGCAAGGAGATTTGCCTCGCTTCCTGTTACGGCAGCAGTTGAGTCCGCATCTTTTTTAGCAACAAGTTTGATTGATTTGTTTCCGCCAACAATTTCAGGAACTACGGCAAGTTTGTCTTTTGCGGTGAACACTCCTGCCGGGTATTTCAGTTTTCCTTTAGAGTCTTTGGCAGAGAAATCAAGTGTGTAAATGTCTTTTGCCTCGGTTTCTGCATCGATGATGCTGTATGTCTCAAATTCATCATCCTCAAAGTTCGAGTTATTGTTCAAGTCTGTCGCCAGATAAAGTTTTGCGACACGAGGCGCATTGTTTGCGATTGTGCAGTCAATGGTCGTGCCTGAGACATTGCCAGCCATATCAAACTGGAGGACGACAACGCTTACAGGGCCGTCCGGCATATTTGTTGAATGGATTGTGCTGCTCCAAGTGTAATCATTTGAAACCTGACTGATTTTTTCTGGAAGACCATCGCCATCATCATTGTCGATTGCAAAACCTGTTCCGCCGTTCGCGATTCTATCAGTTACGGTCTCATCATAAGTGTTGTCTACGACCTGTGCATAAATCAATACGGCAGAAGTCTGAGTACCATCCGTATTTGATTTGAATGTAACTTTTCCAGCATCAAGAGAAGTAATCAAATGGAAAGTTCCGTCGATGTAAATGAGTCCGCCTTTTCGGATGTGTCTGTTTCCAGTGATGTCAGTTGCGGTCGTTGCAGTAAATGATGTTGCATCAGTCTGCGAGCCGGCAATTGTTTTTCCGTACAGATAATATGTTTCACTTCCCTGCTTTATCGGCACAGGAGTAAGAGTGCTCATCTGGACTTTGCTCTTTGAAAGATTGTCATAATTCTCGCTGGTGATTGCCGGGTCTGAGTCTGAATAAGGAATGACCGGATCAATCAGAGTGGCTTTTTTGCTTACGGTCGTGTAGCCTGCTGAACTGTAACCAGTTGTCGCTACATCATTGCCTTTTCGCATAAAGTAATAAACCGCCTGGTTAAAGCCGGAGCCTGATTCCCTCGTTGAGTTTTTGAGAGTGAGGACATATTCCGATTCTTTGATTTTCGTGCTTGCCGAAAGTGGATTTCCGTTCACAAGGACTTCGCCAAGAGTTGGAGCTTCATTGTCAATTTTGAAGCTGTAAGTTCCGACGAACTGATGAGAATTTCCTGTATCTTTGTCGTAAGCACTAATCGTGTATAAATATGAAGGATTTTGCTTAGCAATAGGAATGTAGACTTTGAATCCTTCTGTTTTTTCAGTTCCTGTTTTGCCGTTATTGCTGGCTTCCATATAATAATGGGTATTTCTTATCAGCTCGCGGTCGCCCTCCATAACCGTAAATTTATAGTTATGCTCGGAGTTTCCTTTTTCGTCATAAAGGCCGCTTTCATCGAGAATGTTCAAAACAAGATACCAGTTGTCTTTCAGGTACATTCCGGCTGTATATTCCATTGTCGCAGATTTGGTTTTTCCGGTCGGATTTGGAATAGCAAGTTCCGTTCCATTGTTAGTCCATTTTTCAACGGCGACAGTTGCGGTCGGAGCTTTGTTGTCAATACGAACATTGTATGCTTCGGACCATGAGCCGAGTTTTCCTTCAGCATTCACACCACATGCACGGATGCAGATATTGTTTGTTCCGTTGCCGCTAGGATCCATCTTCTTGTTTCCGTTCAAGTCGATTCGCCATGTTCCTGATGTGAGAGTTGCCTTAATTCCCCACCAAGCAGCCTTTTCTGCATCACTGTATTTAGAAGTTTCCCAGTTGATGCCGGTCACAGAAGAAGAATCCAGAACCGTAAACAAATATGTGTCTTTTGCCTTTGCCTTGTCGCTTGCCGAGAAGTTTCCGTTCGCATCAGCAATCTGCAAATATACGGCAGCAGGGCTTGTCGTGCCCGAAGGAATTGTGACGGAGCCAGTAACGCCGATTGTTCCACCAAGAACCGCATATTTTTCCGCCTCAGAACGATAATTTGCTTCGGTCGGATAAGAAAGTGTCGTTACAGGTCGGTCGCCTTCAGGATTGTGCTTGATGCTGTAATCCCGCTTGATTGTGTAGTTACCCAAAGCATCCACCGCCTTCAGGAAAAGCGGAATTGTGTAGAGATTGTTTGAGAATTCTACTGCATAACTTTCAGGCTTATCGTAGACGATGAGATTTTCATTGTCCGTTCCGTTAAAGACAAATTTCCATATAGTTTCAGTTGATTTGCTGTCGAGAGTGCCTTTCCAGTCTGTCAATGCAGCGAGCGTGACATCCGTAGAGTTTTTCTGCGCCGTTGTCGGTACAAGATATGAAATTGCAGTAGTTCCGGCTCCGCTTGAATCAATTGCAGTTCCGTTCACTTCAATGATTCCAGTTTTTTGCTCAGTTGGAAGAGGATTGTTTACCAAAATTTCAGGGCCGTCGTTGTCCGCCATGAAAGTAACATTGCCGCTTCCGATTAAGCCGAGCTTGTCATAAGGCATGACTTTCAGCGTTACGCTTCCAGTTTTTGCATTTTTGATGAAATCAAGATTGCCAGTCGTCCATACAGCAGCCGGATTGCCCGCGGCAACAGTTTTTGGGGCAAGGCTTCCGCTTACGGTGTAATTTTGAGCCGCCATGTCAGCAAAATTTGAAGAGCAGAGCTTTAAGACTTGCTCAGCACCAGCTTTTGTTTTATAAGAAATTTCAAGTGCAATTCCTTCGATTCCGCTCGCATCTTCTGCTGCAATCTGGAATTTTACCTGCTGTTTTTCTGTTCCACCGAGGATATAGCTTGCCGTTATTGCCTCAAACTGGTCATAAATTTTGTTTCCATTTGAATCCAAAACATCAGCCGTTCCGTCATCAGTCTTTTTGGCACCACCATTCGGCGTTGTTCCGTTTGCTTTATAAGCCAGAGCCTTGATTTCACCGACAGTTGGAGGAGTCGAGTCAGACTGATAAGAGAATTTTTTAGATACGGCATCACTTCCAAGAGAAGCATCATTGACCTTGATTTTAGGAGTGCTGAGAATCCATTTTGTATCATCCGTGTGGTCAGTCTTATATGTCGTGTAGAATTTTGTTTCTTTAGCATCTTTTACATAGATATAGCAAGTTTTTTCACCGTCAACATTTTTTCCGGCTGCATTATCTGCTTGTGGCGTGAAAGTCACGGTTCCGTTTGTAGGAGAGTAAGAAGATGTCGAAGGCAAAGTGCCGCTTCCAGAGTAAGGAGTCTCAGAAATAATCACATCATTTACGCCGACAATTCCGTCATCATCAGAAACACTCGCGATTACAATTGATTTTGTTCCATATTTGAGAACGAATCTTGGACTTGGATTTGGAACAGCTTCCGTAGCCAAATCAGTAAGATTCTCAAATTTGATTACAGGGCGGTCAGTGTCTTGCGAAACTTTTACCTCAACTTTGTTTGAATAACCGATGTTGCCAGCCGCATCCTTTGCTTTGACCCGGAAGTAATATTCTTTTTCATCGCTAAAGCCTTCCGCCTCCGTATCAAGATTTTTGATTTCAAAGGTGTAATCCCCGGAAATTTCAAAATCGTCCATGCCGGCGTGTCCGTTTGCAGCATTTGTGAGCGAAGTCCAGCCTGTGTCATTTTCATCAGAAAGGTTTGCCGCTGATTTTAGCGCGTACTGGAACGCAAGAATTGCATCGCTTGGAAGGGAAGTTCCGTCCTTTGCAGTGCCGCTCAGGTTAATTTTCTTGTTGACTTCAATGACAGTCGTTGTTTTGTCAGCATCATTCGGAGAAGAAAGCTTAATCTCAGGCGGTTTTTTATCAACCGAAATCGTAAAGAGATTTACCGTGGCAGAATTTCCAGAATCTCCTGCATTGTCCGTCACGACAGCCTGAACTGAGAAATTTCCAGTGTAAACAGAGGCAAAAATATCTTTATCGATTGTGGCAGTCCATGTTCCGTCAAGCGCGCCAGAAGAAGTTGGAGTGTAGCTGGCATCAGTTTTCCAAGAGACAGTGACCTCAGAGTTATCCTGTTTTTTGCCTTTTCCGCTTACTTTTAGCTCAACTTTTTTGACCCCGGAAGTAACAAGATTTTCCACGACATCGCTTGCAGTTCCTTCCACAACGATATCGCTTTCTGCGTTCACAAGTTTTGTGCTGACTTCGGTTTTTCCGTCAACTTTAGTATGAGAAGCGGTCGGTGCATCGGTATCAACATTGAGCGAGTAATATTTTTTGATATTGTCCTCACTGTAAGTGAGCGTATCAACGGCCGAATTTCCGACATTATCAACCGCAACCAAAACGAGATAGTTCTTGCCCTTCTTGAATCCAGAAACTTTTTCATCAAAATTAGATTTTACGGATTCAGTAGAACCATTGACATCAACATCCGCAAATTTTTCAGCACAAGGAGCAAAATAAGATGTGAAATTTGCCGAATTAGAATACTCTGCAAGGAAAGTTTTTATTGAACCTTCATCTGGTTCTTCCTGAGTGATTTTATAGTAAATCATTGAGATTCCGCTGCCGTTGTCATCATCAAAATATCCGCGGATTCTCAAAGTTGTGTCGCTTCCCCAAGTTCCGCTCTCGTATTTGCCGCCGACTCCGCCGTTTGCCTCGCCTACCCTGAAAAATTTGTCCTTGCCGTTTGAGTCGAACACATGGCTTCCGACAGGAATTTTATTGTCTAGCTTGATTGCAATGTCTTGAGTCTTGGAATTTCCGGCCTTGTCCGTAACCGTAATCGTTGCTGTTCCAGAAGCACTTAGAGCCGAAAGGTCAATATCCTCGAATTTCCATTCAGAAGTATTTCCTGTGTTCTCAGGGATTCCAGAAATTTCCGTCGTTCCCTGCTTTACCGTGAGCACAACAGTTTCAATTCCGAGGTTGTCAGTCGCAATTCCGTTCAAAGTGAATTTATGAGAATCTCCGTTGTGGATAAAATATGTGTTATCCGCTGATTTATAGGCTTTGTATGGAGTTTTAAGACCTGTCGTAGTGTCCTTGAATTCATAGCTCTGAATTTCAGGATCCGTGTTGTCGAAAGTGATTGCAACGAGGTTGATGTCAGCAGAATTTCCCGCCTTATCAACTAATTTTGCATAAACCGTGCCTGTCTTTGTGATTTTTGACTTGTCGATTGTTGCCGAGAATTTCTTTTCGCCGCTAGTTCCCGTGTCTGAAAGTGTCGTTTCAATTTTGTTCGTATCGCTGACTTTTCCTGCCACACCGATGTAAACTTTATCGACGCCGCTTCCGACATCTGTTGCAATTCCTTCTATATATATGTTGCTTTTGCCGTTTGCATAGAATTGCTCCATGACAACAGCCGAATCCGCAGTTTTTCCGATTTTTACGGAAGAAGCTTTGAGGGAAGGAGCAACGCTGTCTACCAGGAATGAGCCATTTCCGACAGTTTTGACTTTTGAAACATCAGTTCCAGTTTTTGCCGTTGTCGCAGAAGGAGTCGTTGAATAAAGAGCCTTGTTTCCGAGAGAATCCTCAGCGATTATCGCGATGTTGTAAGAAATATCGTCTGCGCCTGAGAAAACAGCCCGCCAAGTTCCGCCAGTTTTTGAGACATCGCTTGAAGTGACGGCCGTTGCGGCAACCAAAGGCTTTTCTGAATCAACTGGAACGAGCCAGACTTCAATTCCGTCAGTGAAGTTCGCATCTTTTATTGTTCCTGTCAGGCTGAAAGATGTTGCCCGGAATGTCGAAGAGTAAGAATCCACCGTTATGCGAGGAGCATAATCGTCACATTTGAGAACGACCGATTTTTCAGAAGTCCTGTTATTTGAGTCCTTTGCGGTGAATTTAACTTCTTTTGAATCCTCAATATTTCCGGCTGTTCCAGTCCAAGTCACGCTGACAGGATATTTTTTGCCGCCATCAATTGCCGAAGCCGTACCGACACTAACTCCTGTTCCAGAAGTTGCCGAAAGAGAATCCGCATTTGTGTCCGTAACAACGACATTGAAACTAGCCGAAGGATTGTTCGTTGAATTTGAGCCACGCTCAGAAACTTCGGCTGAATCATCCCCGAATTTTTTTACTGAGATTGAAGGAGCCTGCTTATCGACGGTGATTTTTGCAGAATTATTGTAAATCACTGTGTTTCCAGCATTGTCTTTTGCGGCAAGGAAAGCATACAAAACCGCATCCTCATTTTTTATCGCAGAAATGTCAAAACTTACGCGCCAGCAATCATCCGCCTGATTTAGCGGAGTCCATTGAACAGAATCATAAGAAGCAGGAGCCAAGTTTGAAGAAGAAACATAATATCCGAACGAGGCAATTCCACTTCCGTCCGTACCGTCAGAAACATTCGCTTCCAAAGTAACATATTTCGACACATCCAGGAATACGGTTTTCTCAACGAATTTCGTGCCATCAATTACAGGTGGAATCGGGTCAATCATAAAGCGGATGTTCGTTGAATTTTTCTGAGAATATTTATCAGTTGCGCTGATTTCGAGAATATAGTTTTTGCTTACATCGCCAGGAAGATTTCCAAGAGCAATTTCCCAGTTGGAACCGTTTGTTACAGAAGAAAGAACGACCGGCTGCGGAGAAAGTTCTTTTAGGTCAGAATCAAGGAATTTGGAAGAAATCGTCGTGCCGTTGTCAAAGTTTTTCACGGCAGGAGAAACAGTTCCTGTGATTTTGTCCGATGTCTTGAGATATTTCTGGATGCTGTCCACGCTCAAAGTCGGTGCGCCGGAATCAACAGTAACAAAGAAGGCCGGTATTGTTTTCTGCCAGACCGTATTTGAATCAATCAAAGTTGTTTGAGTAAGATTTTCATCGTAAGCATCAATGCGGACTTTATAAACATCTTCATCTTTCGGAAGAACATAATTGAGAGAAAAAGTAGTTTTTCCCGGACTATCAATATATGGATTTGCCGGATAAGAAGTTTTTGAAGCAGGAAGCTCGTTTCCATCTTTATCGTACATAGTGACAAAGACAAGCTTCACGGAGTCATCATCTTCAAAGGAAATCTGCAATTTATTGTTGCTCGTCGTTCCAAAAAGGTTTGTCGCAGCATCAGGATTAGCGTTTCCAAGAGAAATCTTCGGGCGGTCAGTTTCCTGATAAATCACGAAATTTTTATCACCGGTCAAAAGAGTTTTTGAAGAGCACGAGCCAGTGTTTCCGGCCTTATCCTTTGCCGTAATTACAAGCTCAATCTGGATTTTTGCATCGCTAGCAGCATTTTTAAAGACATGGAAATATTTAGTAATCGCCCTGGTATCAAAAGGAATACTGAGAGAAAACTGCTTTCCGATTTTTCCGTCAAAATTTCCATCACCATAAGCCGAAAGCCCCAGTTCAGAACTTTTTTCAATCAAGCCCTGGAGAATTGAATCGCCTGCAGTAAGAGTTGCGTTCAAATTCGTGCTAGCCCAAATATCATAGCATACAGAATCATCGTCATCAGAAAGATTTTGTTCCTCAACATTGCCCTTGACCGTGATTTTTCCGTTGAGATAAGTGTTCGAATCGTTGCCAAAATAATCTGCACCAGAAACATTCGGCGTAATTGATGACAAAGTGACAGTCGGTTTTATTGTATCGATATGAATGTCACGGCTTACCGCAGCAGAATGTCCAGAAGAAGATTTTCCAGAAATCTCAAAAGAAGCGAGCCAGTGAATTCCTGCAAGCGCAAGTGAATTGAATTTTTCAGCAAGGCCTGGAAGTTTTGAAGGATCAAGCTTCCATTTTGCATTTTCCTCATCCCAAGAAAGGGCTGCCGCAGCAGAAGAAATCCATGTAAGCTCGCCGTTCACATCTTTATGAATCAGAGTGTCCGAAAAAGTTCCGATTTCATTTGAATTAGACTCATCTTTTACAACAAGTTTTGCCGTAAGTTCGGTAACATAACCGCCGCCAGTCACAACATTCGCAGTTCCAGAGAAAATCGGAGAAGAAAAATCCTTCCATATAGAAAGAATTTCCGGCTTCTCATCAAAAACAATTGTCGGAGGAACGCCGGCCGCATTTCCTTCAAAGCCATAAATTGTATCATGAGAGAATCTTACATCCTCGATATCATAACCAGTTACGCCGAAAACATAAAATTTGTTGAGCTGAATATAATTTTCCGTTTCATCATAAAAATCTTTGATTGACGGCATCGTGACGCTGAAAGTTTTTGTTGTAAGAGAACTTCCTTTGTCGAAATGTTTTGAATAATCGTAAACAAGAAGCCACTCATCCGTATCAGAAAGCGAAATTCTTGTTGAATTCTCGACGAATTCATTTTCCTGTTTTTCCAAATCAATAACTTTCTGATTCAGTTTTTCAAGTTCGGATTTCAGGGCAGTTTTGTCAGAAGGCTTATCAGAGCATTTTTTAACCCAGACCTTCACGATTTCAGGAGCGATATTCGTTCCGTCAAGGCCAGAGCTGATAGTGACAGAAACAGCATTTCCGGCCGAAGCAAGCTGATTGTCCTTGAAAAAATCAAATCCGTTTACATTATAAGTTGGATTTGCCATAGGATTGAGTGAGAAATAAAGATGATTCTGCTCAGATTCCGTATTTTTTGCGCTCGAAGTGAGTTTTGAAAGAGCCGCCTCCGCATTTTCGCTCTTGTCGATGCCAGAAAGAATGTCTTTTAAATTTGCCGCACTCAAACCCAAGCCTTTTTTCGCGCTCATCAAAGAAGTGTAGACATCATCATAAAGATAGACCGTTGAAGTTGAGTTACCATAAGCATCAGAAGCAAGCTCCACGGCACTTCGGGAACTTCCGACAGGAGGATTTTTGAAAATCTTCGCTGAGTCATAAAGAGAAATTTGCGCATAGTAATATTCCGTGCCAGACTCAGAAGGATGCAGCTGAGAATACCTGTTTTTTGCTGTAGCAGTAGCCGTGTCAGAAAATTGTGCGATAGTAACGCTTGAACCGCCAGCAGTCGCAATATCTTCCTCACGATAAAAATCTATCTCACTTCCCTCATAAGTTTCAGAAGAGACAAGATTTCCGTCCTTTGAATAGATTTTGACATCCATCAGAGAAATCGGATGATTGTCAGAGATTGTGCCTTCAATAGTAAAAAGAGAACCGTAAGCCGAAGCCGAAAGATTGCTGCTCTTAACTACGCCCGGATTTGAGATGATGAAAACAGGCGGAGTGTTGTCGATTTCAAACTGCCTTGAGCTAACACCGGAATTATTTCCCGCATTATCATAAGCCGTAACGCTGACCTCGTATTTTCCGTCAGGAAGCTGCCAGCCGTTGTAATATTCAGGATTATTCGGATCATACTCATTGAGAGTGACTTGCCATGAAGTCTGAGTCGCAGAAACCTTCGCCAGATAATTGCCGTAACCAACCCCGGATTCAAGATTTTTGACCGACACCATGACTTTTGAAATAAATTTATCGTCCGAACAATCACCCGCAAGAATGAAAGAATCCCGGACAGCGACACCAGCATCAGGATATGAAATGGTCAGAGTCGGAGATTTAGTATCGATTGAGGCACCCAGGCCAGACTCTTCCCCACAAGAAAACAAAGCAATTGAAACAATGGAACACACAAAAGATACCAACAACTTAAAAGCCACAGACTTTTTATTCATAATGGACTCCCATCACTTGAAATAATTTTTTACTGAATGAAAAACTTTTTTTACTAATCCCCGACATCAACAATATCGACTTATTCCACAAAAATTTGACAAAAATTAGTGAAAATAAGACAACCTATTGCGATTTTTTCCCTATAGCCTAGCAATGTTAAAATTAAAAAATATCAGAATTCAGCAAAATCCACAAAAAAATGGAAAAAAAAGCAGGAAATTCAAAGAATTTTTCATTTACATTGCCAAAAATGAAAAAATTTTGGAAATACATATATGTATGCGAAAAAATATCATGGAGGAAAAACTAAATGAAATCCAAAGCAAATTTCAACATTCTGAACCCGCGACTTGATGCAAACTTCAAGGCCATTTTCACCCAGAACACAAAGGAATCGCGCAATGCGCTGAGGTCATTTCTAAGCGCAGCAATTGGCCGTGAAGTAGTCAGTGTCACCGTCATAGAAAATGAAAAAAGCAAGGATTACGATGAACAGCGAGGCATCGATTATGACATCAACTGTGAATTCTCAGATGGAAATCATGCTCAGGTGGAAATGCAGGGGTATGAAAGAAAGTACAACTATGGAAACAGAGCAGAGTATTATGCTGCACGGATAATAAGCTCTACAATCGAAGTTGGAAACGACTGGAGCGAAGTTCCGCAGGTGTATCAAATCTCCGTACTGAACTTCAAGTATGATAAAAGCAATGAAAATCCCACACACCATTATGTTATGTGCGACCTAAAAGACAATGCAAAACTCTCAGACCGGCTCAACATAATCTTTCTAGAACTACCGAAACTCCCAGAAATCAAACCCCCAGAAGAGGCAAAAAACTTGCCAACTCTGCTCAAATGGTGTAAATTTTTACAAGAAGCCGATAATCCCAATAAACAGGACTTAATAGACGAACTGACCAGAAGCGAGGAGGGCATAATGAACGCAGAATCAACTCTCAAAGGAATTAGCATGGACAGCTGGCGTTGGTTCTTTCAAGGCAAAGAAATTGGCCGCGAAGCCGATCGCATAAGCGAAGCCAGAGCCTACGAGCGCGAAATCGCAGCAGCAAAACAAGAGTTACAAGAAACCAGGCAACAAGTTGCTGAAGCCCAACAACAAGTTGCCGATGCAAACCAACAAGTTGCTGAAGCCCAACAACAAGTTGCCGATGCAAACCAACAAGTTGCTGAAGCCCAACAACAAGTCGCCGATGCAAACCAACAAGTTGCTGAAGCCCAACAACAAGTCGCCGATGCAAAACAACAAACTGCAGATGCAAAACAGCAAGCCGCACATGCAAAGCAACAAACTGCCATCGCAAACGCAAAGAATTTGCTAAAAGAAACTTCGCTGTCTGCGGAGCAAATCGCACGCTGTTGCACCCTTCCTCTGGAGCAAGTACTTGCCCTCAAGGAAGAGCTTTCCCATGAGCTGACTGCCGTGAGCGATTAGCCAGGAGCAAGTAATTTTTCACAAAACACATTTCACAGGCTTTGAATGAGAGCAGCCCGCAGGTACGAAATAAATCGCACTTGCGGGCTGTGTCGCTTTGACATACTTGCTTTACTTCAGCGTTGCGGTTTCGAGGCCGTTCTGGGTTCCGTAGCCGAGGATTGGCTGGTTGTTCTTGATACCAATACCTACGCTGTAATCGAGCGGAATTGATGTTGAAGCAAGAGGAACGGTCATTACTTCCCAGACACCGGTGAAGTCGTCGTTGCCGTCAACACCTTTAAGTTCATCCGCGGACTTTGTTTTGAGCAAAGCGCCGTCCGTAATCCATGCGGTGCGCACGGTGTACGAAGTCTTGTTGAATGAACTCATG
This sequence comes from Treponema sp., assembly GCF_017430385.1. Taxonomy (GTDB): domain Bacteria; phylum Spirochaetota; class Spirochaetia; order Treponematales; family Treponemataceae; genus Treponema_D. The sequence continues at coordinate 19,933 of NZ_JAFRNB010000014.1, forward strand.
AAGCTTGAGATGTAGGGAACATAATCGCTTCCGACTTTCTTGACGCTTATGCTGATGTTTGTGCCGCTTGAAAGGTACGAGTCAACAGTCATCGTCTTTGCCTCGTTCGGCTTCGTGTAGTCCTCAACATAGGCGTACTTCAAGTCGCCGTTTGAAGCGTCGTAGTATGCGATGTGGACTCCGTTTTCACCGTCAACAACAAGGTCTACATACCAGCCGACGAAGTTGTCATCGATGAGAACTGCATCTGACCAACCGTTATTTGTCTGATACTTATAGTACAATGCCTGCGCGTCAGAAGCGTACCATGCGACAACAGCTTTATTCTCGGTTGTTACACCGAGAGCAACATATTCACCTGACATTGATGAATCAGCTATTGTTGTTGCTCCTGCGGCAGAAGAATTCCCATGAGTTCGAGCCGCAAGACTTCCTCCATAAGTTGTATTATTTATATTTCCAGAACGGAATTTCACCACATTCTCGGCACTGTCATAATAGACTATGTATGCATCACCGTTTCTGTCATTGTTTCCTACAGAAACAATCTTAGGGCTCTTTACACGTTCGGAATAAACAGTATCACCATACTGTATATTTTCTAGAGCGGAACTATATTCTCCTGTAGAATATGCTCCCCCAGTGCCAGCATAATTTGTCGCAGTTCTTGTTATTGTATTATAAGCATACATTTTAAAGTGAGTCCTTCTTGAATATTTGTTATATCCATAATTTTCTTCATAAGAACCTGTACCACCAGTATCGCCGTTCTGGGCGGCACCATAAATCTGCCCAAGATTATCAACTGCTACTGCTGTTGCATACCATTGTGTATATGATGTATCCAAAAGATAATCTGCGGCATCTCCACGTTTCATTCTTACTTCAGCAGAGCCATGTCCATAAACCCAACCTACAGTTCCATCACTTCCTACCCTCATACTTGGATATCGGACAGACTTATCACCTACCACCTGCTCAACATTCCATACTGCGACCATACAATCGTCGGTGAGAGTCGAGTTGTTCACGTTGTTCGGCTGGCGGTTGTAGTAGTTCTTGTACTTGTCGTAGCCGCTTTCACTTTCTGCGTCGTAAGAGCCTTTCGCGTTGTTGTTGTTCACGTTGTTCAAAGAAGAAACCGCGCTTGTTCCACTTTCAACAGTCACGACGACTCCGCCGGAAGTCATCGCGCTTGAGACAGTTACGGTATTTCCTGTTGTCGCTGTTCCGCCGTTAACGCTTACTTTTGGAGAAGAACCGAAGTTGAAGCCGTTTACAGTGAAAGTTTCGTTGGTCGTATCGTCGTAATAATAGACCGGGTACGCACCAGTCGCGCTTCGCCCGAACACGGAAGCGTCCTTCTTGTATGCGTCGCCGACCTTGTTCTTTATTCCCGTAATATACGGCACAACATCCATCCTATATCGTGAAGTATATCCCGCATCACTTTCTGTCATGTTACCGCTTGCGTCATAAGTATAGGCTGTGTTTGCAGTACCTTCTGTAGAAAGCAGTCCAGTTTCAGTAGCCGTAGCACTTGCCTTCAAGGTCGATGCATCCACTGCCTGAACGATAAGTTCGCGGTCGTTTGCTGCAACACCAGAAACAAAGCTTGTGTCGAGATAGAGAGTCCATTTTACCGTGTGGCCACTCTGGTCGAGTGTGCTTTCATTTATGAAGAACTCGTAGCCGTCATCTGCAAGCGAGCCTTTGTGTGTCGTTGTTGTTCCCCAAGAAGAGCTTGAAGCCGTAACGGTGAATGTGTCCATGACTTCGTAAGCACCAGCTGTTGCTCCGAACTCGAAGCCTGACATCTTCATCTTAATCTGTTTGAGCATCTTGTTGTCGTAAGCAGTTCCAGTCACAACGATTTTTCCAGAAACTTTCGGGTCACGGTCATACTCGCCACTTGGAGCTGTTGCTCCGGTTGTAGAAGCTTTGTTCGTATCTTTGAAAGTACCTGCTGGCAAATCATGTTCAAGATCAATGTGACCGTTCGTGCTCTTGCCTTCATACAAGCTGTTGTGGCTTGCATCTGTCCAATAGAATGGAACGATTTTTGCTTCAGGTTTTGTTGCGTCAACAAGGGCGAGGTTCAAATCTTTGATGTGAAGAACACAGTTCTGGCTGTTTACGCCCGGAGTTGTTTCTTCAGTTGAATCCCAGAATGTGAATGAAGCCTGCTCAGTTTCTTTGTTTCCGTTTGAAGCAGTAAGCGTTTCGGTATCTGCAAGGCCAGCAATCTGTTTGCTCGTAAGAGTGAAGCCTTTGAGGCTTGTCGTAACATTTGATCTGTTATTGTATGTAACTTTTCCGACTCTTTCATCCGTGCCAATCAGAGTTGTAATCAAAGCCGCTTGAGTAGAGCTGATTGTTGCATTTGAAGCCGCTACGGTTCCGGCACCTGTTCCAGTTGAAGGAACGGCGGCAGGAAGAGCATCAGCAGAAACTTCGGCACCTTTCTTGTAAACGAGAGTAATGTCACCGTTTCCGCCGACAAATTCTGAAATCACGGCAAGCTTGTCTTTTACAGAGAATTTTTTATTGCCCTCAAAAGATGCTGTCGCAATCGAAAGTTTGTCCTTTACTTCTGTGGTTCCGATTCCTGCAGCAGCATTTGCATTGTACAGATTGTAGCCGACGAATTCATCCTTTGACCAGACATTGTTTGAGTTCAAATCTGTTCCGAGGAAGACTTTTGCAAGGCGTGGTGCAGAGTTCACGATTTTTACTGTAAATTCCCGTCCCGTCACGTTGCCGGCCTTATCGAATGCGAGAATTACGAGTTTTGCAGGTCCGTCCGGAATATTTGTTGAGTGAATTGTTGAATTCCATGTGAAGCCAGTTGATTTTGCGCCACCCAATTCTTCCGGCATTCCATCACCGTCGTCACTGTCATCGCTGAATGTGAACGGATTTTCAGAAGTGTTTGAAACTTTCTCCAGGTTCGTATTATCAACGCACTGTGCATACGGGAAGTATGCTGTTGTTTGAGAAGTGACATCTGCCTCTAGGCCGGTACTTGTATCAAATGTTACAGTGTTTCCTTCCACCTTATTGATTTTTCGGTAAACGCCGGCAATCTCAATCAAGCCACCTTTTCGAATATGCTTGTTATCTGCAAGAGAAGTGGTTGATGTGAATTCGTAAGCCTTCATAGTGCCTGTAACTGCCAGAGACCAGAGATGATAAGTATTTTCTGTGCCATTTACGGTCTGCTTAATCTCTCGTTTTGTGAGAATCGGGCTTGAGGTATCGTCAGAATCATCGGTATTACTCTTTGCATTATAAATTCTTGCCTTGGCATCGCCTGTTCCAGTAGTTATGAGAGGATCGAGAACAGCCTGCTTGCCATACCCTTCACCTTCACGAACATAATAGAAGACAACACGATCAAGGCCGGAACCTTCTTCACTGACTTTTCCGCCCATCTGGAAGATGTAGTCAGAATCCGCAATCTCGTAGTCATTTTCAAGCAAATCCGTAGAATCACTTGATGAACCCCTATAGAGTTTTTGAATCTCCGGAGCCGTATTATCGATATTGAGATTATATGTTTTATCGATTGTATGGCCGCCAGTTACTTTTGTATCAGTGACAGAAACAGTATAAGATACAGTTCCTTTGCTTCGATCCACAGGAATAAAGAGATACTGCCGTTTTGCACCACCAGTTAAATTTTCAAGATTTGACGCAAAATAATCAGTTCCACAGTTAAGAATTTCATTTCCTTTTTTTACCGAGAATTCTTCAAGACTGCTTTCATCATCAAGCTGAACGGTAAAATACCAGTCATCTTTCAGATATATTCCTGATTCATATACTTTTACAGCCGCAGCACTAGCAACATCCTTCATTGAATCAGCATTTGCAGCTGAAATTGGTGTTGAATATCGTCTGAGTGATACGGTCTGCTTAGGAGCCGTTGCATCGATATCAACAATTACAGTGGCTGTCCATGCACCTACCTTGCCGTCCGAGTTGATTGCAATTGCTCTCAACGCAAGATGTGTCTGTTCACCATCAGCAGGGTTCATCTCGCCGTTTGCGTTAATGTTGAAGTGCCATGAAGAACCTGTTTTTTCAACAGGAATTCCCCACCAGTCAGCAGAAGAATTGCTTGCCGCAAAATTCAGGGAAGTAAATCCAAGCTCTGTTCTTACTTCATCCAAAGTTTTTACGGTATATCCGTAGCCACCTTTATTAACACCAGTACTAGCATCTTTAGCAACATCATCAGAAATTAATTTTCCTGAATTGTGAGAATTTCCGTCAAAGACCGGCGTTCCATCAGAAGAAATTGTTCCAACCTGCAGGTAAACGGCCTTAACAGTGGCCTCGCCCTGAGGAATAATCGCATCACCTGCAACGCGGATTGTTCCGCCAAGAATTGGAGCTTCTATAGATCCGTCAGAGTTTTTCTTAACTTCTGGATAAGAAATTGTTGTCTTCGGTCGGTCAGCATCAGGATTGTGCTTGAATGTGTAATCACGCTTGATTGAGTAATTTCCAAGAGAATCTTTACTCATTACATAGAACGGAATCACATAAACGCCGTCCGAAGCTGATTGTGCATAGTTTGTGGCATCATCGTAACCTGACAAATCAGTAGATTTAAGCTCAAATGTCCATGAAGATGGTGACGATTTTGATGTGAATCCAGTTGATTGCCATGTTGTCAGGGCATAAAGAGTTGCAGCCGTTGAATTCTGCTGAGCTTTTGTCGGAATGAGCCACTTTGTATCGGCTGTAGTTGAGCCGGCATCAAGTGCTGTACCGATAAAGCTTACTGTTCCTGTCACTTCATCTTCTGAAGGTGGATTTGACACTTTGATTTCTGGTCCAGAATTATCGACAGCGAACGCCGCATTACCGCTTCCCGGAAGACTGAGCTTGTCATAAGGAACAACCTTTAGAGAAACTGTGCCAGAGTCGGCTTCGGCAAGAGAAATAATATCTGTTGTCCAGACCATTCCTGGAATGCCTTCGCCATCAACGGTAAAATATTTTGATTCTTTTGTTTTTGATTCCTTTGTTCCATTTGATGTGTAGCCCGCAACCGTAAAGTCTGGAGAGACAAATTTGTTTGTTATAGTTTCAGTCTGCTTAGAATCACCTGTACCTGTAGTCTTTTTATAGCTTACTTCCAGTGTGATTCCGTCAATATCGCTGACATCATAAGCCGCAATCTTAAACTGAACATTTTGTTTTTCAGTTCCACCGACTGTGTAGCTTGCAGTTATTGTCTCAAACTGGTCGTAAATTTTGTTTCCGTTTGCATCAAGAGCATCTGAAGTTCCATCCGCAGTTTTTTGTGCGCCACCGTTCACTGTTCCGTTATCTTTGTATGCAAGTGCACTGATTTCTGCAACGCTCGGAGCATTTGAGTCAGAAGTATACTGGAAAGGTGAAGTCAGGCTCGTCAAGTCAGTATCGAACTTTGTTTCACCGACACGGATTTTTGGCCGGCTGAGCAATGTTTTTGCATTAACTACGGTTTCTGTTTCTTGAGTGCCTGCCTCTGGCGTATAAGTGTAGCTTGTGTAGAATTTCTTGCCTGCCTTATCCTTTATATAGATGTAAACAGTCTTTCTTCCGTCAATATTCTTATTTTCCGCATAATCACGAGACGGTTTGAATTTGACAGAATCGTTTGTGAAGTCTGTGTGACCTTTTGCAGTTTCTGTTGGAGTTCCGTCCGTGTCTTCAGCTCCAGTGAATTCTTCTTCAGAAAGAACCACATCTTCCACTCCGTCATCGTCTGTTACGGTTGCGATTAACTGAGACTGTGTTCCGTATTTAAGTGCAAACCGAGGATCAGCAGTTGCTCCCAAATCCGTGATGTTCGTAATCTTAAAGATAGGCCTGTCCGAATCCTGAGAAACCTTGATGCTCACCGCGTCAGAGGCCTTTTCGTTTCCGGCAGAGTCCGTTCCCACCGCGCGAAGCTGGTATTCAGTGTTGTCAGAAAGTTTTGTTGTATCGAAGCCTTCGACTGTGAACGTGTAGCTTCCGCTCAATGCAAGCGAATCGACCTTGGTAGAAAGGTCTGTCCAGTCAGAAGCGTCTCCGCCCTTGTATTCGATTTTTGTGATTGCGTTCGCAGGAAGAACGTTCTTGTCTTCCATTGTACCAGTGAGCGTGATTATGCCGTTCACCTGCGTTCCTGCCGTCTCGGAATCAGCGTCCGTCGGTGATGAGAGAGTGATGCTGTCGAGCTGCTCATCGATGATTACGGTTGCGACGTTGATTGACTTTGTGTTTCCAATGCCAGCGCGGTCCTTCGCTTCGAGTGAAACAGATACAGTGCCGCTTGCGTCCGCAAAGAATTTGTCGTTGTTCACGGTCGCAGTCCACGTCCATTCCTTGTCCATGCCATCGGTCTTTGTTATTGAGAGAGTTCCGTTGTCGTTAGTTGCCGTTCCGTCGGCAGCGTCGTTCTTCAAGAGAATTTCTTTTGTTCCCTGCTTGAGCGTGATGCTGTAGAGGCCGGAATCCGCGTCGCTCGCTGTTCCGCTGAATTCCATCGTGCCCTTTTTGTTCGTGTATTTGAGTCCTTCAACGCTTGAACTTGCGTCCGGCGTCGTCTCGTCCACGTTCAGGGAGATGTTGCTGTATGTAGTGCCACCCACTGTTACCGAGTCGAGGACCGCGTTTCCAACATTGTCAACAGCGACGAGGATAACGTAGTTCTTTCCCGTGCTGAATCCAGAGAGAACGGAATTGTAGTTCGATTCCACGGTCGCGTAAGATTTTGTGCTTCCACTCAAAGTTCCGAGGTCAGAGACAAAATCCTTGTACTCGCCGGAAGTCGTGCTGAACGAAGTCGATTCGCCCAGTGCGTTTTTAAGCGAGCCTGTGTAGAATACGCGGCGTTTTGCGTCGGAAGCGATGACTCCAGGAGCGAAATATCCTGTTTTGTCCGTCTTGTAGTTTTTGAGGAAGTCATCCGCCTTTTTGTCGAGTTCTTCCTGAACCTTATCAGCAGGCACTCCCACCAAATCAGTCTCGGAGATGACTTTATAGTAAATCATCGCGGCACCGCTGCCAGTGTCGCTCAATGTTCCGCGGATTTTTATAGTCTTCGAGTTTCCGTATGTTCCTTCGCTGTACTTTCCGCCAACGTCCTTGTCGAGTTCTGTGAGCGTCTCAATGTCGTCGTTGTCGTTCTCGTTGATTCGGAAGAATACGTCCTTATTCTTCTCGTCGATTGCGTGAAGGGCTTTCGGAGCGATGTCGTCGATTTTTACGAGGACATTCTGAGATTCAGTGTTTCCTGCGTTGTCAGTCGCGGTAATCTTGAGCGTTACCGAGCCAGCAGAAGCATAGTTTGAAAGTTTGAGCGTCACAGGAAGGGCCGTAATGTCTTTTCCGTTGATTTTTGAAACGATGTCGCTCGTGCCGTCATTGACCACAATCGACTTGATTCCAGACTTCGAGTCCTGAACGGAGCCAGAAAGAAGGAAGTTGTCTCCGCTGTGGATGTAGTAAACGGTTTTGTCTGCGCCGTCGATTTTTTCTTTTGTTTCGTAGACGCTGTATGTGCCTCCCACGTCCGAAAGGGAAACGTTCTTTATAGTAGGCTTATCGGTATCAACATCGATTCGGAAAATCGTTGAATTAGAAGAGTTTCCGGCCTTGTCGGTCAATGTAGCCTTCACGGCATAGGTTTTGTCTTCAAGTCCAGAAAGGAAATCCTGAGGAATCGTTGCCGTCCAGTTTGCGAAGGAGTCTGTTGAAGTTGCAGTTATTTCAGTTGAACTTCCAGAAATTGTAAGCGGACTTGAACTTCCATCAACAGTAATTGAAAGTTTTACAGAATCCACACCAGAAGCATCGTCGCTGGCTTGTCCGTTTACGGTAATCGAGTTCGATTTGTTGGAATACTGATTTCCGCTCTTGTCAGTTGACAATAACTGCGGGCTTTCTGAGTCAATATAAATACTGAAAGTTTTTTGGGCACTTACATTGCCGGCTTCATCCTCTGCGACAAGAGTGACAGTGTTTGCCTGAGCAACGCCACTTTCATCCTTTTTTGAAAGGAATTCACCGAGTTTTGTGCTGAATGCTTCTTTTTCAACATTGCCCGAAGCATCTTTTACAAGGCTCGTTGTGAATGAATCAGAATCTGCGGCCGTACCATCAGCCTTTGTAATTGTATAACGGATTTCCTTGATTCCGCTGCCATTTTCTGTAAGAGAACCTGAGAACGGTAATGTAGAATTTTTGTACCACGAGTGGTTTGTGCCTTCAATGTATGTTTTTTTGTCTACAAGAATATCAGAGTCATTCCATTCAGGCTTAACTGTGTCCACAAGCGTGCTAAATTTCAATGTCTGAGATTCCCGTTCTACCCAGTCTTTTGCCTTGACTTCAAATTCCCATTTTCCGTTGTTTGTGCTGCCTGCCGTAAGGGTGATTTTAAATGTGCCTGATTTTTTTCCGTCAGTAACAACATTTTCAATTACCAGACCATTTGTGCCGGTTGAGACAGCAGTTCCGTCCTTCTTTGCGACTACATTGATTTCATCAAGCGCGTAAGAATCTGCACAAGTTCCTTCAATGACAAGAGTTTCTTCTTCTTTGACATACTGAGGAACTTCATTGTTTGTGGTTACAGTACTGCTAATCTTAACCGAAGTTTTTGCAACAGTCGGCTTAGAGAAGTCAATTTTGAGATTTTTGTATTCATCAGTCTCTTTGATATTTCCTGCTGCATCGATAGCACGCCCCTGAATCCAAATTCCGTTGTCATTCAAACCGTTTCCTTCGCGCATATCAACTGAGAATGACCAAGAACTTTCCGCTGTTGACTGAGTTACGCCAGAAACATCACGCCAGTCGCTGTAATCATCAACATAAGTTGAATTTGTACTGTCATAATATGGGCGAACTTTGTACTGGAGTTTTTTTGTTCCTGTTGTTGTATCGCTCCATTTTCCAGAAAGGAGATATTTATGTAAAATATTATCACCCTCTGTCACAACAGAATGGTTCGTATTTTCTTCGGTGAGAATCTTGTCACCTTTAAGATGGGCGTCAGTTGTCTCATTTGAAACTGTGAGTCCCGGAATGCCAGTGTCACGAATTACAGAAATTTTCTTTGTTACGGAATTTCCGGCTTTATCAGAGATTTTAATTTCGTAAGAATGTGTTCCGTCAGAAGTTCCGCCTGTGATTGTCCAGATTTTGTTTTCCGTGCCAGTGCGAGTAACAGTTACGGCAGTTCCGTTCATTGTCGCAGTGATTGTAACAGCGGCAGCCGTTCCATCTGGATTTTTGCTCGCCTCAGTAACAACTCCACTGATTTTGTAGCCGTTTGTTGCATCGGTTGCGTAATATGTGATTGTTTCATCAAGAGCCGAATCCGCATCCAAAATCAAGTTTCCGGCAAGGTCTTTTGAGCCTGACTCAGATGCACCGGCAGGCTTTTTGAGCCCAGTTCCAAGCAATGTTGAGCTTGGTGCAGTGTTATCCCGCGTGATTTTGAGAGAAGATGATGGATTTCCGCTTACAGTAGAAACATTTCCTGCTTCATCAATTACGCTGATGTAAACAGTTTTAGCTTGTGTGCCGTCCGAAGTTTCTGAGCCAAGCTCTATATTTGCAATCCATGTGTACTCGCCTTTTGTTGCTGTAGGCGTTGCGGCAATCTGGTTCCAGCCAGGATTCAATGCTCCGCTTGCACTGAAAGGCTCATAATTTCCTGATGCAGTCTGCGGCGTGATAGACCAGTAAAGGCCTTTGATTCCGCTTGTGCCTTCCCCGCCGTCAGAAATCGTTCCTTTTACGGCGTACATTGATTCTGCTGTAAACACTTCTGTTTCTGACGGTGTAGTTATAGCGAATGTCGGAGGCGTAACATCAACGACGAATCCAACAGTTGTCGAAGTCTTCTGTCCATAAACATCTTTCGCCTCATAATCGAGAGTGTACGAATCAGAAGCATTTGTCGGCAGAGTCACAGTGCCAGTCCATTTGTAAACACCGTTATCCGCTGCACCGATTATCACAGGAGAAACTGTAGCTCCTGCCACCTCAACATTGCCCTGCTTAAGTTTGCCGGTAATTTCTACCTCAACTTTCTTTGAGACAGTTCCTTCAACCTGAACAGTTCCGTTCTGATAGCTTCCAGCTACAGGTTTTGTGATTGTAATGTTTGGCGCACCAGAATCAACAGCGATGAAGAAGTTTCCTACAGATTTTTCGCCATAGGGATTTGAGTTCAAAGGGGTTGTGAGATAATCTCTTGCCTCGATTTTTACCTGATATTTGCCTTCGTTTGATGGAAGCAAGAAGTTTACGGATGCACTTGTTTTTCCAGGATAAGCAACATACGGATTTACACCATAAGCATCATTTGTATCAGCAGCCGCAAGTGTAGTTCCGTCTTCTTTATAAATATAAATCTTGTATTCTGCAACAGAGTCATCATCCTCAAAAGAAATTTGCAACTTGTTGTTATTTGTCGTTCCGAAAAGGTTCGTGTCGACACTGATTCCATTTGCCGAAGTTACGGCTACGTCGGCATTTCCAAGCGTAATCTTCGGGCGGTCAGTTTCCTGATAAATCACAAAGTTTTTGCCATTAGAGTTCAGGAGAGTTTTTGAAGAATATGAGCCTGTGTTTCCGGCTTCGTCCACAGCAGTAACTACAAGTTCTACCTGAATCGTTGCATCTTCTTCCTCACCCTTGTAATCATGGAAGAGTTTTGTGATTGCGGTTGTAGCAAAAGGAATGTTGAGCGTGAACTGTTTTCCAAGACTTCCGTCAAAATTTCCATCCGCGGCCCCTGCATCAAGTCCAAGCTCGGTTTTGCGAGTTTTCAAATCTTCAAGAATAGAATCGCCCTCAGCAAGAGTTTTACCCAAATCTGTGCTTGCCCAAATATCGTAGCTTACATTTTTAAGGTTCTGCTCCTCGACATTTCCCTTGATTGTAATATTTCCGTTGAGATATGTGTTTGTATCGCCGTTGCCAAAATATTCTGAGCCGGAAACGCTTGGTGTAATTGAAGTCATCGTGACAACTGGAGCAACAGTATCAATATGGATGTCGCGGCTTGTAAAACCAGAATGTCCAGAAGAAGATTTTCCAGAAATTTCAAGAGAAGCGAGCAGCTGTTTGTTTGAAATATCAACAGAAGAAAGTCCCGGAAGTTTTGTGAGATCAATCTTCCATTTATTTGCGTCATAATCCCAAGAAAGAGCCTGTGCAGCAGATTGAGTCCAAACGACACCACCCTCAGTAGTCTTATTGCTGATCATCGTGTCCGTGTAAGTTCCGACTGTAGCATTAGTGTTCTCATCTTTTAAAGTGAGTTTTGCCGTGATTTCTTTGACAAAGTAGCTTCCTGTTGAAACAATAGCCGTTCCAGAGAATTTCGGAGTTGCAAAATCCTTCAATACAGAAAGCGATTTCGGAGTCTCTGAGCCTTCGGTGTCATCAAAAGCAAATGTCGGCGGGACACCGGCCGCATTTCCTTCAAATCCGTAGACAATATTCTGAGAAAAACGGACTTCATCGACATCGTGACCAGTTACGCCCAAAATATAGAATTTTTCGAGTTCAATATAATCTTCTATAGCAGGGAGAGTGACCGCAAATGTTTTTGTCGCAACAGAGCTTCCCTTATCGTTGTGCTGAGCATAGTCATAGACAAGAATCCAGTCATTACCAGATTCAAGATTGATTGTCGTGACATCCTCAACGAATTCGGCTTCTTCTTTTGTAAGCTCGATGACTTTCTGATTGAGTTTTTCAAGCTCGCTTTTTACTGCAATTTCGTCAGTCGGTTTTGACGCATATTTCTTAATCCAGACTTTTACAAGTTCTGGCTGAATGTTCGTGTTATCAAGACCTGCACTGACAGTAACAGAAACTGTGTTTCCAGACGATGCAAGCTGATTCTCATTAGAAGCGAAGTTAAATTTATAGCCGTTTACGGTGTAAGTCGGGTTTGCCTGCGGATTGAGTGAGAAATAAAGACGATTCGCATCAACTTCCGTATTTTTTGCGTTTGTGCTGAGAGTTGAGAGAGCAGCCGTAGCCTTTTCGCCCTTGTCCAGCCCCGCAAGAATGTCCTTTAAATTTGCCGCGCTCAAGCCCAAGCCTTTTTTCGCGCTCATCAAAGCTGTGTAGACATCATCATAAAGATAGACCGTTGAAGTAGAGTTACCATAAACATCAGATGCAATCTCGACCGCGCTTCGGGAACTGTTTTTCGGCGGGTTTTTGTAAACTTTCGCAGAGTCATAAAGGGCAATCTGTGCAAAATATTCTATTGTACCCGCTTCTTCGTTATCGCCATAAATATCCGTGTAACGAGTTTTTGCAGTCTGTGTCGCAGTATCAGACCATTGTGCGATAGTTACGCTTGAACCGCCGGCAGTCGCAATGTCTTCCTCGCGGTAAAAATCAATCGCGCTGCCCTCATAAGTCTCATGAGAAAGAAGCTGACCGTCCGAAGTTCTGAAAATTTTGACATCCATGTAAGAAATCGGATGGTTATCAGAAATTGTACCGTCAATAGTAAACAATGAGCCGTAAGCCGAAGCCTTAAGTCCGCTGCTTTTTACGACACCAGGATTTGAGATGATGAAAACAGGAGGAGTGTTGTCGATTTCAAACTGTCTTGAGCTTACGCCGGAATTGTTTCCCGCATTATCATAAGCCGTAACGCTGAACTCATATTTTCCATCAGGAAGCTGCCAGCCGTTGTAATATTCGGCATTGTTTGAGTCATAAGAATTAAGTTCGACCTGCCATGAAGTCTGATCAACAGAGACTTTCGCAGGATATGAGCCATAATCCACGCCTGACTCAAGATTTTTAACGGTGACAAGAATGCGTGAGATAGACTTATCATCAGAACAGTCACCAGCGAGAATGAATGAATCACGGATTGCGGCACCAGAATCAGGATAAGTAATAGACAAAGTTGGTGCTTTCGTATCAATGGAAGCTCCCAAACCTGCATCTTCGCCGCAGGAAAGCAGTACGGCCAAGAGAAGACTTGCCAATCCACCAACAACCCAATTCTTCAAAAAGAATCTTTCCATTTCTCACCTCAATAAGTGTTAATAAAAAAAACTCTCGCTGATAAAAAAAATTCTCTCTCTTAAATATCGATAATATTTCAAAATAAATTTATCGAATAATACAATTTTAGAGTTTTTTAAGGAAAGAATACAAATTCTGTCTATTTTATAAATTTTCCGTCATTTTCGATTTTCAAAAATGACGGATTTATTGAGACAAGCCTTAGTGTTAATAATCAAGTTTTTATTTTAGAACATATTGACGCGCAAGCCGACTGAGACCTGCGGAACCATGCTCCTGACTTTTTCCTCAGAGCTGACATCCGTAGGAATGAACCAGAGCTGGCCTTCGGTGTAGAGCGCAATCGTCCTGAACATTTTCTGCCTTGAGAATGTGACGCGCGGGAATTCAAGCTGCAAGAGACCTGCAGAAAGAACCTGCGGCTTTCCAGAACTTGTGTCGTCAAAGCGGGTGAAGTTCGCGCCGAGAGCAACATTCATGCTGAGCCATTCCCAATCCGGGCCAAAGTAATACCTGAACGGAAGGTAATAGACATTTGCAAGAAGTTTCATGCCGACAACGCTGCTTCCGCCGTAACGGAGAGTTGATTTGTCGAACATGTTTCGCTGCTGCTGTGTGAACTGTCCCCACTGAACCTGGAGCTTAACATTGTCATCGAAGAATGTAAGACCCGCACCGACATTGAAAAGCGTAGCTCCCCAGAACTGCCAGTCGAAGTACAATCCCTGGATGAAGCCCGGAATCTCGTAAGCAGATTTGTCGCCGCTTCGCAATGCGAGGGTAAGGCTCTTCAAGGCAACATCATCTTTTGCCAAGCCTGAGAATTCAAGTAGCTGGTTATAATGTCCGCCGGCTCCCGGAGAAATGAGCTTGATTGTCGGCTTAGTGCTGTCAACCTGAACGATACATCTTGTGACCGCAACTTCACCGTTCTTCATCACCGCACGGACAAGAAGGAAGTGATAGCCTTCCGCAATGTCCTCGTTTTCGACACGGTAACGCCATTTTCCAGAAGAAGAGACTTTCTCGAATGTTTTTCCGTTATCAAATGAAATCTCAACCTTTTCGACGCTCTTGCCATTCAAAGTTTCTTTGAGTTCTTTTGGAGCACCTTTTGCATTTGCACGGATAACTTCTTCTTCATCGTAAGAATAGCCTGCGTTTCCGACAATGTACGGGCGTTCCATAGCAAAATCACCGTAAGTGAAGTTGTCGATTGTAATCCACGGACCGACAGCCTTGTAATTAAGATACTGAGTGTTTGAGGTGATGTTTGTGCCGCCATCAAGTTCCGCAACGACCTTGATTTTGTGCTGACCTTCCTCAATCATGCTCTGATCGATGTTGAATTTATAATATCCGCTCTCTGAAAGTTCTGTCGTAGAAACTTGCTTGTCATCGATAAAAAGATTGAGTGCTTCGATTGCCTTTTCGCTGACAGCCGTTCCGTAAATGTTGAACACGCCCTGAACGAATTCGCCGTTGAGAGGATAAAGCAAATCGACTTTCGCCTTCGGTGCCTTTTTGTTGAGCTGGATGTTTCGGCTCACGCGGGTAATATTTTCTGCCGCATCAACACCTGTAATCTCAATGTTATATGCTCCGTCATCAAGATTTGACAAATCAAAAGCCTGTGTGATGATTGCATCAGGAGTCAAATCAGTGTGAGAAAGCTTCTGGCTTACGGCCTTTCCTTCGAGCGAACGGATTGTAACATAAAGTTTCGTAAGGTTGATGTTATCAGTTGTCTGCCCCGAAAGGAAAACCATTCCTGTTGATTTTGAGTCATCGAGCGGAAGCATAAGCTCAATTGCAGGCGGTGTATTGTCAATGTTAATCAAAGAAGAATAAAGTCCTTCGATGTCGTACCAGTCAACGACCTTCATAAACACGACATGAGTTCCGTCTTCGATTACCCTTGTGTCAAATTCGTAGCTCCATTCGCACTGAGTCAGCTCATGGCCGAATTTTCCGACAGCCTCGTTGAAACTGTTTCCGTTATCGAGAGAAATATAGACAGCCTTGATTCCGTTTTTATCGGTTGCAACGCCAGTCATTTTGATTGTCTGCCTTACAGTCTCGCTGATTGGCGGCGTAAGAACAGCACCTTTCGGCTCTTCAAGAGAAATTCGGAAATTCCTTGTGAATTCCGGGCCTTTTACGCCGTTGATGTCCTCAGCATAAACCGTAATTGAATGTTCGTTATCCGTAAAATCAGTAAGTTTCTTTGGAATAACGAAACTTGTACCAATCTGTTCAAGAGGCTCGTACTTGCCGTTGTCAAATTTATAGAAAATCTTAGGACCGGCGATTACATTACCGAAATCGTCTTTTTTAACGCCATCATCATCATAAATTACGCCGGAGAATTCAAAATCCCTTGTGAGAACGGCATCTTCTTCCGGGACATGGACTTCGGCAATCGGGAAGTCGCTTACATTGTCGATGATGAAATTCCACTGCTTGATTTCATTTGTATTTCCGACCGCATCGATGAATTTGAAAGTCATCAAATCGTCGATTGGCATTTCCGCCGTTCCGACATGGGTTGTAATCATTGAAGCCAAAGGAATATCAACAGGTTTCGGAGTCTCGCCCTTCTTTACAGGAGCAAAATACTGAACTTTATCAAGCCGCCCGTTATCCTTTGCGATGAATGCAATCAAATTCTCGCCGTTCACGATGTCATTTTCACCAGGAAGAATAATCTCGACTTCTGGAGGAACCGTGTCCTTGTTGATTGCGACTGATTTTACAGTTGTCTTGCCAGTCACATCAGTTGCACGGACTTTGATTCCGATGAATCCGTCATCAAATGTTGAAAGGCCGATATTAGAAGAATACTGACCGTTTGCGAGAGTCATTGCTGTCCAAGACTCGCCGCCATCTGCAGAATATTCGACTTTTGAGATTCCGTTTGCGTCAGAAGCAGTTGCCGAAACCTGAACTTTTGTCTGCGCCCAAGAGAGGTTTGCAGGCGAAGTGATTTCAAGAACAGGAGGCTCATCGTCAACAACAAGATTTACAGGAGCCGCAGCGAATGATTTTCCGCTTCCGTCTTTTGCAGTCAAAGCGACATTTTTGTAAGAACCTTCTTTTGTAGGTGTGATGCTGATTCCCTTTCCGTCGTTCTCAGCCGTGAATGCCGCGTTATTAACAGAAACGCTTACAGGAAGATTTATGCCGGCGTAACCAGTGAAAGGCTTTCCAGAAGAAATTACATAAGCGTTCAGGTCAGCGTTGAAAATAGCGTTATCATTTGGAATCCAATGCACTTCACCGGCTTTCCAAGAGCTTTTTTTGTCTGGAACTGGTCGGACTACGCAGAATGTGACTTTGCAGCTTCCAGTGGCAATTTTTCCGGCAGTAGCATTAACCGTAAGTGTCGTGATTCTTGATGGAAGATTTGCGAGCTTGACTTCATAATGGCCGTTCACAAGCTCCGCTTTTCCAGTCTGTCTTACATCGCCGCCAACTTCATTAACACCCTCAATGAGATAATTGACTGAAACAGATTTTTCTTCGGTGGTGACATTGAATGCCGCTACAGCAGAACTTGCAGTTCCGTAAGGCACGACGACATTCATTCCGCCCTTATATTCTTCACCATTGATACTGATTACATTTACAGTGACTCCAGAATCTGTCTCGCCCTCGATGATTTTTTCAGAAATCGGAGCATCAAGCAAATCCTCGTGGATGTATGACAAATCTTTGATATTGAGAAGAGTTTTCTTTTCAGCTTTCTGGCCGTACATGTCAGTCACGGAAACTGTTACCTGAACAAGCCCCCACGGAAGATTCGTAAGCGGGACTTTGACAGAGACTGATTTTTCCGGATTTTTCGTGCGGAAATCCTGAGAAGCAATAATTTCGTCCTTTCCGCTCTCAATCATGTAATAATAAGATACGATTCCAGAAGGAGATGTTGCCGAAACTTCATAAGAAGGATTTGACTCAGGATGCACGAGAAGGCCGTTTACAGCCGTTGCACCATTTACACTTGCCCCGCCAAACTGAGGAGCCGCGCCCATTGCGTTAAATGTAGTGGTTACAGTATCTCCCCTGACTCCGTGGATATCAGTTGCAGTAACGGAAATGCTGTGAGAACCAGGCGCAAGCTCGCCACATTCAATTTCTGCGGAGAAAACGCCGTCTGTTTCGATTGTGCGGTGAGTTCCAGTGTCCAGAACATAGTCTACGGAAGCAACGCCGTCGTCATCAGTTGCGATTCCCTGGATGAACAGAGATTTTGTGCCGCCCGGAATGAGAGTGCCGGCTGCAGGAGTTTTAATTGCAGCGATTGGCTTGTCTCGTTCCTGATCAAGCGGGAATTCCTTTTCGACAGTAACGATGTTGCCGGCCGTGTCCTCTGCAGTGACAGCAAATTTTGTGTTTTTCTTGAGATTTCGAGTGTCGATTTCCTTTGACCAGTACGGATTGCCCGGAGTAAGCTCAAAAAATCCCTTCTGGCCGTTGAATTCCCATGAAAGTTTATGAAGTCCGACCTTATCTTTTGCATAGCCAGCTACAGTGAAAATTCCGTTGCAGACATCGCCGTTCCGAGGATAGACAATCTGAACATCAGGCTTTGTATTGTCAACAAAGTAAAGATAAGATGAGATTCCGACTGAGCCCATTTTATCGACAGCCTTAAACCAAAGGATTGCAGGACCGTCTTTTTCAGTTCTTGTATCGATAGGAATTTCAAAAGTTGTCTTTTTAGTCTTTTTGTCGTAAGAAATTTTTGTCTCGATGTAATTCTCACCATTGTCAAGAGAATAATAGAGAGTTTTGATTCCGTTACCGTCGCTCGCTTCACCCTGAATCTTGATTTTTCCGGAAACAAGCTCACCGAGAGCATGGTTCGTAACCTGAGTTATCGGCTTTCGGCGGTCAAGGTTCCAAGTGACATAAGCCTTCTTTTTCGGCTTGTCCTGCGAAGAAAGACCGTTAATATCAACGCCCCAAACTTCAATTGTGTGAGGACCTTCAGCGAGTTCATTTGTATCGAGATAATATGACCAGAATTCCTTGCCCTCAGCTTTTACAGGCTCCCCGCCATCGAGAACAAGCCAAACTTCGGAAACACCGTCATCATCAACACAAGTACCGACAATGTTAAGGTTGCCCGGAACGCGCATTTGTGGAGCAGGATTCGTTATTCCCGAAACAGCGTAGTCAGAATCCGGGTCGATATAAAGATTGTATGGGCCTGCAATTTCTGTATTTCCGCCTTTATCTTTGGCCTCTGCATAGATATTGTATTTGCCGGCATTTTTCTCATTTATGTCAAAAGTTTCCTTCCAGCTGTCCATGTTCTCGACATCTTTATAATCAACATCTTTTTTACCAAAAGCAAAAGCCACGAAAGAAGTCAAAGCAAAACAAGAGAACAAGAAAATTTTTCTTAGATTTTTATACATACTACAGTCCTATATTTACAGTTTTGGATTCATATAATAGATTAAACTAAAAGGAAAATCAATTTTTTAGAAAATTCCTTTTGCTTTTTTAAGAATTTCATTCTAAAATTTCGGTGAATAAACAATAAATCTTAACTTTTCATTTTGAAAGTATAATACAAGGAGAATCTTAAAGATGGATGAAAAAATTGAAGAATTACAGAAGATGATAGACGAATCAAATAAAATCGTCTTCTTCGGCGGGGCAGGAGTCTCAACCGAAAGCGGAATCCCGGATTTCCGAAGTCAGGACGGACTTTACCAGCAGGAATGGAAATATCCGCCAGAGACAATCATATCACGCTCATTTTTCGACAACAATCCAAAGGAATTCTACAGATTCTATCGTAAAAAGCTGATTATCAAAGATGTTAAGCCGAACATCACGCATTTTAAGCTGGCGGAGCTTGAAAAGGCAGGCAAATTGAGCGCAATTGTCACACAGAATATCGACGGCTTGCACCAGATGGCCGGCAGCAAGACAGTTTGGGAACTTCACGGAAGCACTTTGCGCAACTACTGCATGAAGTGCGGCAAATCTTATGACATCGACTTCATTGCCGCAAGCGAGAACGAAAAGAAAAAGCTCCCGATTTGTGAGTGCGGCGGCTTGGTAAAGCCGGATGTTGTTTTGTACGAGGAAGGACTCGACGACAAGGTAATCAGCGGAGCAATCCAGTCAATAGCCGAAGCTGACATGCTGATTATCGGAGGCACATCGCTGGTCGTATACCCAGCAGCGGGATTGATTCAATACTTCCAGGGAAAGCATATCGTGCTGATTAACAAGACAGCAACTCAGGCAGACGACAAAGCAGACCTGGTGATTCACGATTCACTGGGGAA
>NZ_JAFRNB010000099.1 GCF_017430385.1 Treponema sp.
ACCAGTCTGATAAAGCATCGGCAAGGCATTTTGTGAGTCAAGCCGATAGTTTTCAATGGTTCTTCGTCCTACCTCAATTTCATCTTCCAGAGAAGTGTAATCAAAATTTATATTCTTCATCATCCTGGTGAGGAAAGTCGGCGTGCCTGTCGAGAACCAGTAGCTGCCGAAAGAATTATTGAAAAAGGCATTCATCAAGCTGAAAGGATTATAAATATCGGTTTTTGTGTTCTTTGAAAAATGATAACCGTCATAATTCTTTTTTAGCTCGGCAATGCACTCTTCTTTTGAGATTTCGTTTTCTTGAGCCATAAGCTCGATTTCCGGAACAAAACTCTCTTCAAGTTCTTCCTGAGTGATTCCGCAAACCGAAGTAAAATCGCTGTTTAGTGAAATATCGTTTAAATTATTCAAATCAGAGAAAATGCTAACTTTGTCAAAGCGCGTAACGCCCGTGATAAACGCAAACTGAATATGCGCGTCCTCGCCTTTGATAACGCCGTAGAAGGATTTGAGGATTTTGCGGAAAGTGTCCACAAGCTCCTCGTTTCCGATTGCGTTCAAAAGCGGCTTGTCGTACTCATCCACCAGAATGACCGCCTGTAAGCCTGTCTGCTCGTGAGCTTGCTGAAGCAAACTGCTGAATCGGTCGGCAGGGCTTGTTGCGTTAGGATTCCTGACGCCGTAGATTTTTTCGTACTGGTCAAGTTTTATGCCGAGAGATTTTCTGAAATTCTCTTCGTCCGTAAAATCTCCGACATTGAAATCGAGGTAAAAAACCGGATATTTCTTCCACTCGGTTTCAGTCTCGGAAAGCGAAAGCCCCTCGAACAAATCCTTGCGGCCCTCAAAATAGCTCTTGAGCGTTGAAAGAAAGAGCGACTTACCGAACCGGCGCGGACGGCTCAAAAAATACGGGCACTTGTATCGTGCAAGCTTTTCGACAAACTGAGTCTTATCAACATAAACATAATTCCCGGTGCGGATTTTCTCAAATGTCTGGATGCCAATCGGCAGGTTTCGTCTTTCGCTCATAGATCAATTATAACACGGAACACTAAAAGTGTGCTATAATATCCATGAAAATGAAACGGCCATTTCTTGTATTTTTAGCATTTACAATTTTTGCATCTCTTGCTTACTCAAAGGAAGTAGAACCTGAGCATCTTTTTGACTACAACGGAAAAAGCTATTGCGCGGTCTCTAAAAAGAAATTCCTTTCAAGAGAAAAATGGGCATTGCAGGTGGACGGAAAAGTTGTCACGCCGTTCAAGTATCTTTCGATTGAAGGGCTTGACGGAGGCAACGGGCAATATTTTATTGTCGCGCGCACAAAGGGCAAAAGGAAGCTTGAATATCATTCTGGGCATTTTGCCGTAATCGGGGCTTCTTGGGGGCCTTATTTTGACTATGAATGGGACTGGTACTATGACGAGTTCGTAGCCATCGGGATTGATGACTATTCTGAGTCTGCTCCATTTGAGGCTTACTTGGCTGCAAGAAAGCCTTATGAAGTTGTCAGGTATGAGGAAGACGCTCTCATTTTTTCCGACTATTACCGTGAAAAGCTCAAGCCGTATTTTCATCTTTCGACCGATTCTAACGGAAAAGAAACCTACAAGGCCTGTTTTTTGTATGTGATGGAAGAACGCTGGTTCGGCCGCCTGCTTGATTCCAACGCAAGGGACTTGTTACCAGACTACATGGTTAAAGAGGGCTGGCCTGGCCCCGCAATCCGGGCTGTGCGCAGAGAAGGAGAAGAAGATTCCGAAGATAAAAATTTCGGTCTTGTTCTTCCAGATGGTGAACTTCTTCTTGATTTTGAATATGACAGAATCCGGAGTCGCGACTACGGAGAATCTTTTGTAAACGGAAAATGCATCTTCGCCAGAAAAGACGGCAAGGAAGGTATTTTCCTTCCAAAGCAAAGTGAGCAGAGCGAAGGGCGTTTTATCTCGCCGTTCAAATATGAAGAAATAAAGGATTTCTTGCAGTGCGGGGAGCGGTGCTATGCCGTTGTGCAGGACTCACAGAGCGCCGACGATTACGCGGAAAAACTCGTAATTTTGAACGACGACAGCTCAAAGGAAGACGAAATCGTTTTGTCCGGTGTCAAGCATGTCCGGTTCTGCAGAAGCTCCGAGGAATCCAGAAAGCTTCCCGGCAAGAACGATATTCACTGGATTCTCACAGATAAAGGGAAGTATGGAAGTGGAAATGAAAAAACGGCACTTTACCGCCTCACGCAAAAGAACAAAGCCCCTGAGTTGATTCTTGATTATGTTAACGGTGATATATACAATTCCATAAGAACGCCATTTTACTGGAACGGAAATTATTATTGCATAGTCCAGCATTGGGGAGTCGGCTACAGCCTTGTTCTTCTGGGAAACACCGCAAAAGAAAGCAAAATCTTAATTCCACAAATGAAATACAGCCCTAGAATATACCCGCCGACAGACGAAAGGAACGAAGACCTTGTTATTAAAGCAAACGACGGGTACACATTGTATGCAATCACAAAGAAAAGCCAGCAGTCTAGGCTTATTTCCGACGGAAAACACGACATACTCGAATTTCGCTACAAGGCTCCGTACTATTATATTTATGACTTTCCTAGTAAATATTATCGCCTGAACCCCAACGGCGAGGATGAGAAAATTACCGAAAATGAGTGGAATCAGCTCCCGGAGAAATATTAGGTGAATGGAGGAAAAAAAATGAACCACAAACACCTTCTGACCATAACATTGCTATTAATCTCACCGTATATTTTCCCGCAGGAAAAGCACATGAACCTAGATGATATAAAAATCGAAAAATATACAGAACTTCCATACAAGAATGTTTTTGATTATTGTGACTGGAAAGATGGAAAATTAATAACTCTATATAATGATCGTTTCTCTACTTTGGAAGTGACGGAAAAAAATAAGCTGAAAATAAAGAAACTTGTCAATTTTTCAGATGGAGACTGCATCTTTAAAACATTCCCAGAAGTGAATGTCATTTACGGATATTCAGGCGGAGTCACGCAGCTTTTTTATGATTTGGATACAAACAAGACATTGCTCTTTGAGCCGATTTTTACAAGAAGATATTGGGCAAGGGGAGCATTGCTGCTGGATTCTGAAAGAAAAATATTCTTGTTGATATATGGACACATGCTTACCCGAGAAAAGTATGATTATTTTATATATGACTTGCCGAACAACAAGATTCTTTCAAGCCCGTTTGAGCAGGAAAGCGATTTTCTAAAGGATGTTTTGGAAGTCAGGCTTGGAGATTATCTTTTTTTATGCAGGGAAAGGGATAAGATAGATAGAAAGAAGATAACAAATAACTATTATATTTATGACTTTAAGAAAAAAGAGCGCATTGACAATGAACTGACTGCATTTTTATCAACTTTGAAATATGGTCATGGTATCAGGTATCTTTCTCTTGAAGAAAAAATAATTATTATAAATTCTTATGATGCCGCAGAAGAGGAAAATTTATTTATTACATGGGAAGATGACTTCAAAAAGGTACGGGCAGCCCCATTTTTTATTCCTGCATTCAATGATAAAAAGGTGGACTATGGAATTCCAGGTGTACATCTTAATGATTGGGTTGTTTTTAATATACATTCAAATGGATTATATGGGGAAACTGTTTACAAACTTGGCTTCTCGAACATAAATTCTCCCGTACACGTACCTGTTGTAATCGATGAATATTTTGAAAGCACCCCATATTATTTTTTCCTTGAGCACCCTGTATATGGTCCATGCTGCTTTGTAGAGGTTGAAAAAAACGGCAAGAAAACCATCCGTATGTACAAGATGAGCGACGTGCAGAAAGAGATTGTCAAAACTCTTTCAGAGCATGGGAAATAAATTGCAGGGATTTATCGCTTTTATGAAAAAGATTCTACAATTTAATCGCACCAAAATCTGCTCGCTTCTGCCGGTAGTAATAATACTTTTGTCAGTTATTCTTCTTCCTCTTGGAATTTTCTCTGAGGCTGAGTTCTTAATCGCCATTGCGATGTTTATTCTTGTTTTCGGTTGGCTTCCGGCTTTAATATCTTCTATCCTTGGTATCGTGTTTTCAAGCCTCTCGCCTAAAGAAGAAAAAGCACTGGATTATTTTGTCATATCCATCTTAACTTGTATCTGGTCGCTTTTTTGGGGAGTATTTGTTATCATGGTGTTCTGGGATTTACCTCCAGAGTAAACATCTATTGCTCAGACGAGATTTTTACTCTTCCTCGATGCTCCAATCGTCAAGCTGTTCTTTTTCGCTCGAATAGTTCACGGCAAAGCGGGTAACGATAAACGCAATTCTTCGTGCGGAGTTCTTCAAATGTCTGGATGCCAATAGGCAGGTTTCGTCTTTCGCTCATATCTATATTATAGTACAAAATGCCGAATTTGACTATAATGCCTTTAAGAAATGAAGTAGGAGAAACAAAAATGGGAATTTTTAATCTGTTTAAGAAAAAGGAAACTGCTCCAAAAGCAATGCCTGGCAGACCTGTCAGCGTACACATAACAGAGCCGCAGTTTTACGAGGATACCAAGACTGGTGGGGCTTTCGGCGTTTTATGCCTGTCAGAGAACACTGTTACGGCTCTTCCGAAAGAGAAAATCACTTTCAACTGCAAGCCGGAAGATGAACCAAAAGCTATTTTTGATGAAGTTTGCAGGCAGATTGGCATTTATTACAAGGACAAAGAAAATTTCACCTGCCTCAAACGAAAACTCCGCTGGAAAAATCCTGTCGTTCAATGCGAATTCGGCTTTTGCTCATCACACAGCAATATGAGGGGAAAATGGGTCAACTTTGAAATTGTTCCAACCCTTTATGCGGTTGAAAATGAAGGCATGGAAAAGAAAGGACTGTTATACTTGCATATCTGGCCTGAAAATCTTGATATTTGTCATGTCAACGAATCAATTTTTGCTAAAATCATTGAATACATCGAAGACAAAATCCAGTTCGCAAAAGAAATGTGCACGAAAGAAGGTTTTTCTGCGTTTCTGGACCGCAACAAAGATATAAAATTCATTACAGATGCAAAAAATAATCAGATTTTTTTGGAGAAATTAGGCAAATGAAAAAAAGTTCCCGTACTTCAACACTGAAAGTCGCTCGCCATTTATAATGCTGTTTTTATGCAAAAGCTTAATTTTTATGCTATAATAATACTTGGAGGTTCGATATGTCAGATGCTCTTGCGTATGTAGAAAATCAAGTATTAAAATTCTCTTTGGCTGAACAAATACAGTTGCTAAATTTCGTGGCAAATAATATAAACAAAAAAACATCTATTTTACATAATGAGTATTCCGAAGAAGAATCTTTGCAGAAAATGAGAGATGCAAGTCTTTCGACTGTATGGGAGAGCGTAAAGAATGACTCGTGGTGATGTTTATATGCTTGATTTTGGCATTCCGTTCGGAAGCGAGCCTAGAATGCGCCGACCTGTTGTAATAATTCAGGCTGACAAAGAAAACTTAAATGGACTAAACACTAAAATTGTAGTTCCACTTACATCAAATACCATAAATGCAGATTTGAGAGGAAATGTTTTTCTTCCCAAAAAAGAATCAGGGCTTTCCAAAGATTCCGTCGCATTGATTCATCAGATTGTCGTAGTGGACAAATTCCGTCTTGAAGAAAAAATCTCAAAACTTCCGAAAAATCTTCTTTCAAAAATTGAAGACGAAATTGATTATGTAACTAAGGAATAATATAACCTCTATATCTATGGATAAATCACAATGTATTTCACCCTTGCATGTAAAAAAGAAATCTCTCTTACTGTTGAAAGCCCTGTGAACATAGTCAGACAGGCAATCATGGCTAATATCGAGAACAAAAAAGAATTTTTCGGAAAAGACCCGCAAAAAGTCTTATGTGGAGAAGAAAAGGACGGAGTATTTTCTCTGGACTTGAATTATCAGTATTTCCACAAATTCTCTCCGTTCAGAAGATTCGAGTGCGAGCTTTCGGGCGATGATGAAAAATGCACGGTAAACCTTACATTCAAGAATGATTTCTTTTTCTTCGGAATCTTTATGCTCCTGCCTTTTTTCGCTCATGGCTTTCAGTCAAAGAAGTGGAAAACAAGTGCCGCCGCCATCGTAATTCTTTTTGTCATAATGACAATCACATTCAACATAAAAATCAACAAATGCATGGACGAAATCGAATATATTTTGGAAAAGGTAAGTAAAAACGCAACAATATGAAAAAAAATAAAATCATCATCTGTATTCTGTCAGCGATTATGCTTGCTTCTTGTGCAGGATTGTATGCGGAGGGCAGGGAATCCTCGAAAGAAAAATCGCACATCGAGCAGCATGCCCCGGAACTTCTTCGGCTCTCACAGGAAGTCTTGTCTGCTGAAAAACTCTACGAAAAAAGAAGTGACCTTTCAGAATTCGGAGGCGAGTGCGGGCAGGACTATTATTTTGAGCTGTATGCACTTTCGCTGAAAGAGGAAAATGATAAGAAGGCTGGACAGCGGGCAGAGGAAATCCAAAAAATCCAAGCGAACCTGAATGAAATCTATATGACTTTAAATGAAATGTTCCGTCTGGTCGTAGGGGGCGGCACTTACTTCGGGCATGAGTATCAGCGTATTCCTGCTCGCACGGAGTACGACATTTACAGATATTTGAACGACAAAAAACTACAAGAATCATTCAAGACAACTGTTAGCTGGACAGAAAAAGATGTGCTTGATTTTGAGGAATTCTTCTGGCTCGTTGCAGCAACATGGCGTAGAGATATTGATGAAGGTGACACTGGCTACTGGTTCGTGGAAGACGGATACAAACGCGTGTGCGATAAAATGTACGAAATCAAGCGAGGTCTTATAAAACTCGAAGAAACTTGCACAAACAGATTTTATCGTGAGCGTGCAGAAGCCTATATCAGCAGCAAAATGCGCGCTCTTCTTGGTCGTGAGGAAGAATAAATGATAAAAAAGGAAAACAGAAGTACACAATGAAAAAGTTTCTGACAATTCCGCTTGCTTGTGCGGTATTTCTTCTTGCTCTAAGCTGTAAGAATTCTCAAAAATCATCATCCGCCAAAAAATCCGCGAAAGCCATGATGCCAGACGGAACCATAGGGGAAGCGACTTTGACTATGAGAACTTAAAATACATCAAGGATTATGATAAGATTTATGCGTTCTAAGAGGGTGAAAAAATGAAAAAAAATTCTAAGAAAAGCATTGCTTTAGTTTTTGTCGCTTTGGTTTGTTCGGCAGCATTCGCACTAGACCCAAGTAAAGACGAATACGGCGCAAAGCCTGTCAAAGTTACGGCTTCAAACACGCTCATTGAAGACGCAAATAACCCCGACAAATACGGCGCGCAAAATCTCATCGACAACACATACAAAAGCTGGGCTGGCAAAGGGGTCGGCACGGAGTTCGTGTTTGACTTCAAAAGCGAGGTTAAAATCTACGGCATTACAATCAGAAACGGCTACGGCAGTCTTGGCTATTATCTGAAAAACAACAGGGTCAAAAGCATTAAAATTTCTTCCGAAAAGCAGGAGCTTGGCAGCTGTAATCTTCCCGACACCCCCGACCCGCACTGCATCAGCTGGCTTGACAGCCCGATAACTGCTAAGCAAATCAAAATCACAATCACGGGGATTTACAAAGGAAGCGAGTTTGACGATACCTGTATTTCTGAAATTACGTTTTTAGACAGTCCCGAATATTGCTATGATTATTATAAGGAAAAAGAGTTTAAATATGATTCCTGGCGGGGAAATCTGTTTGCAGAGATTTACAAAGCCGATTCCAAAAAAGCACGAAAAGACGCTTCTGGCCGCTGCCAGGCCTACACCGCAATAGATTTTGAATCAGACACAAAATGGACGACAATTCCGGAGCATTTGCACAATGCAATTTATCCTATAGGTTACAGAGGCTTAAACAAAAACTACAGCATATTTTTGATGCATAATGGTGCAGCCGTAATCGAATGGGAAAAAGAAGATGTCTCTTCGCTCATAACGCATTTTTACATTTTTGATGGCAAATCCCTTATTGACGCAGAAAATAATCCCATTTTCAAAAACATTAAGAGCCTTAAGGAAACAATAAACAATCCAAGCCCAGATTGTACTTATGTCCATTTTTATTCTCATTCAAATGTTTTTGAAATCAACTACACAAAATTCCTTGATAAAAGTCTCTCAATTGAATCAGCAATCGAATGTAAACTAATCTTTGAGTTTGACGGCAGCAAGTTTGTCAAAACCGCGGAAGAACGGAAATAAAAATGAATTTTCTTTCTAAAAAAATTTTTGCAATTGTACTTTTCTCAATGTTGATTTCGGCGAATGTTTTTTCACAACATTCTGAGCGCGAATATAAAAAATATTTTGATGAGAACAGGGAAATCTTTATAAGTTATGGATTTGAAATATTTTTGCGGCTGACATTCAAAGATGACAATACTTTTACAATCGACGGTTTTGATTATCATTTTTGCGACGGCACATATTCTTTTTTAAAAAACACCATAAAAATCAACTATCCGTTTAACTACATCGACAAGGACAACATAAAAAGGCTAAAAGATTTTGGGCTTAACTGTGATAAAGCGTCAGAAATAATAATCGACATTGATAAAAGCAATATTTTTAATAAAGGGGCGTATATTTCTGGAGGAAAAGTTTTTTGGAGCGACAAGCATTCGGAGCCTTACAAAGAATACATGTTTGAAGGTATCAAATGTATAAAATATCCCAAAAAGATTCGCATAAAAGAAAACCTCAAAATGCGGAAAACACCTTCTTTGAAAGGCGAGCTTGTTCATCTGGATTATTATAACTACGAAACAAAAACATACATCGAGGACAGAACCGTGGTTTTCAAAGACGAAGAATACAAGATTCTGGCAAGAACAGTAACCGAAGAAACCATTGACGGCATAACTTCACCGTGGTATTTAATTTGGGTTGAGGGTGCACCGCAACCGCCTGACGAACCACCGAGTGAATATGCGTGGATTTTTGGCGGCTATACTATGATTTTGGACACGGAGTAATTATGAAAATTAGTATGAAAAAACTCATTTCAATTTTATTCACTTTCACAAGTTTGGCACTTTCAGTTTTTGCAGACAAAGCCCGGTTTTATCAAGCCGGCAAGGTCATCAATACAATGTATGTGGATTCGGCAGAAGGCCTGCGTGTTCGGGATAAGCCGTCTCTTAAATCAAATCGGCTTTGCGCTCTCACGCACAGGCTCCCGCTCAAAGTCGTGGCAATCGGGCGGGAAGAAACGATAGACGGAATCACGGCTCCGTGGGTGGAGATTCTGATTCCTCGGTACGAGTGGAAAGGCGACAATTCTGAATACGGCTGGGTGTTCGGCGGGTATCTTTCTGAGAATATGCCAAAATTCATTGCTCCAAAAAATGCGGAAGAACTAAGCGATTATTTGACACGGCTTTTGTTCCTTATTGATTTTGAGGAAAATCCCGAATCTATGTATGCAGTTCGTATGCTTCCAGATGGAACTTATGACGGAGGTCTATTGAATGGTGCCCGACCGACAGAAGGAACATGGAAAGCATTGGGGAAAAACTCATTTTTGCTTTCTAAAGTTTATGACAATGGATTTGATTCAAATGAAAAAGTCACGGTGACTGTCAAAGTTGAAGGCCTATACACCTATTTCTCTCATGTCGGGCCGAAATTTAAGCGGATTTTTCCAAGTGAGCATATAAGTTTGGAGCTTTATGACGACAATATGAACTCCGCAATGCTTTATGAAACGAATTACAAGAATCAGACTTACTTACAATATCTTGCTGATTGCAATAAAGTGGATTCCGAAAGAGTTACAATGTCGATTTGTGCCGGTGTCTCAGCCAAAGGCACTAAATACGAGAAACAGTACCACGACTACTGGAATCCGATTATGGAAGAGCACCAGAAAAAAGCCGATGCGATAAAATAAAACTAAAAGGGGTGAAAAATGAGCGATAAAAAAGTATACTGGGGCACAATAATTCAGAATAGTTTTTATTACGAAGAATATCTGGCTTATGAAATCACAAAACTTCCAGAAGGAATAATTCTTACGCTTTGGGAAAAAGAATGGCATTATGAAGACTCTTCAACTGGAAGAGCTGACAGATTATTTTTAAAATACGAATGGATTCTTCCTTTCATTAACACAATCCGCTCAGTTCCGAAAAGAGAGCTGCACCGAGGAACAGATGATTCAGGTTACGGCGAATGGACGAGAGATACCAGTTTCAATTCAAAAAATTCTGAAATAACAATCTATTTTTCAAATCATTACTATGAACACTCATCACCTAAAATTGAAGTTACAATAGTGTCGGAAGAATCTGACAAACTTGCCAAAAAATTTTCTCCGTATAAGACATGGGAAAATGACCGCTTGAACAATATTTATCTTCCTCATGCAGACGGTTTTGAAGGCTACATCCAGACAATTGAGCCTCTTCTAACGGAGTTTGAAAAATATGTTCCAGAAGAAGAGCGAAAAAATATTCTGCCCCCGCTTGGAAAAATCAAAACAGAAATTGAAATCAAAACCGAGTCATATAAAGAATGGATTGCAAAGTATCCCGAGGACAAAAATGCCCCTCATGTGCGATGGATAACAAAACAGACCGGAAATACCAGTTACGATGTGACCGCACTTGTATTTTTCAAGGGAAAATTGGATTATCAGAAGACCATCTCGCTCGACATCAAGCAGATTGCGATGATAAATAAGGACATCGACTCATGGATAGAAGAAAAAAATCCGTGTCCGTACAAAAAAAAGGGCAGCGACTTTCTGCTTGAAATAAAGGCTGACTCAAAATATGATAATTACCTGACTATGAAAATCTCAACAACAGGACTTAAAGGCGATTCTTTTGAAATTCCTGCGAGAACCGATGAAAAACAGAATCAGTTCTATTATCTAATTTACAGTACCGAAGCCCAGAATGTTCATCTTTAAGGGATAAAACTCACGGAGCAGAAAATGACCAAACAGAACAAATTGCTTTTTAAGATTCTACTCGCATCGATTTTAATTTTTGTCCTTTCACTCGCTTTCTCAAAAAAGGAGAGGAGCGCGCAAAAAGCCATTGATTCCGCAATATTGAACCCAAGTCACAAAAACGAGGTGAATTTGATTGAAATCGAATCAAAAGGATCCCAAATCACGCTCAAAAAGCAGGGCGATTTCTGGCTTCTTTACAAAACTTTCGAAAACGGAAATGAAATCTCCACGCTCGCGGACTCAAAAATCATCGCCGCACTTCTTGAAAACACGAGTAAAATCCGAAAGATTTATAAAATCACAGAAAAAGAAAACGACTATCTTTCACTAGGAATCTCAGAGACTCAAGGAACAAGTATCAGCTTTTCTCAAAACAACGGTAAGTTGTACACAAAAGTGCACTTCGGATATTCAGATTCTCTCAAATACCGCATTTATTTTCGCTCTGACTCATCAAAAACAGTTTACGAGACCGAAAATGACATTCATCAGTTCCTTACGGCTGAGACAAACTACTGGACAGAAGGACAAATCATCCCCGAAATAAAAAATCCAGTTCAAATCACGATGAAAATCAAGGCGGATTCAGAGCAAAGTCTTTCTCCTATAACAATCAAACTCGACGAAAAATCAGAAGATTTCAAATCAAAATCACACACGCTACTTTCTCTCCGTCATGGAAATATCCAGGACATGCCCCGAATCCAATCCGATAAAAACAATTTTGAAAAAGAATCTTTCCAATCCGAAACATCTTTCCTGAAAAAAATCTCTACGCTCACGCTGCAGGACGGAAACGGCAGAATCGCCAGAATCGACTTTTTTGAGAAAAAGGCTGGCTTCACAAATTCAAATCAAACTTCTCTTCCGGAAAACGATTCAAAAAATCAGCTCTCCGAATCAGAAATATCTTACTTCTACCAAAAATCCGTCACGCCGACACAAATCGACAGTCAGGAAACAGCTTTCGCATTCTACTCAGAAAACGCCCTGTATGAGATTTCAGCCTGGACTTACGAGAAAATTCAATCAGTTTTTAAAAAATCAGCCTTCTAAAAAAGCAGATAAACTGCCAAAAACGAAAGAAAATTGTACAAAGCATGAATGGCGAACGGAATCCATAGCGATTTCGTCCTTGCCATGCAAAGCCTCAAGGCAGCCCCGCACACAAGAGCGTTCAGAAATCCAAGAACTCCAAGGTAAATATGCCCAAGCCCAAAAAGGAGCAGGGCAAGCCCCTCGCACAAAAACGAAAACCATAGCCTGTTTAAGACTTCATTCGCATTATCGGCTGCAGCAGACACTTTAAACTCAGCTTTCTGAGCAGTTCCAGAATTACGGAAAACCTTCAGCTTCCTAAAAATCTCACGGAACGCGCGCGGCAAATAAAAACGGTAAATCACTTCCTCAAAAAAAGCCGCGCAAACAACGCCAAAAAAGAAGTTCACCCATCCCAAAAAACTGGTCGGAAAAATAACTTCCTGTAGTCCGCCGCCGATTTTCAAAAAATAAGAAATCGCTTCAAAAACACATGACGAAACGAAAAGAACTCCAAAACAAAGAAGAGTGTTAGCCGAATAAACAAAAAAAGGCTCGCGCGCTCTCTCAATCGGCTTATCAAAAATCCGCCCTTTAATCGAAAAAGTATATATCAAAAATGATATACCAGCGTTCAAAAACACCGAAAAAGGGTAGCAAGCCACGACAACTTCCTGCCGTTCCCCAAAAAATTGCCCCATAACAGGCGCAATCCCAAAAAAGAGAAGGACATAAAAAAAACCAAGATAGAAAATTGTAGATTTTTTCATCGAAAGTTCCTTTTATTTTGTAAACTACCAGTGCTTTTCATCTATTTCAACATCAAAATTAATGAACGAGGAGAAAAATGGCGTATTCACATTTGAAGCAAGCCCTGAACTTTGATTCTTTTGGGAATTAAAGAAAATCATTTATTTTACAACCCAGGCATAAAAAATAAACCACAGATGGCACAGATTACACAGATTATATATTTTCATCTGTGCCATCTGTGTAATCTGTGGTTTCTAAAGTTGGTAGTTAGATTTTATTTTAGTATTTGCTCTCTGCATATCCGATCCAGCCTTCATTTTCGATGAGGGCTTTCTCGAATCCCTCGAGCTTGAACGGATAGCTTTTTGAAAGGCTGCCTGCGATAAGCTTAACCTTCCATGTTCCGTCTTCCTTCTGCTCGATTTTGCATTCACAGTCTTTGTTGCCGAATGTGCGGAACATATCATCAATGTCTTTTTTTGGCATATTGAGTGCCAAAAGACCGCAGTTGTACATGTTCTGATAGAAGATTCGTGCGAAATTTGGAGCTATAACAGTGTAAATTCCGTTAACTTCCAAAGCCCAAGGAGCATGCTCACGGCTTGAACCACATCCGAAATTCTCACGAGTGATGATTACCTTTTTGTTCGGAACATCACGCTTTGCATCAAAACCTTCAAGTTTGAGGTCTTCCAAAAGATAAGGTTTGAGTGCCTGTTTTGAAACCTCTGTAAGATATTTCGCAGGGATAATCTCGTCAGTGTTAATATCTGAGCGATCCAAAAAGAGTACATCTCCACCAAAAGCTTTCATAGTTTTCTCCTTTTAAGCTTCTATAATAAAACGGCTTAATTAGCCTTTGTAAAGTTCTGAATTTGCGATGGTTCCTGTGATTGCAGTTGCAGCAGCACTTGCCGGGCTCATAAGATGAACCATGCCGCCTTTACCCATTCGGCCGTTGAAGTTGCGGTTTGTTGTTGAAGCACAGACCTCACCCTCAGCAAGAACGCCGTTTGACATACCAAGACAAGCACCGCAAGTAGGGTTGGTTACACAGAATCCTGCTTCGAGGAAAATGTCAATGATTCCCTCATCCACAGCCATCTTGTAGATTTTTGGAGTAGCTGGGCTTACGATACCACGAACTCCGTCTGCAAGTTTGTGTCCTTTGAGGACTTTTGCAGCGATTCGAAGGTCTGAGATTCGGCCGTTTGTGCATGAACCGATGTAAACCTGATCGACTTTTGTGCCTTTCATCTCAGAGATTTTCTTAATCTGATCTGGCTTGTAGTTGATTGTACATACAGGCTCAAGATTTGACAAATCTTCTGTGATTACTTTTTCGTATTCTGCATCGTCATCATCACGCCATTTTGCGTAGTCAGCGATTGCTTCTTCCTTTGACTTGTATTCGTCTTTGATGAATTCCCAGAGGTATTCGACAGTTTTTGCATCCGGGAAACAGATTCCGCTTGTACCACCGGCCTCAATTGCCATGTTACAGAGAGTCATTCGCTCTTCCATGTCCATGTTGTCAACAACCGGGCCTGTGAACTCGATTACGCAGTTTGTAGCACCGTTAACGCCGATTTTTCCGATAAGATGAAGGATAACGTCCTTTGCATAAACACCTTCTTTGAGCTTTCCGTTCAAAACGAATTTGATTGATTTTGGCTCACGGAATGAGCAGACACCTTTAAGGATTCCGACTTCAAGGTCAGTTGTACCGACACCTGCTGCGAAAGCACCGAAAGCTCCGTGTGTACAAGTGTGGCTGTCACCCATGATTACAGTGTAACCTGGTCGAACGAAACCTTTCTCCGGGAAAATTGCATGGCAAACACCGTTTGCACCAATGTCGAAGAAATCCTTAATATTGTTTCGGCGTGCCCAGTCACGAAGAATTTTAGACTGAGTAGCAGTTTTGCTGTCTTTTGAAGGAGTTACATGGTCGATTACGGCCTTGATTTTAGTCGGGTCAAAAACTCTGTCCTTACCGCGCTCAACCAAGTCATTGATAGCGACAGGAGTCGTGATTTCG
>NZ_JAFRNB010000100.1 GCF_017430385.1 Treponema sp.
AAAGAAAGAAGTCCGTTCACCTCATAAAAATGAAAATGCGAGCCAACCTGAACAGGCCGGTCGCCCTTATTCGTCACATCAAGCTGAATCGTCTTTCGTCCCAGGTTCAATTCAATCGTCTTATTGCAGGAAATTACTTCACCAATTTTCATAATACCTCCGCCTACTCAACTTCCCGAATCGGATTGTGAACCGTAACGAGTTTTGTTCCGTCTGGGAAAGTTGCCTCAAGTTGAACTTCATTTATCATATCAGCCACGCCTTCCATAACATCTGCGGTCGTCAGAAGTTTTGCGCCTTCCTGCATAAGCTGGGTCACAGATTTTCCGTCGCGGGCCTTTTCCATCAAAGCCGAAGAAATATAAGCCACCGCCTCCACATAATTGAGCTTCAAACCACGCTCTTTCCGCCTTTCCGCCACAAAACCAGCATACGAAAGCAAGAGTTTTTCAGTTTCTCTGGGTGTAAGTTTCATAATAATTCCTCAATATGTGGGGGAAAGCCTTCCCCACGCTCCAACCGCTGCGCGTTTTCCGCTACCCCTTCTATTAGGGTTGCACCCTAAAACCCGCAGCAAAATAAAAAAGCCGTCCTGAAAAAATCAGAACGGCCTCGTTGCCAAAAATCAGTTTATTCTACATTTTTGGAAGATTTTTGTAAGTGGATTTTTCGCCCCAGAACTGGAACTTTAGTTCTAAGATGATTTTTCAAGCCCAAGGAAACACGGATTAATCGCGACAAATGTTAATCTGCACTTCTCGGGAGCCCCATGATTTCATAAATTTTCTTCATATCAAGATGCTTTCGGAGCGTTTCGGCAAGAAGATTGTACTGAGTTTCCTTAAATTCCTGAATAGAATGGAAATTTTTGCCCGAAAAAGTGCTTTCTGACATGCCAGATGATGCGGATTTTAAAGAATTTTTCATGCCACTTGAAGATTTTTCGCTTTCGTTGAAAATTTGTGACCATTTTTCTGAATCAATTCCCTTTCGAGCCGCAAGAATTTCCAAGAATTTTGAGCGGAATTCCGCTTCATCGAAAAGCCCATGAATGTAAGTGCCGAAAACATTGCCCGAAACTGCCCCATCAAACTTAGTCTCCCCAGAAACGGAATCCGTAATCTGAGAAAAATAAGCCTGCTCCGCACCACTGAGAAACTCCGTCTGCCCCTGATGAATTTCATACCCAGAAACCAAAAGTCCTGCAAGCGGAGAAAAAATCGAGTTTTCCGTTTTCCGTTTTCCACTTTCCACTTGCATGACTTTTCCCGAAACACGAGTGCGAGTCTTCTGTGAAGAAAAGACCGTAGAAACAGGCAACAATGAAAGCCCTGAAGAAAAACTTTCCTCGGCAGAAACGGCTTCCCTATCCATAACCCCGCTTTCCACTTTCCACTTTCCACTTTCCGTTTCCAACTTTTCTCCGAGGATTTGAAATCCGCCGCAAATTCCAACGACTGGCGTGCCTTTTTTGGCTTCGGATTGGATGAGTTCTGCAAGCCCACAGTCCTTGAGCCACTGTAAATCATCGAGTGTATTCTTTGTGCCTGGAATGATAATGCAGTCCGGATTACCTAAATCTTTGGGTTCCGCAGCATAATACAAATTAACGAAAGGTAGGTTTTGGAGCGGAATGAAGTCCGTGAAGTTAGAAATATGAGGCAAACGAACGATAGCCAGCTGAATTTCGTCTTTTTTATCTCGAAATTGTGTCAGGGTGTACAAATTAGTAGACAGTGAATCCTCATCATCAAGCTGTATCTTCATATATGGGAGCGTTCCGACACAAGGAATACATGTTTTTTCTTCGAGCATACGGATTCCGCTGTCCAAAATTGATTTGTCACCACGGAATTTATTGATAACAAAGCCTTTAACCCGGTTCCGCTCTTCTGGCGTAAGAAGCTCAATTGTTCCTAAAACCTGGGCAAAAACTCCGCCACGGTCAATATCAGCGACAAGAATCACAGGGCTGTCAGACATTTTCGCCATGCCCATGTTCACGATGTCATTTTCTTTTAGGTTGATTTCGGCAGGACTTCCAGCCCCTTCAAGCACGATAATCTCGTGTTCGGCTGTAAGCTGATTGTAGGCTTTCATGATGTGAGGCACGAGATTTTTTTTGTATGCAAAATAATCTTTTGCGCTCATGTCGCCAAGCACTTCGCCGTTTACAATTACCTGGCTTCCTGTGTCACTGTTGGGTTTGAGCAGAATCGGATTCATAAGAACACTCGGCTCTACTCCGGCTGCCTCAGCCTGCATAACCTGAGCGCGCCCCATTTCCAAACCTTCGTTAGTTACAAAGGAATTAAGTGCCATATTCTGAGACTTGAACGGCGCAACAGAAAATCCATCCTGATTAAAAATCCGGCACAATCCCGCCACAAGGAAAGATTTTCCTGCACTGGACATTGTGCCCTGCACCATGATGGATACATTTATTGGGGTTTTAGGGGCATAGTCTCTAGTAGATGGGGGTGTTGCGGGTAGCGAGCGACGGCGTAGCCGGCAAAACTCACGAGGTGAGTTTTGAGCGAGTCTCGGTGAAGGCTGAGCCTGAACCGCGGCCGCGCTTTTCGGGGATTTTAAGGGGTAAGTCCCCTTAGGAGATGGGGGTGTCGGCGCAACGAAGTGCGACACAGGGGGAAGGCTTTCCCCCTCACTTTTATTTTTATCACAAAATTGCTTTACTAAACCTTCGTAAAATGTTTCGGCGTAATCCTGTTCCGAAAGATTGTAGAGGGCGCAAATCTGATTTTTACATTCAGTTTCATTGCGGGAAAGTTCCGTGATTTCGCCCGGCCCGATGCACAAAATGCGGTGAGAAATTTTCAGGGCGAGGTCGATTTCGTGCATGGAAGCAATTATCGTCACTCCCTGCCCGCTCAATTTTTCGAGGATTTTAAGCAGTTCAAGCCGCCATTTTATGTCCAGATAGCTTGTCGGCTCATCTAAAACCAAAAGCCTTGGGTTCTGGCACAACGCTCGCGCAAACATTATCCGCTGTTTCTGACCGTCGCTCACCTTCATGAAATCTTTGTGAGCAAAATCCTGCGCCTGAACAAGAGAAATCGCTTCATCGACCTTTTTTTCATCTTCTGCTTTAAGAACGGCGAAGCGGCCAGTGAACGGATAACGGCCCGAACTGACCACTTCCCGGCAAGTCATCAGCTCCGGCTTTATGGGTACCGTGAGCAATGCCGAGGTCTGTCTGGAAAAGACTTTGAGAGAAAGCTCGCTCAGATTTTTTCCGCCAAGAAAAACTGCCCCCTCAACGGGAGAAAGCTCTTTAATCAGGGTCTTTATGAGCGTGGATTTTCCAGACCCGTTCGGCCCGATAAGCGCAAGAATCTCACCCCTCTCAATTTTAAGAGAAAACGGTTTTTGGAGAGGGGATTTGTCATAACCGACTGCGAGATTTTTAATTTCTATCATTTATGAAGTTAGTTCTTCTTGATGATAAGGTTGCCGTTTGCATCGACGGAAATATCATTTGCTTTGACGGCAAGTGAATATTTGTCAGATTCATCTTTCTGGATGTTGCCGAATCCGATTGCAGAAATTTTCTGGTCATAGAACTGGACATCTGCGTTGATGAAAATCAGGCTCACGCCTTTTGACTCGCGAATCTCAAGGTTCTTAATTTTATCACGAGGTATATACAAAACGATATCATTATTTTCAGCTGTGAATGAAGCTCTGATGTATTCGCCCTTTCCGTTGAGGAATTTTTCGGTATTTGTTCTGATTGATTCCTTTGTAATTGGCTCTGCGAAAGCAGTCAACGCACTCAAAGCGACTAAAGCACCAAAAATGATTGATTTCTTCATAAGTATTCTCCTTAAAATACATTGAATTATACTATATATTGGGGAAACTGTCATCAGAGAAGCAGAAGGTCTTTTTTCAAAACTATCTCTCCCCCTTCCTTCGCCGGACAATCATAAAAATCACGATAGGTGCTCCGAAAAATGACGTGACAGTGCTGATACTGAGTTCCAGAGGCGAAAACAAGCTCCGCGCAATCAAATCACAGAAGATACAGAAAACTGCCCCGCCCAAAAAAGAAGCCGGAATCACAATGAGTGGCCTTGCGGTGCGTAAAAGCTGCTTGACCAGGAAAGGAACCGCGATTCCCACGAAAGAGACCGGACCTGCGAATGCCGTGACTGTGGCAGAAAGCACGCTTGAAAGAAGAATCAGAATCGGACGGAAGATTTTTGTGTTCACGCCCATCGTTCGGGCATAAGTTTCACCCATAAGATAAGCTCCGATTGGCTTTGCGAGCAAAAAGACACAGACGAGAGCGACGAAAATGATTGAACCAGAAACAGCACAGTCAGCCATGTCAAAGCCCGAAAAGCTGCCCTTTGACCAGCCGTGCAAGTTTGCGATGTCAGAATCTTCGGCAAATGCAATGAAAAAGTCAGTGATTGCGGAAGTGACATAGCCGATCATGATTCCAGAGACCAAAAGAGAGCCGATGTGATTGACTTTGCGGGCAACAAGCAGGATAAAAGACGTTGAAATAAGCGCACCCAAAAAAGCCGCACCCACGAGCGAAACCGAAGAAAGTGCGATTCCGTTTTTAAGGAAAAAAATCATGCTGGCAGCCACGCACATTTTTGCGCCCGAAGAAATACCAAGCACAAAAGGCCCCGCGATTGGGTTCTGAAAATAAGTCTGGAGCAAGAATCCAGAAAGAGAAAGCGCACCGCCCAAAATGCCGGCCATAATCAGGCGCGGAAGACGGATTTTTGTGATGATGTTGATTTCCTGCACGGAGAAAGAGCCACCCTCCCCGCCGAAAAGAATCCCGAAAATGCGGGCTGGCGGGATGGAGACATTTCCTGTACAGAGGGAGAGAATGCTTGCCAGAGCCAGGAGAATGAGGAAGAGGGAGAAGATTAGGGGGTAACGGGAATTGTTTATATTAAATTTGTGCATTTTATTCTTCCTCTAAAACAGATTTTCCATCTTCCAAAAACTTATCAAAATCACTCTTATAAATTGAATCCTGAATTAAGCCTGTAATTACATCCAAAAAATGATTGTCAAAATCTTTTTGCATACGATCGGAAGACTAAAAAGATATGCACATGTTTTTTGAATCATCGAATGAAGCATAATTTAGAATACCATAGAATCAGAGTTCTTTCTATAAGCATCCCCATTGCAGACCACGACTTTCCCCAAAATCCGTTCTACTCCACCCGCTCCAGGAAGCTCATCTGCTCCGTCTGGCCTGTGATAATCGCGCGCAGGTCTAGGATCATGTCGCCGATTCGGTCTGTGGCCTGGTAGAGGTATTTTCCTGTCATCCAGATTTCGTCATTTTGGACGGCTTTGAAGTCGGCGAAGAGAGGGCTTTTTGAAAGCAGGTCGGCTTTGCTGTGGAGGGTGTTGTCTATCGAGGAATTGTAAATCAGAATGTCAGAAGAAGCGCACTGGGCGTAGAACTGTTCCATTGGGATTGTGACTGAGGGCGAGGAGCTTTTGCGGGTGTTTTTGAAAGCGTATTCACCGCCTGCCATTTCAATCATTTTTACGATGTAGTCTTCGCTGCCCCGGATTACGACCATGCCGTTGCTTGTTATATAGAAGAAACTTACTGATTTTGTGGGGATTTTTTGAGAAGCGGTATTTGTTTCGATTCTTGCGACTTGTTTCTGAAAGAAGTCTTCGGCTTGCTCTTGCTTTTTGCATATTAGTCCGTAGAGTTTGATCCATTCCATGCGGCCGAGAGGGTTTTCTTCATAGCTCGATTTGTCCACGAAGACCGAGATTCCAAGCGACTCCAGTTTTTCTTTGATTTGTGGCGTGTGATAAATCATCGTGGATTCGATTGCGAGCGAGCAATTTTCTTTTAATAAAAGCTCAAAGTCTGGGGCGTTGTACTTTCCGGCGTAGAGGATTTTGCCTTCGCCCATCGCGCGAGTGGCTTCTGGAACATACCAGTCTTTTTTTTGAATTGCGGAGAATTTGATTGAATCCAGCGAGCCGAGTCTGTTCCACAATGCCATTGCAGAGGAAGCGCAAAGATAGGCGTTCGTGACAGGCGTTCGGATTACGGTGACTTCGGAAGGAAGATTTTTGGGAACCGGGCAATCTTTTGGAAGAAGAATATAGCGGTCGGTGCCAGAGATTGTGACTATATATATAGAAGATTTTTGATCATTTTCTGATTTTGCCGATGATTCTGAGGTCATTTCGACAGGCTGGTTGAAGCTTCGCTGCTCCGTTCCAATGTCAGAATGATATTCATCAATTTGAAGCTGTTTTGCATAAGTTAATGGAAGAGATTTTTTGTATGAAAGTCCTTCCAGTTCCAGAGGTGAATCTGACTTGGGAAGTTGCTTTGCACAGGAGATAAAAATCACTGGAATCAAAAAGACTGCAAAAAAGGTATTTTTCTTCATTTCGTCTTATGATAGCAATTTTCATCTTCCTGTGCTATTGGAAAAAAAGAGCCCTAAAAAAATTGGGCTTTTTTGAGCGAATTGAAAAATACAATAACATGTGAAATAATACACTCATGTACAGTTTGCAGGATTTGTCGGAACATCTTAAAGAAATTCACGGTCTCCCGGTTCAAGAAAATCAGATTCAGGATTTGCGGAACATTGGGTATTATCATGGGTACAAAGGGTATCGGTTTATCAGGAAATCAAACAGCCCGATTAAATTCACTGCCTTTTCGCAGATAGTTTCCCTCAATAATTTTGATATGCAGCTAAAAGGCTTGATTTATCCGAACCTCATGTTCATAGAGAATGCCTTGAAAAGCTATGTTTTGGAAGCGACTCTTGCGGAAGTTCAGAGCGAAAGGCTCTCTGACATTTATAAGGAAGCCCTCACCTATTATAAAGATGAATTTCAACAAGGCAGCAACAATTATAAAAAAGAATTCAAAAAGAGAATGGATCTGGAAATGAAAATCAATTCTTCTCTCACACGCGACTATATGCTTGGGAAAGATTTCGTCAATCATTTTTATAATCAAGACCGGGACATTCCTATTTGGGCTGCATTTGAAAGCCTCACCCTGGGTGAATTCGGCACTTTTTATTCATGTGCAAATAAAAAGATTCGCGAAGCTGTTTCCAAACAACTGAATCTTCCAAAGAATTTTAATGATGACGGCTTTTTACTCGCAGATATAATTTTTGCCCTCAAAGACTTGCGGAACGCAATAGCGCATAACGGTATAATTTTTGACACACGCTTCGCAACACAAAAAGTGCCAGACCGCATAAAGAAAATGCTTGAACAAGAACTTAATATAAAAACTTTGGATTTCAATTACATTGTTTCTTATATCGCATTGATAATTTTTCTTCTGAACAGAATGGAAGAATCAAAGCGATGCAAAAGTTTGGTACGCGAATTCCTGACCTTGCAGGAAATGCTGAATAAAATGCCTGTAGGTACAAAAATGCAGGTCAGGGGCGCAGAATTTGAAACAGTCATAAATGGTTTGGGCAAAATTCTTGGTGTTGACTTTTTCCCCAAAAAATGATATATTAATTTTTAGTTTACGGTGGAGCTTTCGGGCGACACTTAAGAAAGGAGCGGATGCGTTCGGCTCCTTTATTTTTTTTAAATCTCGTGTATTTTTCTTACAAGATGCCTCATCGCGTCCCTTGCGTTTGTGTCATACTGCCAGTGCTCATCGAACACTTTGATTACTTCGGGATTTCCAGAATACCCCACTTCCAAAAGATAGAATTTCGATTTTTTTTCTTTTTGAGCGTTCACATCAGAAATAAGTTTGGCTGAAAATCCGCCCATTTCACCATCGGTGACGGCAAGCACCTCGGCATTTTTCCACTCGTTTGTCTGCATGAGTTCAAGGGATTTTTCAAGTGCAGGGCTTGCATCCGTTCCGCCATTGAAAGATTTTCGCAAGAATTTTACAAGCTCCTCCAATCCTTTTGATTTTTCAAATTCTGACAAATCCTGAATTTCTATTTCTGTTGAGAAGGAAATCAAAAAGCATTTGCGGTCTTCGTCAAGGCATTTTTTTGCAAGGGCGAAAGTGATTGTTTTTGCAACACGCTCAGGCGTTCCGTGCATTGAACCGCTCGTATCAACACAAATAATCACAGGTCCTTTCTGCTCAGTTTCTTTTACGGCTTTCTCTGTTTCTTCCTGCTTATGTTCTTCACGGATAGATTTCTGCTGATTAGTGTAAGAATATGAAAGAAGTTTTTTTTCTGCAAATTTCTGGGCGAAATACAACTTCGTTACAGGATTTTGTGACATTGCAAGTTCTGTCGGCAATGCGGAAGAGATTTCCCCGCTCAACCGCAAGCCGCTGATTTGACCACGATATGCCGATTTCGGATGAAATTCTGTTTTGATTTCGACTTTATCCCGAAGTTCTTTTTCGTAGCGTTCTTTTTCTGCCTCCTGTCTGCCGATTAAGTCCGCAAGTTCTTTCAGAGATTTGTCATTTTCAAGCAAATCGGCAAAATCTTTGAGGATTTCAAAACCATAGTCATCAAAATTGCCTTTCGACAAATCCCAGAGACGACCAAAATCCTTTATAAAGGGTTTAAGTAGCTCTTCAAGTTTTTTAAATTGCTCGATTTTTTTGTACAGTTCTTCAAGATAAGCACGGCGTTTTTTGTCGATTTCTTCAAGCTGCCATGCCATGTAGCGTTCGGTCAGAGATTTCTGCAAATCAGATTTGAGATTTCGGGAAAGAATTTCAAATTCGTGGTTTAATTCTTCTTTGCTCTTTTTTGATTTCTTGTCTTTTTGAGATGGTGAATCAAGTTCGGCATGACTGTCTTTGTTATCCTGGACTTGCTTTTTGTCATCCTGATTTTGTCTCAGAATCTCATCGTATTCATTTTTATAAAAATCAAAATTGGCGGAATTATCTTTCCCGGTTAGAGTTTTCCCAAGTTCAGTTTTATGGCTTTCAAGATTTTTCAGTAACTCTTCGTTTGAAAGTCGCTGAGTTTTTTGAACAATAATATTTTCGTTATAAAAGGGATTTTCGGGATTCGTGATTTCAGTTTCTTCGTAGGA
Source organism: Treponema sp. (assembly GCF_017430385.1). Taxonomy (GTDB): domain Bacteria; phylum Spirochaetota; class Spirochaetia; order Treponematales; family Treponemataceae; genus Treponema_D. The sequence goes on from NZ_JAFRNB010000100.1 coordinate 9,043, forward strand.
ATTCTGCAGCGTATCAAGGATTTCGGTCTGAATCTGCTCGTTCAGCTGGGAATGATTTTTTGCAAAATCAAGCAAGTCTTTCTGAGTCTGATTTTGCGTCTGCAAAAATTTTGAAACTTCCGTGCTTTGAGAATTTGAAGCAAACGGCAGCTTTTCAGAATCAGGAAGCGTAGCGTCAAGAGCATCGGCAAGGCTTTGTGTCAGAGCTTTCCGCTCAATTTCATCGCCGAATTTTGATGAACCGAATTTCTCGAACTTACGGATTTTCTTGTTCTCAGAATAGCTTTTTTTTACAACGCTTTCGTGAAAACTTCGCATCCTGTCTTTTTTTTCAAGCTTGCCCAATGCCAGAAGAGAAAATCTGCGTGATTTGTCGGAAATATGTTTTTTCATTGCTACAATGCCAGTTTACGAATCAAAAGAATATTAAATTCATGGTCTAAAGTCGTATAATCCGCTTCCCCAACATCAAAATCAAAGTAATAGGCAGCACCTTTTCCTTTTGTTGAAGAACTCCAGTATTTACCAGAAAGATCGAAATCATTTTTTTCATGGGAATTCTCATAAATCTGCTTCAACTGCTCAATTGTCGGTAACATCCAGCCAGAATTATACGGCTCTGAAAAATCTTTGCCATATTCCTCAGCCTTTTTCTTTGCTCTTTTAAAATCAAAATCATTGAATTTTTCCCAAGCAATACCAAATGCTGAATCTGTCGTGTCGCCTTTCATACAAACTTTTGCAATAATGTCTGACTCAGCAACCTTAGACTTTGCTTTTTTGAAAGTACCGTTCTTCAAGATGATGTCACAAAGATCAAAATCAGATTTTACATTTGAGTCGGAAGCATAACGCTCATGCTGTTCTTTGAGTTTGAGTTTTTTATCTTCCAGGATTTTGATTGATTCGTCAATTTTGTTCAGAAGAATCGGGCTATATCTGCTTGCATTGGCAAAGGCATTCTCGGTGAAAGGCTTTTCGTTCTCAGCTCTGAAATTCTGCAAATCCGCGATTTCTGAGTCAATTTGCTCAACAATCGGAGTGTATTCTTCTTTGTCAAAGGCTTCCATCAAGGTCTTTTTGGCAACTGGCTCGAAGAGTTTTTGTGAATTTTCATCATAATGAGCTGGAACAGCAGGAACTGGTTTTGTTTTGTTTACTGTAAAGTCCCAATTACACCTGATTGTATCTCCAGTTCTAGTAAATGAATAATAATCATAATACTCTTTATTTGGCCTATATATATTATGATATGAAGAAGAATAGTTATCCCTTTCGCCTACACCAACATACCATGTTTCTCCATCGGAATTCCGTGTACACTCATAACATTTTTTGTTTCCGATTGTAACAATTTTATCTTCGCTTGGCTTAGCAGGAACCTCGTCAACAAATTCAAACCATTTTTCGTCAACAGAATCCTTAAATTCATCAATCTGATCAGAAATATCTCCGATTGCAGTGGATTTGCCGATTCCGTTCTGTTTCAAAATCTTCTCGACAATTCCGCCTACTTCATCATGCTGCTTGTCGGTATTCCAGATAGCATATTCAATCAACGAGCAGTCCATCAAATCCACGGAGTCACGACCGTTCAAGAACGCACTTGTTTTTAAGATATGCACGATTTTTTTCCAGCGGCGGTCTGAGACATAATAGTTTTCGCCATCTTCTGATTTGTGCTTTCCGTCCGCATTGAGCATGGTAAGTTCCTGGCGGATCGCTGTGATTACGGCTTTTGCTTCATCGCTAAGCACAACTTTGTTTATTTCACCTTGCCATTTTTCCACATCACTTATTTCAAGCAAGGCAGATTTTTGTTCATCTGTAAGGACAAGCTCTTTGTTTCCGTCATCGACGACTTTGAAAAAATCATCTTCGTTCGTAACAGGATTCACAAAAACTCGGAGGATAAACCTGTCCCAAAGTGCCTCAAGGCCGCGGTTCTTTTCGGGAAGCTCGTTTGAAGCAGAAGAAAGCGATACAAGCGGAACTTTTTCGACATTTTTTCCGTTGTGGAATTTCTTTTCGTTTATAATCGTAAGGAGAGTGTTCAGGATTGCAGGACCACTCTTCCAGATTTCATCAAGAAAAGCGACTTTTGCACTTGGAAGATAGCCTTCGGTTTGTCGGTTGTAACGGCTCGGTTTTTCGTTGAGGGCAGAAAGGTCAACAGGTCCGCAGATTTCGTCTGGTGTGGAAAATTTATTCATCAGATATTCAAAATATCCGCCATTTTCAGTGGTAAATTTTCCGTCTTTATAAAAATCCTTGAATGCGGCGGCAATGCGACGGCTAATCATGGATTTTGCAGTTCCCGGAGGCCCCATAAAGAAAATACTTTTCATTCGATTTTGGAGCCGCACTTTCTTCCTGCAAGTCTTGTGGGCGTTCAATTGGTCGTTCATCCAGAATCACTCTCCAGCTTTGGGCAAGCATAATAAATGTGATAATCGTGCTCACGAAGATGAATGCAAGGATTGCAAAATTTGCCTGATTTTCAAACATTCTCATATAATAATATCCGCTAAACGCATGAAAGCCGAAGAATTCAAATGTAACAGCAGTCACGGCACCAAGAATAGCGAAATATGTTCTGCGGGAAAAATTGTTCCTTGTAAGAATCTTGAGCGACCAGTGCAAAAGAACAACGAGAGCCAAAAATGCAAGGAAAAGTCCTGAGGCGACTCTGAAATCAAATTTGGCGAAAATTAAAAGCCCCGCCAGAGCAAAAATCGCAAAAATCCGTTTTGTTCTGTAGGATTTTTTTGTCTTGGAAGAAAGAAAATAAGAAACAAAGCTGATTATGTAAAAACAAAGTATCATGGCATAAAACAGAGCCTCAAATCTGTTCTCACAAAATCCATCTCTGTAGAATCTGTAATCTCGCGGAATGAATTTGTCAAAGTCTGGTTCACTCGTTATCGTCACCTGAATGTCCGTGTATTCAGATTTCTTGTTTTCACTAAGATTTTCATTTTCATTTTTTGAAAATCGCCCTGACTTTCTGAAACGGACTGGAGAAACCTTTCCTTCCAAAACTTTGTTGATTGCATTTTCAACTGTAAGTTTCACCTGCTCAAGTTCCTCGGCGGTTTTTGGGGTGTATTCTCTCTTTCGGGTTCCGTCTTCATTTGTTTTTTGGAAGGGAATATTTTTCATTTCTGTAATAAGGATATTGCTCATCATTTTCTCCGTTCAGAGTGTAAGTGCCTTCCACATTCCCTTTGTAGATGATTTTCGGAGCCTCACATTCAATTGAGTCTTTTGACTCCAGTTTCCAGCCTTTGTAAGAAAGCTCATCCTGGATGCGTTCAGAAATCTCATCTTTTGCGGTGAAATCATTTTTGAAATCTCCCGAATGATAATCGAAACCTTCTTTCAAAGAAATAAATTTCTCAGCGGCAAGATTTTCCATTTTCTTTGAAAGAGAGCTGAATTTAACCGAGTTATAAACAGAAATGCCTGTAATAACTCCCATACCTGCGCAGATTATTGCTGCGACTCCACCCAAGATTTTTTTTGCGTTCTTTTTCATAGTTCGCATTCTCCTATAAAAAAAGGCTGTCCTTTCTGAAGTTTGATAACTTCTAGGACAGCCCCATGTTTTGTTATTTGTTTTTATCTAATCAGGAATCTCTTCGCAAAGTCTTTGTCAGATTCTTCGTTGAAGCCTGCCTTTTCGAATCTTTCAATGACATCATCATAAAAGCGCCCCAACTTTTTCGAGAAATAAGATTTTGCGTGATCAGCTTCCTTTTCCAAAGCCTGCATTTCCGGGAGTTTGTAATTTTCATCAGTGAACAGCTTATTCAAAATCGCTGAATCCAGAATACTTGCTTTTCGGAACAATTTTTCCAGATTCACAATATACTCGCTGTCTTCATTTGTGATTTTACGGACTTCCAAGAAACGACCGTCTTTGCCATCTTTTTTGGGTGCCAATCTTTGTGGGAAATGCTTTCTGCACAAATCAACGGTCAGTGCTTTTGTGAAGTAAGTACGTTCTTCCAGTGATTCGTTGAATTTTTCCTCCAGTTCTGACTTTATCGCTTCAAGAAGCGATTCCAGCTGCGAATTTAATTCGAAGACTTTTGCTGGGCGCATGAAATATCCATTATGGATTTCTTCTACGCCGTTTTTCTCCTGTTTTTTATCAATGACATCAAACTCTTCGCTTTCATCATTTGTCTGAATCTGTGAAACAGTTTTTCTTTCCCAAAGAGCTTTCAATTCCACAACTTTTTCAATCGTGGTTTCAAGTGAGTCCGCAATCTTGATGTTGCGTTTTTTTTCATCCTTGAAACCGAATTTTTTATATTGCTCATCGAGAGCTTTGATTTTCTTTGCTTTTTTAAATGCATCTTCGGGAATTTTCATGCCGCCATTTTTTTGTTCGGCCGAATCCTTTTGTTTAAGGAAATTCAACCGTCGTTTTATTGAAGAGCAGGCATACTGACTGAACGACATTTTTCCGTTTGAATCGGATTTTTCGAAAGATTCAAGACAGTCCGCAGAAGTTTTGAAAATCTCATCGGAATAAGAGTTGTAGTTTACATCTTCTGATTTGTCCTCGCCTTCTTCCGCACTTTTTGGAATGGTGACATAAACCTTGTACAATGCAATCTGGATTTTCTCCCTGACAGCCAGTCTTTTGCTCTCGACATTTGTTTGCCCTTGCAACGAGACATATTCCGCATAAAGGGCATTTATTTCGTCGAAGAACTTTTCTTTTGTGGTCTTTTCGTTCTCAGCCATAATCAGTCCTCAAACAATGATTCTACAGCCTTAATCGCCTTTTCGCCGGTGCTTGATTCAATAGTGTTAGTGAATGAGTTGAGCAGATATAAAGGCGTGATATCGTAAATCATTTCTGAGCCTTCTTTAATTTTTCCGCCAACAAATTCTACTTTTGAATAAACGATGTTGCCGACCGTGCAATCAAAGAATTTCTCAGCAAATTGAATCACTGTGAGAAGAAGAAAGGCAAGAGGTTTCGGGCCGTAAGTGACATCAGCATAAATCTCAGCCCCCTCTTCCAGCTCCTTGATGAGAGTCTTGAACATGAACTGGAAATTCGTTTTTGAAGGGTCGAAAGCACTTGGAAGGATTTCCTTGCTGATTTTTGCCCCGACTTTATTGAGCGAATTAAGTTCGTCGATGAAAAGCTTAGCATTTTCCGTGCCCGCATTCTCGCCGCCCTTTGTCTCAAGAAGAATTACTTTTATCTCATCATCTTTTTGTAGAGTGCTTGCAACTGCAGGATTCACCGCGAAGTAAATAGGTTCCTCGCACTCAATAAGGGCGTTTCCGTCTACAGGGTATTTTCGTTTTTCAAGTCCCCCCTTCAAAGGGAGTGTCGCAAATACGATTTTTTTCATTTTGGTTAAACCTCGCTTATTTCAAGTATAGAGCATAAAACTTACGCTCATTGTAATTTATTTTATTGTCGTTAATAAAATATTTGTAATGGGTCAGATGATAAAATCCGCATTCCGTGCAAAAGTATTTTCGCTTCGGTATATTCTTGCCTCTTTTATCATCGTTTCCATAATGATGCCGCCTGGCCTGATTGATTACTTTTCCAGCCTCGCGCTCCGTATAGCAGATTTTTCCTTCCGCATAGCACCTGATGTCATTTCCGTACATATCTTTCATATTTGTTCCTCCTGATATAATCAAGGGATGAAAAATTTTTGAGTTGACAGGAAAATGTGATTTTTTTATTATCCGTCGTTCTCCTTGTCGTCATCGTCAGGCTCATCGTTAGCTTCTGTTGAAGTTTCGATTTTTGGCATTTCTGATGATTTTTCGCCATCAAGCCACAAAAGAAGATAATCAAGAAATCCTTCTTCGGAATTTTCTGAGTCGGTGGAATTTGGCTCCTCCGAAACGAAACGAATCTGCCTTGTATAAAGCGATTTTCCAATTATTTTGAGCCATTCGTAGATTTTTTCAATCTTTGAGATTATCTCTTGAATTTTAGGATTAAACGGCGACAGAAAATCTTGAAAATCCTTGCCAAACTGGCGGCATCGAATAAGAGCGCAGAGAAGTTCCAGATACGAGCGGATTGGATTGAGCTTGCGGTTTGAGATTTTTCCTTCTGTTTTTAAATCCCGCTTCAATTTGGAGAATTCATAATCTATCGCACTTACAGTCTGTTCAAAAAGCACCTTGAATTTGGAGATTTCAATTTCTTTGAGCAGATTCTCGCTGCGCCATAAAGCAATCGTGAGAATCTGTAGCTTGAAGAATGTCAAATCTTCACTTTCCGAAAAATCCAGCGCCCAGTCAAAGACTTGCTTTTGAATTCCAGAATTTGCATTGCCAATAAAATAACCAAATTGGAAAGATTTTTGCTCAATATTCTTCCAATTTTCTGAGAAATCAATCTCTTTTCCAAGAAGTTCCAGCATAAAGTTAGAAGTCAAACCTATTCCATCGGAATGCAGGGCACAGGCAAAAAGAAGCAGCTCATTCCACAAACGAGGCTGATTTTTCACATCATCGTTTTTCAGAAGAAAGTCAAGGGCTTCTTTTACGCTCGCTGTTTTTTCTTTGAAAGACTCAGGCACATTCTCATCGTTAAGCACGGAATTCCTGATGTTCCAGATTTGCATTGTCGGGAAGCGGAGAGTTTTGGACAACCAATAAATAGTTTTGTTAGCATGCATTTTTGCTCTTTTTAAATTGTAGAGGCGCTTCATGCTTATTTCTTTTCCAAGATACAAATCTCGCAAATTCAAAATCGTTTCGAAATTACTTTCTTCCCACTCGATCAAGTTATTGCCGTCAGGATTCCGGCTGTCTTTCCAGCAGACAAATTCTTCCCATTTTCGCACTTCCGGGAAATTCGGAATCGGGAACGAATTTTCATCAATCAGATTCCACTGAACTTTTGCGCGGATAAAAGACGCTGACGACTTCGGACGGAAGTACAGGTCAAAAGGCTGTTCCTGACCGTAAGAATAGTACATATCAAGCTCGCATGAAACATTTTCTTTTAACGGAAAAGCTGAATTTTGAAGAACGGCCTCGTATTTAAGCGAAGAAGAAGCCGCACCTTCTCCGCGAGTAAGCCTGAAATGATATTCTTTGACATTTTTCCCGAGAGTGAATGGTTTTGAGATGTCAATTTTCTGGCTTCTTCCACGGATAGGAAGCACGATTTTTCCGTTCGTGAGGTTGATTCCGTCGCGTTTTCCGTTCTTGATTACGGTCATCTGGAGAACCGGCAAATGCTCGCTCCAAAGAGGGATTTCTGGAAGTTTTTCCTGAATCAGAACGGATTTTGCAAGGCCTCTGATAGCATTGAATGGTTCGTAAATAAAATGCCAGTTTGAATTTGACATTTCAAGACGGGCATTTTTGATTGATTCTTCAGGTGAAATTATATAAACGGAGCAATCCGGATTAAAGCCTTCCGTCGTTTTTGCCGCTCTCTGTATGTACTCCAAAACTTTTTCCGGCTCATAATCGCTTACAATAAATGGCGGATGATGTTCCCAGCGGATGTCTCCGGGAATCTGATCAAAAAATCTAAGGTCATAGATTTCTTTTTCTGATTTCTGATACTTTGTTTTTGCACAGACAGGAGTTACAGAAAAGATTTCTTTTTCAATTCCCTGGATTTCAATCTTTTTCTTTTCGATTACGAATACAAAATCACCGTCTTTCAGTTTGAATTTTGAAAAATTCTCATTCAGCTGGAAATCAAACACAGTTCCGACGCTTCTTGGAACAGGATTTGAAGATGAAAATACGGAGTTTGCTGATGAACGGATAATTCCGAGTGAAAAATCTTCTATATAATCTGGAATCAGATAATAGAAAGTGCCTGTATTATAATAATCGCGCAGGGAATTCATGAAATTGTAAACGGCTTCTGTCTCAATCTCAGCTGGTACTTTATTTTCAGACAAATCTTTGTACAAAACATCACCGAAAGAAACTTGCGTTATAGTCCAGCCATTGAGGAACTGTGAATAAAGTGCGGGAGAAACAGCACAATCAATATTGTGAATATCTGAAGAACTTGTCTGCGTCCAAAATTGTCTCAACAAAGTTTTTGGGAACTGATTTTCCGTAAATTCATTCTGCTCCGAGCAAACAAGAGAATCGTAAGGAGCCTGTGAAAAATCAAGGACCGCGAATTTCTGCTCATCCGGAAGATTTTTTACAATTAATCGCTCATTTTCAACTTCTGGTTTATAGATTGTACTTGCAAGATTTTTTGAGATTCTGAGCGCATCGGAAAGACTCTCAAGCTTTTCAGGGATTGATTTTCCGTCAACCTCAAAATTTTCAAATTCAATTCTGATTTCGTGCGTTGTTTTGTCGGACGATGAAAATTTAATTTGGTTCTTTTCCAAAGCCAGAGAAAAATCTTCTGCATGGATTTCTGAATTATGAAGTTCTGAATCAGAAAATCCGACAGTCTCAATGAAAAAGTTTTTTGAATCAAAATTGAGAGGTGCCTGCTTTATTTTACAGCCCCTGTGCTGCAGATACGAAACCGTGCTCCAGTAAATGAAAGCCGCCAGAAGCTCATTCAGTTTTTCAAAATCTTCCTGAACGAAATCGTCCAAATCCAAAAGGAAACGCCAGGTTCGCCAGATTTTTTTGTAGAATTTGTCACACAAAAGAATGTTGTTAGGAGGAAGTTTCTGCCACTCACCTATTTCCTCCGCCTCATCACTTTTAAGCCATCTGCAAAATCTGGTATAGAGAACAGAAAGCGCAGAATCATCGTCTTCCCGCCCCAATTCTGAATAAGTATCGTTTCTCTCTTCAAGAATGTAAGTCAGCTTTACAATCAGCTTTTTCAAAAGACGGTTTTCGAGCGTATCAATGCTCTGCTGGCGTTTTACGGCAAGAACGCTCGGCTTGACAGCAATTTTTTCGCGGACAGTACGGCCCGGGCGACGGCAAATCTCGATTATTCCCGCAGAATCGATTTCATGAGCCTGATAGATTTTCATCTGCTCATGGAACCGAAGAATCTCTTTTCGGGGAGAATCAAAAATGTGAAAGAGGGAGCGGCCGCTGTAAGACAAAATATTATGAACATAATCAAACACATTCTTATCCGACTTGTCGTTTTGAAAAAACTCATAATTCTTGTCAAGGAAATGAGTCAAATCATCAGAAAGTGCATCTCCGCTCTCCTGGTCAAAGTCCAGGATTCGATTGAGCCAGTCGCGGAGAGAAACAAGGAGCACCGCTTTTTTATCGCCGTTTTTTAACTCATCAAGAAGCGATGAGTAGCCTGTGATTTCTGCCATTATTGATTATCATTCTCCGTGCTAAGATATTCAGAAGTAACCCAAAGGAACTGACCGTCGCCAAATTTGATTGCATTTTCGAAATCTTTTGTGATATTGAGAGCGTGCCCCTCACTCTTGAATTTCTCGATTTTATTTCGGATGTTTCCAAGCACCGTCTTCGATTCGCTTCTTGTTTCGATGCCGCGCAGTTTTGGCATTATTTTCTGAACAAGCTGGTCTTCAAATGCAGGGTCAATTTTTTCACTCAAATCTTTTACCAGAGAATCATCTGTAAATACATTTGGATTTCTCAGAATAAAATCGCGGACGGTCGGGTAATTCCAGATGTAGTTTTCGATTGACTGCCATACACGATGACCGATTGCACGTCCGATATTTGAGATTTCCTTGTTGATTTCCTCGACAAATTCTTTGTAAGGAGCGATGATTTTCTCGGATTCATCTACCTGCTGTTTTGAAAGAACCATTTTCCAGGAATCCCAGGTTTTCGCAGAAAGATATTTTTCTTCGGTCTGGACAGTTGAATTAAGCTCGACACGCCTTTTGAAAGAATTTGGTCGCGGGAAATTGATTACGATTCCACGGTCAAGAACTTTGTCAGAAAGGCTTTTTGTCGTTTCGTCCTGGTTCATCGTGCCGACCCAAAGAACATTTCTGCCAAGCGGAAGCGGATAAGAGTCCGTTCCGCCCAGTTTTACGGAAAGCTTCGGGAACTGCGGATTGTCTTCGCTCTTGCCTCGTCGTTCCTCAAGTTTGCTCAAGAATTCCGCAAAATATTGCTCGATGTGAGCAAGGTTCATTTCATCAAGAAGAACGATATTGAGCTGCTCTTTGAGGCTCGTATCATTTTCTGTATCAATTTCGCCATTTTTGTTCAACGCATGTTCAAGCTGTGTCTGCACAAGGAATTGCAAAAGCGGCTGCGCCTCAAATTTGCTCGAAACAGTGTTGTAATAGCCAAGAAGGGATTCCTGACTATCCCAGTTCGGCTGAACAGGAATATTCACGCAGTTGATTCCGCCGAATTTTGCGTAAAGCTGAGGAAGCTCTGATTTTCCAGTTCCAGAAACACCTGCAAGAACGGCAAGCGGCGACCATTCTGCTGTTTTGAGTGCAGTGTGAAAGGCATTCAGAATTCTTGGTGAGAAGGCAAGCCCGTAATCAGAGATTTTCTTGCTCACAGTTTCAAGCCATTTCAGTTCAGAATTGAAGAATTCTGGCTCAGAAGTGGTTTCAGTTTCTGCATTTTCTTCAGTCTCTGCAGATTCCTCATTTTCTGTTGAAGCTGTTTCCTCAGGAGTTTCAATTGTGCTTTCAGGATTTATATTTTCGGGATTTATGCTTTCTTCTGCCTGTTCCTGATTTTCTGCTTCTACAGTCGGCTCTGAAACTTCCGGCTCCAAAACAAGTTCTTCCTTGCGAATCTTATCTGCCGTAAAATTGTCGTGGGGAGCCATGACAGACTTTATCTTTTCGGCATAAGTTGCTTCCTTGTCATAAAGCTCACGGTAATGCCTGATTGCCTGGGCCTGCTCTGCATTCAGCGTTTCAAGGAGCTCTTTATTCTGCTGTAAAACATTGTTCTGGCTTTCCAAATACGAGTTGTTAAGTTCGCTTATTTCAGCAGTCGCGGCAAGATTCTGAGCGGAACGTAATTTTTCTTTGCATTCTGAAAGCTGGTCGTTGAGAGTCTGGATTTCTTCATTTTTTGAATCCAAAACTTCTTCAACATCATCAGGATACTTTGCAAGTTTTTCTCTAAGCGAGGCAATCTGCTTTTCCAATGCCTGCATTTTCAAAAGAATGATTTCAGGCTCTTCGTCACCAAGCCGAGCTTTTATTTCTTTGAATGCATTTACCTGTGTTTCAAGTGCGGCTCTCTCCCCGCTCAATCGTTCATACTGTGCCTTGAAGTTTTCAAGCTGGGCGTCCTTTTCCTTGATTCTAGCATCGGAGAGTGCCTGAACTTCTTTGTCCAATGCAGCTTTTCTGTTATCAAGGAATTTTTGCTTGGCTTCCTGAACCGCAATCTTCTGCTCATAATCTCGCAAATTCTGATTGAGAATATCTCTCTCATTCTGCAACTTTATCTCTTCGTTATGGAAGAGGCGTTCTTTTTCATCGATTCTTGCTCGGAGTTCCTGTTCTTTTTGAGCAAGAAGATTTCTGCGCTCACTGAGCTCTTCATCTGTTTTTCTTACGCGTTCGCTTGTTTGGGCAAGAAGCAAGTCTTCGTGCTCTTTCTCTGATTTCTGATGGGCTTCGTTGAGTTTCTGGTTAAATTCTTTCTGCCGTTCAAGATTTTTTTCCGTAGTTTCTGACACACGCTCTTGAATCTGCCGCTCTGTTTCAGCAAGTTTCTGTGCAAAATTGTTAAGTGATTCCTGATACTTCGGCTCAAATTCAGCTTTTGTCCTGTCAAGTTCAATCCGCTGTTCTTCCAGAATTTTCAGTTTTTTGTCATATTCATCAGTCACATCTTTAAGATGCGCTTCAAAGCCAGCTTCCTGAGATTCAAGCATTTTGCGGCGGGCATCAATTTCCTGCGCCATCTGAGATTCCTGGAGTTTCAATGCCTGTTCTCGCTCGGAACGATGGCTTTCAAAACGTTCTTTTTCGTGTTGAATACGCTGTTTCTCAAGAGCTATCTCATCAGTTCTGCGACTTGCCTCCAATTTCATCTCTTCGACTTTTTTAGACATATCCTGAATTTTTGAATTTGCCTCATTCAATTCCTGCTGTTTAGCTTCAAGTTCCTTTTTTCCAAAAACTGACATATTTACTCCTTATTAAATGTATTGAATCAATTCTTTTATAATATAAGTGGCAATTTTATTGTAAGTTGACACCTGCTGATCAGAATATTCATTTAAATCTGAATGTCCTCGTTCTTCCAAAAGATTTGAAAGGTCAAGAATGAATTTATCATTATTTTTTGCCACATTCCGCAATTCCTCAGGCGAAAGCAAAAGCAAGAATGCGATTATCGCCGCGCCAAGAGTATCGCAGCCACCTCCACAGACAGCCTTGTTTATCCTTTTGTAGTTCACCGTCCTCAAAGAATCTGGCAGTCTTCCCGCTTTCAGGAAAAATCCAGCAGTTTTGATTTTTTCTGACGCAAAATCTGCATTACGCTCAGATTTTTCAGGCGGAGACACATATTTTAAGAGTGAAAGAACCGCACTTTCAAAGAATTGCTGCAAAAGCGAACAAGAACTTCCGGCAACAAATTTTTTTTCAGCAAGCGTTATCTTCCAGTTTATCATCTGGTTCACAAGATTTGTCGGGAGCCGGTTGATTACAGAATAGCCAAAATCATCATAAAGCTTCGTTTTTTGATTGTAACGCTTCTGTAAAATCTTTTGACTGTTTGAAGCGTTTATTTGGAAAGAATTTTTCGTTTTTTTGTTAATCGTCTCAAAATCATTCCCAAGTTTCACGTTCAAAAACCTGGAATATTCCATAATCTTTTGCAAAATATCCTTGAGTTTTTTCTCTGAGACATCAGTAGCCCTAAGTCCAGGCCCGTGCGCCATCAAAGTGTTGTCACGCAAAGATTTCAAATCAAAAATATCCCGAATAAAATCTGGGTCTTCCTGTGCAAGATATGCGAGCGGGCTTTCTGTATCGGAATTCGCATAGGCCAAAGTCAGGCACAAAAGAGGCGTAAGTTCAGGCTCGTCTCCCTTTCTTATTCCGTCAATTTTACCCTGATACACTTTGAGAAGTGACAAATCCTCGCTTGAAACATTAAAACCAAGTCTTTGAGCAAGCAGATAAAACAATCTTCCGCTATCAATTCCTTCCATCTCCGAAATTTTTTCTTTGTTGAGTTTTCTGGCCTCTGTATCAGCAAGGGCAATCAGTTCGTCTTCTTTACACGTATCGTTGAAATCGGCGTAATGTAATTGCAGCGCATATTCAAAAGCCGTATATGCGGAGTAAACAATCTTTTCGCCGACTCGTTTTATCTCTTCCCTCAGGTTTGAATCAGATTTCACGTTTTCCTGCAACTTCTGCAAGTTACAAACTGAATCATACAAAACCCTGGAAATTTTCGGATATTCAAAGCGGATTTTTTCTTCAATAAGATTTTCTTCTGATTTATTTTCCGTTTCAACATTTCCTTTTTGATAAATACTGCTTATCCATGGGAAAGAGTCCGAATCAGATTTTTTTATGAATTCCGTAAATATATCTGATATTCCAAGCCCGGCCGCATCAGTTGAAAAAATATCTCCGGAAGAATTCGAGAATCCCTTTGTATGAACAAGAACAAGCTGGCGTGTCTTGATTTCTGCAGAATTTGATTTATCGTTCAGATGAACAGGAGAATTTTTGCCCGCAATTCTTTGGAATTTTCGGATTGCCCTTAGAATAAGAAATTTCTCAGGCTCAGAAGATTTTAAGCGATTGAAATCAAATAAATTCGCAGGGACTACGATATTTCCAACAAGAGTTTTTTCATCAGGCAAATTGCACCGAGTCCGCAACAAATCTGGCTCTTCTTTTTTTGAAAAACTTCCACCAAAAGAATTCTGGGCAGGATGTTCCTCAACATAATCAAGGAAAAGACCTGTGTTCAAATCTCGCAAAAGCGAAACGACTTTTATCTCACCAGAATTTTTTTGCGCAAATTTATCAAGTTTGCCCCTGCCTCTCTCGGTAATCGTGAAAGTCCTGTCATTCAAAAGGCCTTTTATTACAAGCCTGTTCTGAATGAATTCAACCGTCTCGGACTCCATACACAAATTTTCAGCCAGTTCTTTTGTTTTTGTGATTTTACAGTCCGAAAGCTTTAGAACCGTCCGTTCAAAAATATCCAAATCGACGGAATCAACCTTCACTTCCACCTGATAAAGCATACAAGGCCAGAACAAATTCGTTTTTGTAGAATCAATCGGAGAAAAACCTTCGTAATTCGGTTTGTTTGAGATAATTCCCTTACATTCTTTATCCAAAATATTTCTGAATTCTTGCAATCTTTCATTCATTTTCGCTTTTCCTCAAACTCATTCAAAATTAAGTTTCTTTGAATCAAGCACAAGCCCGTAATCAGCATCGTTTTTGCAAAGCTCGTAAAAATCATAAAGCTCAGGAACGGCAACTTTCGCAATCTGGCTCGTAAACAGATTTTGGTCACCAATTACCATAAGTGCCTTTTTCTGGCGGCTCATACTTACACAAAGACGATTCTTCGACATCAAGAATCCAAAAAGCCCCTGCTGCTTTTTTAATCCCTCTTCTTCGTTTCTTTGATGCTCTTTATATGCGTTCTTAATTTTCATGTCATTTGCGGAACGAACTGCACACAAAATAACCACATCAAATTCCATTCCCTGAAAAGCATCAACCGTTCCAATCCGGAGCCTTACTCTTACCTCGCCATTTTTGTCAGGGGCGGTGTATTTGTATTCCTCCAGTATTTCTGAAATTCCGTCTTTGTTTTTTGCGTAAATACCATACGAACAAAGCTGATTCTTTATCTCATTGCATTGAGCAGAATAAAAACTTATGATTCCGAAATTCATTTTCTTTTCCGAGTCAAAATCCAGCCAGGATTTCAAGAATTTCGCCGCTAAAATCGCCTCGCCCCTGCGGAAACGACTTCGGGATTTATTTAGGCTCTCAGAATCCTGCCCGGTGTCGTTCGGAAGTTCACACCAGACAGCAGCCTTTCCTCTAATCAATGGCAGGTTGTGCACAAATTTAGACACTTCCAGGGGAGATTCGAATCCTTCGTTGTGAATCTCATAAAATTCCTTGCTCACAAAATTTCCCAAAAGCGGGTGCATTCGGTATTGCTTGTTGAGCGTGATTTTTTTGTCTATTCCAAGCTGCGAAAAAAGCCGTTCGAATGTACTTTCGTTCAAATATTTCACATCTTCGGAACTCGCTGACTCCGCCTCCATTTTTCGCTCAATTTCCTGGTCAACCTGTTGCGGAAGCTGCCTTTGGTCACCCACAAGAATTATATGCTTTCCTTTTGACATAGGAATCAGCAAATCTGGCGGGGACACTCGCGCGGCCTCATCGATTATCACATATTCATACGCTTTGCTTCCCTCTTCCATCGAGTCCAAACCAAGCTGCTTTCGCTTTTTCGAGATTTCCCTGCCTTCACTCTGCTGGACAGTCGCCGCAAAAACAGGATTATAGCTGAGCAAAGTGTTCGTAATTCCGTCTGGATTGTTGTTAAGCTCATAAATGAATTCCGCAAGAGCCAGATTTTTCTTCTCACTTGGATCAAATGGATATTGCTCAATGCGCTCGGAAACTTCCTTTACGATTTCAGAAATTGCTGAATTTTCCTTCTTTCGGCGATACTCAACAACTGGAAGATTTTCTTCTATTAAATTGAGCCGCAAATTCTCCAAATCACCAAGAAAATCCAGATTCATTCCGTCTTTCCATTCAGATGCCTTTTTAAGACAATCAGGCACAAAAGAGTTTTCATTTTCCAGAAGAATCCTCAAATACATCGCTCTTGCAGCTCCATCATCAGCAAAAGATTTTTCATCCGTGCGAAGAGCATACAGTGTTTTTAAAATCTCTTTGTTTTCCAAAGATGAATTCCCTTCAATTTCACCAAGAATTGAATCGATTTTTTCGAGTATCGCTGGTGTTGTAAAACGCTCGCTTAGGTTTTTGATTCCGTTTAGTAATTCAATTTCCATCGCCGTGGACGGAGACTTGTGATAATCAAGAAACATAGAATAGAGATTCTGAAATTCAAGGGATTGTTTTACAGAAGGTGCATTTTCTTCGATTTTCCTTGCAGTATTCCGGCTCCATTCCGCAATATTCTCCTGGGTTTTGCTAAGGCTCAGTTCATCCTCAGCGCTTGAACGACCGAATTTCACAGTCGGAAGTGCATTGATTGAGAGACGGCTCGCAATGTTGTAGACCGCATCATGCTGAAGAGCCGAGACAAAAATCTTTCCTGCAAGCTCGTTGCTTTTCTGAAATTCTTCGTTCAAAGACTCGATAATTGCACAAATAACTGTGGTTTTTCCTGTTCCAGGAGGACCTTGAATTACTGCGATGTCGGAAGTGTTGAGCGCAATACGAACTGCGTTTCTCTGGTTTTCTGTCGGATCATATTCAAAGACTTTTTTCTGCACTTTCATAGACATTTTTTTTACTGAACCCGACAAAGACGGGATATTTGAATAATGTCCCTGCGTTCCATCCAAAATCAATCCCAGATTACTGATTGCACTTTTTCCGTTACCAATGTTAAGACGAGCACGGCGACGACGTTCAACTTGAATTTTGTCACCAGCAATAGAAAGAACCAGGAACAATTCACCGTTATCCCCGCGTTTTGGAAGCCCTTTTACTCCAGATTTAACCGAAAGCTTTAAATAATCAGAACCTATTTCAGTTATTTTGAGATTGCTCCATTTTTTTTCTTCGTCATCATTTTCTTTTTCTTCTTTTGATTTTTTTTCTCCAAGAATAGATTCAGCTTCAAGTTTTGCATCCACATCTTCAATCCATTCATCATAAGTCATAACGGGATTTTTAAGATATTCAGGAAGCTCACGAACTATATCAATGGTGTCAAAATCCATAGAGATATTTTCAAAATTGCAGGATTTCACGTTACTGAAAGAATAATTCACGACAATTTCATGGATGCCGTTATATTCAATTCTCCCCGAAACAGCCGCATAACCGATTTTGCGTGCGTTTTCCAAAAGCCGCTTGCCGATTTCCGCATTATACTCATCCCATTTTCCGATGTAACTGTTGCCCGCACTGAGATTTTTCTGGATTTCCGTCGCATTCAGTTTTGAAATTGCTTCTTTTGTCAGATATGAAAATTTTATCCGTCCTTGAGCAAGATAAATTTGATTCTCATAATTCCGGGGAAAATGATTTTTGATTCCGATCGTAAAAAGTACTGTCTCATCGTTGAGTTTTGAAGATTTTACAGCTAAATGCCATTCTTTGTTTACAAGCGTAAAAGAATCTTCCTCTTCAGCAGATTTTTTTGGATTCGCCATAAAAAGAAAATAAGGATTTGATGAACTGCCGAGGACAAACTGAGATGAAAGGATATTGCACAAATCCTCTCCTGTTTTCTTGGAAAAATTTGCTTTTGCCGCAGAGCCGTTTTTTTCTTCATCGACAAAATCTTCGGTGACATTGATTCGAAGGCCGTCTTTAAAAATCTTTAATTCCCGGAAAAAAACAAGCTCAACCTCAACCTGTCCGTTTGAAAGAATATTTTCTACCTCAAAAAGATTCGTTTGTCCTGCCAGAAGCCTGTTGTCCAAGGACGGAGAATCAGAGCAGTCAACGAGACGAACCATTTTGAAAACAGAGCCATACTGAAAAATATACCCATCACCTGCATTCTTTGATTTTTGGATAGTGCCAAGAGGATTTTTGCTGTCGGTAATTTTTTCGTTTTTGTTTAAATAAGGCTCAAACCTGCATTTAAAATGCTCACCGTATCTTAATTCACTCAATTTCATAACTCATTACTCCACAGTCAAAATCACTGAATATCCATAACGATTTTTGTATTTCAGGCGGACAAAAAAATTTTCATTATCAATATTGAATTGCATTCTTCCCGCAAGGATTTTTTCATCCGCATTATCTTGCGAAATTACAATTGCTTTTTCATCATCAAGAGGTCGAAGTTCCAGAAGATTATTTTCAAATTTTACTCCGGCAAGGCCCTCATCTCCTTTTAAAATCCTCAGCGGCTCAAAAACTCTTGATGGCAAAACCGTTTCATTTTTCCTGATTTCACGCACGAATAAATGAGACGGATTTTCAGCCCCATGCAAATAACTTTTTGCAATTAAAATCTTGCCCCGTTTTTGAGAGCAATACGGACAACAAAAATTTCCCTTTTCCTCATAGTCATAATAATGAGTCATTCCGCAAGCAGGACATTCGACCGTTAAATCAGCGCTGTCCGAAAATGCTTTTGACCATCTAGCCAAAGGTGTCCGCAACAACGGCTTCGTGTGCCCTTCAGAAAAAGTATTGTCAAAAAGGGCGAAAAGTGTTGGCGTCAAAAACAGTGAATTAGCCTGCTCCATGCTTCCGTATGAATTTGAATCATCATTCTGGTCAAAAATCCACGGAAATGTGCCGTCGTCACAAAAATTGTTCGGGGCCGTTTTCTGCTGCCTTAACACGGACTTTGACCATCCTTCATCTTCGTTTTCTTCGCCAAGAACTTTGCTTCCCTTAAAAGGATGCATCATCGTGATTACATAAAAAGCTACCACAGAAAATGCATAGGCATCAGAAAAAATCGTGGAATGACTCCGCCCTGTCACAATTTCCGGTGCACCGAAGCCCGGAGTAAAGTAAGTTTTGCTTTTTCCGGCAAAATTTATGTTGTCGGCATCAATCAATCCAGCAGAGAATTTTTCCCCATCAGCCAGGAACATAAGGTTACCGCTGGAAATGTCTCCATAGACAAGACCTGCCGAGTGCAAAGAAGCAAGCAATTCTGAGATTTTATAAAGAGCCAGAAGCCGTGCCCGCAAACTGCCTGTTTTGCAATAGTTTGCCCAGATTTCTGGTTCAGGAACAGGTTCTCCGTCCGCATTTTTTAACCATGACGGAATTTCTTCTTCTATTTTTCCATGCAATTTTAGAAATGAATCAAAACTTTTCATTCCGTTCATAAAAGACATCACATAGCCAGCGTGACTTTTTAAAATCGCAAGAGGTTTGGAGAGATTTATGTTTTCTGGAATAGGAAGAAGCCTGATTGCCTTGAGTTTTTCATACTCTGCCCTTACCGCAGAATCGTCCTGTTCAAGATTTCCTTCCCTATCAGCAACAAGTTTTACGGCAATATCCAAATCGTTTTTCACATGATAGACGGCACCTTGTCCGCCCTGCCCGATTTTTTCACCAAGCGTATATTTGAGATTATCTGTGTCTATGACTTCGAATTTTTCATCTTCCTGATTTTCTTCCATAATTTACCTTCCTTATACATATCACACCGGGGAAAAAGATTCTAAAGCCGCTTCCAGATCCAATGCAGAGAATAAAAATCTGTCCTTATCGGCTACAACAAGATTTTTCGGGAAAAAATTACTTGCCATGACTTCATCAAAATCTGCGCCAATGCCAATAAGCCTGAAATTTAAGTCTTCAGTTTCTCCGATTAAATTCCGAATCTGACCAGCATCTTCATCAATGAATCCGTCGGTCAGCAAAAGAATATTTTTGAGATTTTGAGTCTGGATGAATTCGACCAGTTTTGAAAGATTTGATTTTCCGCCTGCGTCAAAAGAAAGCCCTGAATTTCCAGAAGGAATCTCTTCAACCGACTCCGACCAGGAATAGAAATTGAATTCAAATCCTTCGTGAAGTAAAAGATTCCTGCACACGCTTTGAATTATGTCATCCTTAGACAAAACACTCATACTGCCAGAACAATCAATTATTACCGAAATTTCTATCATTTTTACAAGCTCCAGACTAATAGAGTTGTCCGAAAACCTTGCCGGCTTCCGAACAACTCTATTATTTTACCAGTAATTCTGTGTGGTTACCACATTTTTTGGAGATTCAAGAAGTTCTTTTGGAGCTTCGATTTTCACGACCTGATTCGAAGTCTGGGAACGGGTTCGGGTTGTAACAGTCATTGTGACAAACTTGAAAAATTTGTGCATTGATGCAGCATCTTTTGCATAGAACAGTGGATTTTCTGTTCCGGCGATGAATTTTTTGAGGACAGACTCGTCTGCGCCACTTCCGATTGCCATAGCCATTCGGTCACACTTTGAGCTTCGTCCGCTGGAAATGAAATCCTGCATCGGCTGTTCCCAATTATCGTTTGGTTCCCCGTCAGAGCAAAGAATTACCAGAGGCCTGTATGCCCGTCTAGAAGTAACTTCCTTATCTTCTATCATGTCTTTTGCCATTCTAAGGGCTCCTCCCATCGGAGTCATTCCACCCGCCTCAAGTTTTACAAGCTCTACTTTTGATGCGTTTGTGTAAGGGAGAGCAAGTTTTACACCTTCTCTGCCAAAAGTGATAACCGAAACATCGATTTCAGTTTCAAGCTGCTCCTCATGAGCAAAATCCTTGAGCATTTCCCTGACCGCGCTGTCAAGTTCCTCGATTTTAGATTGCTCCCTGCCTCCATCCATGCTTGAGCTTGTGTCCAGCAATAAAACGACTGGAAGTGGTTTTGCCTTTGCAACTGTGTACTTTGATGGATCGAATGCCATAGTTAAGTTCTCCTATATTAGATCTTCCCCCCATCTACTTTTTGTTGACACAAAACTTGTATCAACGATAAAAAGCAAGGGAGGTATTTGGCTCAACTGAACCTTACAATATTTATAAGAGATGAATTAACTTTGAGTTGACAGAAAAAATTTATTTTCTACCATTTTTCTCCGGCCAGTTTCTGCACGAATTCGCGGCTGAGCATTTCGCTTACAGTTCCACGGGTGAGAAGGGTTTCTTTTGAACAGACGAGACCGTATCGAATGCAGTTTCTGACAGATTCCTTTTCCAAAAATCCCATCAAAAATCCTGATGCAAAAGCATCGCCGGCACCGATTGTGTCCACGACCTGAACCTGCATGTACGGCGGCTCGATGTAAGTGTCCGCACCAACTGCAACGAGAACGCCTTTTTCGCCGAAAGTGACGATGAAATCCCTGTAGCCGAGGGCACGGAATTTTTGAACTGTGGTAATGTCCATGAGCGGCTCTTCGCCCAAAATTGCGGCAGCTTCAAATTCGTTGCAGGCAAAAAGATCAATCAGGCTGACATAAGGCAAGGTTTTTCGTGCCAAGTCCGGGGATGTCGCGTTCTGGAAAATGAACAGCGACGGATGAGATTTTTTGTATTCGTAGATTTGCGCGAAAGTTTCTAAAGAAAGATTTGAATCGAGGGCAAGACTTTGAATATTCTCGCTCTCAACGAAAGAAGTGATTTCGCTTCCAAAGTCGATGTGGCGGAGAATTCTGGTGGAATAAATGCACGATGCCCTGCTGCCCGCGCTTGCCATGACAGAAAAAAGAGATGTGCATTCGCCCGGCACTTTTCGCAGGAGCGTTGTGTTTACGCCCTCGGTGTGCATTCCGTGTCGCAAGAAATCGCCGAAAATGTCATCGCCGACAACGGAATAAATGTAAGAATCAAGGCCAAGATGCCGTAAATTCATGGCCATTCCGCGGGCCACGCCGCCAGGAACCAAATCAATCGTACCGTCACGGTAAGCCTCGCTGGTGTCTTCTTCCATGCTGTAGGCTTTAATATCAACGGAAACATTCCCGATGCACAAGATTTTCTGTTTTTTAGTATCGCTCATTGTACAAATTTAAATGTCGAAGCGTTGTATGTCAAGATTAAAATTTCTTGCTAAAATTTCTTTCGGGTCTTTTTGGCGGAGTTTGAATCGAACTGGAGCCAGTAATTGATTTCGTGGGCTTTGCTCATGGCTACTGTGTCTGCGGTGACTGGAAGTTTTTTGTCGAATGCGTAGACTGGGATTCTGAATGTGGAATTGCCGCCTTTTTCAAGGATTTTTGTGTCTGCGTCGTAGCGTTCGTGATTCACTTTCATGTAGTCGAAATTCGGACTAGACCACTCGATGATTGCAACTGCCTTTCCGCCCTTCACGCTGACTTTGGCAGGGCTTGTGATTTTTGCACGGCCACTTCCGCCGGTCAATTCTACATTTACGAAATAGTTTCCGTCTTTGAGATTGATTTGCTCAATCTTTGGGCTGGACAGGAGTTTTTCGGCTGGCAAAGTTGAAGCATCAAAAAGAATGTCGCGGTCATACCACTTGCTCTTTTTTTTGCTGAATGCGGCACATTTAATAGAAGAATTTAATGCAGAAACCGGGATTTCAAACATAACCGGCCCATCATCCTGAGCCGAAGCAAGCGGAAGAATCTCGCCCTCGCCTTTTGAATCGCCAGCTTCTTCGGAAGTTCCCAGAAAAAGCTTTGAATAGCCCTTCCCGCTCATCGTTAGAGTTGCGGTCATTTTGCCGTCTTTTACATGAAGAACGCTCTGCACGATTCGGAACATCGAAGCGCTGGACTCAACCGCAATTTCATAATCCCCATCCAAAACATCTTCCGCAAAAAGCTCAAGCATGTCGTCAGTGCCCACTTTGCGGGGAGCCAACACCTCTGAAGATGAAGCAGATTGAGGGAAAGCGGAAAACGGAAAGTTGAAAACGGAAAGCTGGAAGATTATCGCAAGGAAGATGGATTTTCGCATAGGGGTGTCCTAAAAAAAATAACCACAGATTACACAGATTACACCGATTATAAATTCCGTATTACGAAAATCTCGACTTTTATACGACAATTTTTCGTAAATGAACTATTTAATCTGTGACATCTGTGTAATCTGTGGTTTCAAAATTTTATTTGTTAATTGAAGCCTTTACGTGGTCAACATAAATCTGCTGAATTGTTGCATCCTGGCCAAGACCTTCGAGCACACACTCAACCTCGAATCCGGCTTTCTGGAATATTGATTTCCATGAATCATCCTCGTCGCCAGCCATATCGTTGTTTGCGTGATCACCTGCTACAACCATGAGCGGATTGAGGACGACTTTTTTGTATGAGCCTTTTGCCTGAACTGCAGCGAGCAAGTCTTCTACGCTAGGTTTAGCCTCAACTGTGCCGACATAGTAGTTAGCATAGCCTTTTGAAGCCAGAACTTCCTGCATTTTTGCGTAAACGCCGTTTGAAGCAGCCTCTGTTCCGTGTCCCATGAAACAAATTGCTGTTGCGCCGTCGTCGAATTTCTTTGTTTTTGCTGTGATTGCGTCTGCTACGCGAGAAAAATCCTCGTCTGTTGTGAGAAGCGGAGTTGAGAGAACGACCTTGCTGAATTTGCTCTCGTATTTAGCAAGAATCTTCTGCAAGTCTGTGTACTCAAAGCCGTTCATAAGGTGAGTTGGCTGAACGACCAGTGTTTTTACGCCCTCGTTTGCGGCGCGAGTCAAAGCCTCGTCAACATTATCAACTGTGATATTGTCGCGCTCTTTGAGGATTTTGATGATTGTGTCTGCTGTGAAAGCGCGGGCAACCTTGTAATCCGGGAAAGCTTTTGCGATTGCGCCCTCGATTCCACCGATTGTAAGCTCGCGTGAATTGTTGTAGCTTGTTCCGAAAGATACGACGAGGATTTCTTTGTCGTTAGAAGCGGCTACCTTTGTGCTGCCACAAGATGTGAAAACTGATGAAAAAAGTACGCTTGCACTCAATGCTGCGAGTGCGACCAATTTTGAACATTTGTTCATTTAAAAACTCCTATAGAACACTGCGTTAGCAGCGTTGCATGGAGGCAACGGATAAGCAAGTTTTCGCCAACGGTGAAAACTTGGCCGTGAAAAAATTACAGGGATGTAATTTTTTCATGCCTCCTTTGTCTCGAAGAAGACATCTTATAAATCTTAGGCTGGTGTCTGGCTCAGAAAGAAAACCTTTCAACACAGTAGCGGCACTGCCCGGGATTTTCACCCGGTTCCCATTTAAGCCCGCCTCCAACTGCTGCTGTTATGCGGGCACCTAAAATTTTATGAAAAGTTTAGCAGATATTGGAAAATCTTGCAATCATTTACGACTTTCTAAAAATGAAGCTCTTTTCAAACCGTTGCCCCGACTAGGATAAATTATTATAATTCTATATCACAAAAAAAATTAAAGGGGTTTCTCATGTTTAAAAAAGTCATGAGTGCGGTTGCCGTGGTAGAAAAATACCTTCTGGCAATCACAATGTCCGTTACGCTTGCCTTTACTTTCGCAAACGTTATCGGAAGGTTTGTTTTCAATCATTCACTGGCCTTTGCTGATGAGCTTGTGATTGCACTGTTCGTTCTTGTTTCGCTCATGGGTGCTGCTCTCTGTGCACGCGAAAATGACGGTCTGATCGGTCTTGCCCTTGTTTCAAGCCGTCTCAGCGGAACTAAAAAAACTGTCCAGAAATTGTTTTCTGGCATCATCTGCATTATCTACTGTATAATTCTTACATGGCAGGGATTTATCCGCATGGTTTCAAGTATGCAGCAGGGCGAGCACACTTTCGTAATGCATCTTCCACGCTGGATTTTCTGGTCTTTTGTTCCTGTCTGCGGCATCTG
>NZ_JAFRNB010000101.1 GCF_017430385.1 Treponema sp.
CGAGGGCTTCAAAAGAAGCAAAACAAAGCGAACTGATTAAAAAACTAGATTTTGCAATGATTTTGAATCCTGACCGTGCTGAAAAATATGGTGGAACTCGTAACAAAATCTCTGACATTGAGGCTGCAATCCGAAAAATAGCAAAAAGTTCTTCTGTTTCTGTAAAAGTTTCTTCGGATTACGAGGATCGGATTTCAAAAGCCGTCAAAGGAACTTTCTCAAAAATTGGAATAAAAACTCTAAATGAAAACGCAGAATATCTTTGTTCTGTAGAAATCTCTGAGAACACACAAACTCTCCCTGCTGGAACATTCTTCACGCCATCTTTTACGATTCAAATTGAAAAGGCTGGCGAAGTGATTTATTCGGTAAGCAGGCAGCTTAAAAAAATAGGGGCAAAGAATGAATCTGTTGCAAAACAACGGGCTTTTTCTGCAGTTGCAGGAGAGATTCAGAAATCTTTACAAAGCGAATTAGCCTTTTAAAGGCATAAAATATTTTGGAGGAAAATATGAAAAAAATTTTGATTGGATTTGCTGCGATTGCAGCAATTATGGCGACAAGCTGCGGAAGTACAAGTAATGTGGCTTCAAATGTGAGTACAAAGCCTGCGTCAAACTCTGGCGTAACTGTTGCGGGAAAAGAGACTGTCGTTGTTGACTGGGATGGACGAACTCTTGGAATGGAAGCGACCCCGGCTTGGCTTGCTTCTGCCGTTCGTGGTGACTTTTCTGCGTATATTGCTGCTTTCAAAAAGAAGGACGGCGATGTTTACCGTCGTTCAACTGGAACTGGTGCGGATGTTCGCTCTGCAACAATGCGTGCTGATATGGCTTATGCCCGAACAATTGCACGAGAACTTCAGCAATCAGTCAATGTTTATGCGGCAGAACAAGCTCGCTCTGGCAATTTGAGTGATGCAACCCGACAGGCGATTGAGGAAGTCACAAAAACTCAGTCAAATGCAGAGATAACAGGACATCAGAAAGCAACAGAATATTGGCAGCAGGTTGTTGAAGTTGACCCTGTTTCTGGTGAGAAAAAGACAAGCTATATTGTTTATCAGATTTACCAGATTCCAGCAAATACATGGGCGCAGACAACTGCGAAATATGTCAAACAGGTTTTGGGTGGCGTTGCTGACGAGCTCAGCCCTGAACAAGATTTTGTTAAAGGTTTGGTAAGCGAGATGATGCATGATGCCCGATTCCCGACTGTTATGAGTCAGGAAGAAGCAAAACAGAAAGCTGAAATCAATAAACAGATGGCTGATGTTCAGGCTTCACTTGCACCGGCACAGCAGAAAGCCGCCGCAGAGCAGGAACTTGCAAAAATCATGCAGAACGCAAAGACAGAACGCACAAAAATTGCAGCTGATGCCAGCGTAAAAAAGACGGAAGCTGTAGCAGATGCGACAAAAGCAGCCTATCTTTCAGGAAGTCCGGTTTATCAGGCTGCGGCAACTGTAACTGGTGCAGACAAAGAATGGGCTGATGCCGAGGCTCTTGCAGCAGCAATCTTGTTCAACTAGGAGAATAAAATGAAAAAAATCATCGTCACATTATTTTCTATGATGATGATTTTTTTGTCCTCATGCGGCTCAACTGCAGAAGTAAGTGAGGCTGCTCCAACGACAGAAAAATCATCATCTGTAAAAGAAACGAAATCAGACAAAAATTTATACAAAGGTGCAGGTCTTGTGATTGCCGTCACAGCCCCGGAAGTACGAAATGGCGGAAAAGCTGAAAGCTGGATGCCACAGTTCTTTCAGGATTCAATCACGGGAAATCTTGCGAAATATTCAAAAATGACTGTCCTTGACCGTGCCAACGAAGATTTGACAAAAGCAGAACAGGAACTTGGTGAGACTGGCTTTTACACCGAAGAAAATGCTGTTCAGCTTGGGCAGATGACAAACGCACAGTATTCTGTCTTTGGTTCAATCACGGCACTTTCGTCTTCGTATGAACTGAACTTCCGTGCGATAGACATCACTAC
This sequence comes from Treponema sp., assembly GCF_017430385.1. Lineage (GTDB taxonomy): Bacteria > Spirochaetota > Spirochaetia > Treponematales > Treponemataceae > Treponema_D. Next base: position 1,999 of record NZ_JAFRNB010000101.1, read on the forward strand.
GAATGAAATCAAGGCTGCTTACAACGACAGGGCTGGTTCAAAAGAAATTGAGGATGGAACAACTATTCGTGCAATTATCACAGAATTGCTCGACGGTCTTGGAATTGGATTGTCTGAAAAAGAAAAAGCTCAGCTTGCTAAGACCGATAAAAAATCCTTGAACGCAACAAAATCGCTTGCAAAAGGTGCCGCCGCAGAAAAAGCAGACAATCTGATTGAAGCACTTGCATTCTATGCGGAAGCACAAGAAAACGGAGCGACAAAAAAAGAGGCTAGTATTGGAATCGATAGCATTTTAGGAACGAACGGCACTGTTTCAGGAGATGCGATTGCAAATCTGAAGGCGCAGGCAGAATATGAGAAACAGCAGGAAGCAAAATGGAAAAAGATAAGGACTGATTTTTATAACTATTGTTATGCGAATGCATTTATAATTGTCTATGATTTTTCACAAGTTGAGAGTAAATTAGATTCGAGTGGAGATAGCATATCACTTTCGATTATGCCTGGTATAAAAATTATACCAAATAGAAAAACTCTTTTTGTTGCAAAAAAAATTCATGATGAATGGGACAAAATTAAAAGTAATCCTCAGAATACTAATCGTCTTTGGGTACGCCGTATGGGTGATTGTGTTCCTAATACTCTTTCTTCTTTAGTTTATCAATTGAAAATTGGCTTATTTGATGAAACTGGGTATTGTATTACCGAAAAAAGAGTTCCTGATGATGCATGGGGATTAGAACAGAGAGATATTTCCATTGATAATTTAAAATCTCAAAAAATGTACTTTAATGATGAACCGTTCAAAAAATGTTACATTGGGGGAATATCATTATCAAAAATACCTGATGATGGAGAACTTTTAGTCAAACCTATAGAACTAACATCTTATGGGGGTGGAAAATTGAAAGTTGAATTACCTATTATGTCAATCGATGAATACAACGAGTGGGCAAAAGACCAGTAACAACAAAATCCGCCGTGCCATTTGGCATGGCGGGGTGTCGGGGAGAGTTAATTTTTGTGTGTGGAGAAAATATGGCAGATTGTAAATTAGATGATGAGATTAAAAGCGAGGAAACTGTTTTGCAGCATCAGCAAAAAGTTCTTGTAAGCGATTTAAAGCGTCGAATGAATGTTAATGTTGAAAATCAATTTGAAATTTATGAAAAACTAAGTGAACTTGAAAAAGTACGAATTATAAAAAATCTTGAAAAAAACTATTGTCAAAAAGAAGATGATGAGGTGATAGAAAAAGATGGATATGTCGGTTGGAAAAATGCAAAAGGAATTACGCCTTATGATATTAATCCCGAACTGCTGAAAAAATATCCTAGTGATGATAAATCATAGAAATTTTTGACTAATTTTCAGTGATTTCTCCTCGGCTTAGGGATTGTAGTGGCGGCGAAGCCGTTGCGGGCTTGCCCGCAATGGAGTGCGAAAGCACGGAACCACGGTAAGCCCCCCTCCCTTACGCAATTTCCTGTAAGGGGTCGGCTATTTCGATTCCTTCATTATAGAGAACATAAGGATCCAGATCTAAGCAATTTGAAGAATCGTATTTGCCATCGAGTGTCCATGCCAGAGTATGATTCAGCACGGTGCAATTATTTTTATAAAAATCAATATCTTCGAGGCACTTAAAAACCCCCTGCCCGACAAGGTGAGAAACATTGTATTTTTTGATTTTTCCGTCAACAAAATAAAGAACGACATCGTAATTGTCCTGTGGGTAAACCTGTACAACTTCCATAGACTACTCCAAAGGTTTGATTTTTTCAGGCATTTTATTATTTTTTGCCTTTTCCCATCTGTCTAAAAGTTCAGATTTGTGAATTTCCGCCCATGCCAAAATCAGTTTGAGTTTATTTGCTGGAAATACCCCTTTTAGAACAGAAACTGAGTTTATATCTACAAGAATGTCTGCCCCATTGTACTCAGCATGAAAGTGCGGTGGCATATGGTCGTTCCAATAGACATAAATTTTTATTCCGTTAAATTCACTCAGTAATGGCATTTTCTTACCTCACCTTTATTTTATTATAGAAGTTTTTATTTGTCAGTAAGTATTCGATAGATTTTCCCCAAATGAAATGAACCTATCTTTTTAGTGCACTTTTTTCAAGATTTTAAAAGCAAAATAGTGCAGTTTTTTCACTATTTTAAACGCCTAAAAGTGCAGTTTTTTCAAGATTTTTACACTCTATGATACACCAGCTTTTTATGTTATAATTTTCCCCAATAAAAAGGATATCCAAAATTGAAAAAAATATTTCGTTTTGCAATCAAAAATATTTTCATTTTCCTCTTTCCACTTTCCGTTTTCAGTTTTCTTTCTTGCGGCAATTCTTCCCCAGTCGTAATCTGGACTGACCGGCCGGAAATCGTTTCTTATGTCGAGTTTTTCAATGTCGCGCAGAACAAGGCTAAGGCCGTGGTCGTTTATAAAGAAAAGCTTGCCTCGGCTCTGCCTCCTGCGAAGGATGAGCAAAATCCTGACCTTGTAATCGGCTCGTTTTTGCGGAATTCCCGCATCAAAAAGAATTTTGCTTCCCTTAACCGCGTTTTTAATCGTAGTCAGATAAATCCTGCTTCAATTTATGAGCCGCTGCTTGAATATGGCAAATTCAACGGCCGGCAATACCTGATTCCTGTGAGCTTCAATCTTCCGACAATGATTTTCTCGCAGAAAAATTATGATTTGATTCAGGAGGATATGCTTGTTGATTCCGATACAATCCGTGACTCAGCGGGGCTTTTTAATCAAAAATCGGAGCATGATGTCTTCGTAAAAATGGGCTATGCTCCTTCCTGGGATGCGAATTTTATCTTCCATGTAGCAAAAATGAACGGAATCGAGTTCACTGAAAAAGGAAATGTCTTCTCCTGGAACTCTGATTCCCTCAATTCAACAATTGACTACATCAAAAACTGGTCCCGTGACAAAAACGGCGGCACTTCGGCTGAGCAGGACTTTTCTTTCAAATATCTTTACGCACCTGCCCACAAGCTCATAAATTCCGATCGTTGTCTTTTTGCCTATATCAAAAGCAATGATTTTTTTAATATTTCCAGCGGACAGACTGAGAATATTGCGTTTCATTGGCTCGGAAAAGATGAAAAAATCTTCGTGAACGATGACATGACCAGTCTCGGCCTTTATCGTAAGACAAAAAATGCAAGTGCTGCATACGAGTTCATAAACTGGTTCTTCACCGAAAGCACTCAGCGCAATCTTCTTGAGCGTGCCATGAGAATGAACCTTGACACCCAGACTTTCGGAATTTGCAGTGGTTTTTCTTCTATTAAAAGTGTGAATGAGCGCGTTTTTCCTAGCTTCTACAAAACCCTGCTTGGAAAAATGCCGTCCGAATCTGCTTTAGTTGCGCCGCTTCCTCTTCCTGCGCGTTGGGAAAGTCTTAAAGAGCGCGTGATTATTCCGTATCTTTCTGAAGCCACAAATACCGACAACGAGACGGCAATTAAATCCGTTGAAGAGCGAATCGCGGCCTGGCGAAATCAATTCAATTAACGGGGCGTTGCGTGGTGCCCCCGCAGAGTGGGGGACGACGCAACGAAGTGCGGACTCGCCCTACGAGCATAGCTCTTCGGGAGATTCGCTAAAAACTCACCTTGTGAGTTTTTACACTGCTTCTCAGTGCCGCTCATTAGGAGAGACTTCTCCCCTTATTTTTTTTCTAATCTCTTCCTCGCATTTTCCGATAATTTAAACAAATAAAAGTAGGTGGGAAAAGCGAGGTGCGATTATGGTAAATGGAGTTTCATTAAACGCAAGCAGTTTTAATTATTCGGGGGTAGTTTCTAATGGGGGACACGGAAAGCTTTATGTTCCTGTCGCTCAGCAGAATGTCATTTACGCTCATTTTGATCATGTTACTGGAGTGGCCGCAAAGCCGAATCAGAAGGGCGTTTCAATTTCTAAAATCCAGATTCTTAATTCGCTTTTGAATCAGCTTATTTCGATGAAAAGCAAGCCTCAGCTTGATGCAAAAGTCGAAAAAATGAGTGATTCACAGCTCGACGCGCTTATCCAGAGCACGCAGACGAAAATTCAGACAAATATTCAGGTCGCTCAGGCAACCGGCTACGGGCTTGCAGGTGCTGCCCCACAGCCCGGAGCCGTATTCAGTTTGGACGCTTAAGTTTAAGCCCAGAGAAGCCAAAGGACTGCTGCAGCCGCCGCGGTTGTAATCAGTGTGAAAGTGCCGCCCAGTTTGAGCCATTTTGCAAAGCTCATCGGGTGGCCTTCTTTTTTTACGATGCCCATTGCAACGACATTCGCGCTCGCACCGAAAGGAGTGAGGTTTCCGCCCAAACAAGATCCAATCAAAAGCGTGAAAAGGAATAGCTCGCGGTTGATTCCCATGCTTTCTGCCATATTGCCGGCAACAGGGAGCATTACGATGATGTAAGGAACATTGTCAACGAAGCCTGAAATGAAAATAGAAACTGCAAGAATCAGGATAAAGCCCGCAAATTTGCTTCCGCCAGTGATTCGCGCAAGGAAATCTGCAAAATCTTTGAGCAAGCCGGTTTCACTGATTGCTCCGACCACGACGAAAATTCCAATCAAGAATGCGATTGTTTCCCAGTCCAGGCCTTTGACAAGTTCCCAGGTCTCGCTGCCTGTTTTTTTCTGCGAGAAAATGTACCAGAGAATGCCTGCTAAGCCCAGAACCATCACAAAACCGCCGGAAAGGAATGGCACTTCATTCGGAATAAAAGAAATTGCTGCCAGACCAAAAATCAAGCCGAGCAGAAGTATTGCCGGAACGACAGAAATCACCGGCTCGCCCTCAACTTCAGTTTTTTCTTTGAGGCGCGCGAACACGGCGTAGAAGAAAATACAGCCCGCAAGCAAACCGCTCTGTACGATGAAGAAAATCGAGAGCCGGCCCGCATGAACAAAGAAGTCGTTGAAAGTGTAGCCCGCATAACTTGCAAAAATCATGCTCGGCGGGTCTCCAACCAAAGTTGCAGTTCCTTCAAGATTTGACATTACGGCAAGTCCGACCATGAACATAGTCGGATTCATCTTGAGTTTTTTGCAGAGTGAAAGCGCAATCGGAGCCATTACGAGCACAGTCGCAACATTCTCAACGAAAATCGAAATAATTCCAGTCATTGCGAGAATAAGAACAATCGCAAGGCCTGTGGAAGGGCTGACCTTAACCAGAAAATCCGCAATCTTTGCAGGGACCTTCGAATACAGAAAAAGAGCCGCAATCGTCATGCTGCCCACGTAAATCATGAGCACGTTCCAGTTGACGAGAGATGAAAAAGCATGTGTGAGCGCGTAAAATCGCCCGCTTCCGCTTGTAAAAATTGCCCCAGGAAAAGCAATCCCAAGCCCAATCACCAAAAGCGCCGCAACGCTCGTAAAAATTACCTTTTTGTCCTGCTTTGCAATTACAAGCGCATACATCGCCACAGCAAGAGCAAGCACCAGCCATTTTAAGTTTACCATGAAAGCTAGTATATCTGATTTCCCGCCCCCTCTCAACAGAAATAGAAAATTGTATGTTAAATCTGTGTTAAATCGTCTTTCCTTACCCTTTTATTTTGCCGATAATCTCAATATGAAAAAAAAGTTTCGTGTCACTTATAATGCCCCGGTAACTCTGACCTTCGCAATCATGTGCGTCGTAATCCTTTTGCTGAATGATTTTTTGCTCGGAAAACACTTGATTCCCGCGATTTTCACAGCTCCAGGCCGAATCGGCTCAAACGGCGGTTTCAATTACAAGAGCGGGCTCGATTATTTCAGACTTTTTCTTCATATTCTCGGGCACACCGACTGGAACCATCTTTTAGGCAACTTTGCTTTCATTTTGCTGCTCGGTCCTCTCATGGAAGAACGTTACGGCTCAAAAATGGTTTTGCTGATGTTTGTCGTTACGGCCTTTGTCACGGGCGTCATAAATGTCTGCCTTATTCCCCGGCCTTTGCTCGGTGCCAGCGGTGTTGTTTTCATGCTGATAATTCTTGCTTCAATCACAACTCTCGATAAAAATGTGATTCCGCTGACTTTTATTTTTGTGGTCGCGATTTATCTCGGCCGTGAATTGATTAACGCCCCAAAAGCAGAGAATATTTCAACGGTTGCCCACATTGCAGGTGGTTTGTGCGGCTCAATGTTCGGATTTATGGTTGCCCCAAAAGCGAAAAAGACTGGCAAAAAAGATTCTGAAAAGAAAAATACTGAAAAATCAACCGAATCAGAAAAAGACTCAACTGTAATCGGCACGCTTGAGATTTAAGATTTTATGGCGTTCAAATAACGCCAAGAACGAATGGCGTTACCGCCTTTCGGCGGTCGGGCTTTTCAGGGTTACGCTACCGCTTCATTGCTTCATTCTTTCGCTGCGCTACATCATTACGCAACGGCAGATGCCGCCCTTACAATCCCTAACGCTAGTCTTTGTTAGACATTGAATTTAAAGAAAATACAGTCTCCGTCCTGAACGACGTAGTCCTTGCCTTCCTGGCGGTATTTTCCGTGAGCTTTGATTTCAGCTTCGGTTCCGTACTGGCGCAAATCTTCTACAGAGTAAACTTCGGCCTTGATGAAGCCTTTCTCAAAGTCTGTATGGATAACACCAGCTGCCTGTGGAGCTTTGTCGCCTTCGTGAATTGTCCATGCACGGCATTCATCCGGGCCACCTGTGAAGAATGTTCGCAATCCCATGAGATGATAAGCTGCGCGAGCCAAAACTGTAAGACCGCTTTCTTTGAGCCCGACGCTCTCCATGAAGTCCTTGCGGTCTGCCTCGTCTTTGATGTCGGCAAGGTCTGCCTCGAATTTACCACAAATTACGATGACTTCACTCTTTTCCTCTGCTGCAATTTTTTTAACCTGCTCGACATATTTATTTGTGCCCTTAGCGATTGTGTCCTCATCAATGTTGCACACGAAAAGCTGTGGTTTAATTGTGAGAAGATGAAGGTCGTAAATTCCTTCCATTTCTTCTTCTGTTAAATCAGCCTGGCGGGCACATTTTCCGTCCTGGAGCAAAGGCAAGATTTTATCGACTGCGCTTCGGTAGCCGGCGAATTTCTTTTCTTCGGCTTTTCCCATTGCACGAATCTGGCGGGTAACTTTGTCCTCTCGTTTTGTAATCGTGTCGATGTCTGCCTGACAAAGTTCATAGTTAATAGTAAGAATATCGCTCTCAGGATCAATTGAAGCGTCTGTTTTGGCATCTTCACGAACGTGCTGGATGTCAGGATTATCAAAGCATCGTACAACGTGAGCGATTACGCTTGTTTCGCGGATGTTTGCAAGGAACTGGTTGCCCAGTCCTTCACCTTTTGACGCACCCTTAATCAAGCCCGCAATATCAACGAAGTCAACTGTTGCGGCAATTTTCTTTTTTGGCTGGAAAACGCTTGCCATAAAATCAAGGCGTTCATCTGGAAGCTCAACAACACCAACATTTGGATCAATAGTACAGAAAGGGTAATTCTCAGCAGGTGCCGGAGATTTTGTCAAAGCAGAAAAAATAGTAGACTTTCCGACATTTGGAAGTCCAACGATACCACAAGTTAATTTCATTATGATTCCTCGAATTTTCAGGGATGGCCGAGAAAATTAAAACCACCCCAATAATCTAATATAATAGAAGATTTTATTCTTATTTCGGATTTTTTACAATATGGTAGAAAAATGCCCTGTTCGCCAACTTCAAAAGCGATTGAACTGGATTGAAGTGCATTTGAAGTGCGTTTGAAGTTGACATTGAAGTGCGTTTGAAGTACGATTGAAGTGCGTTTGAAGTAACTTCAATCGTATATTGAAGTTTATTGAAGTGCTTCAAGGGGGAAAAATGACTCTAAATGATATCGCCGTGGTGCCAAAACTCGAATCTTTTAATCTGGAATGTAAATCTCGCTTGAGCCGTGACAAAGTTGAAGGGTGGCTTAAAACAATCGCAGGGTTTTCAAATTGTTCCGGCGGTTCTTTTTTTGTCGGTGTAGAGGATAAAACTCACAAACTAATTGGATTCTCTCAAACTGATGCTGACAACGAACGCAATTTTTTCAACAATCAGGTGAATGAGCATCTTTTTCCTCGTCCGGCAATTAAAATCTCTTTTTTGAGCTATGAAAACAACGGCAAAGAACTTTTTATAATTCGTATTGATGTCGCTGAGTCTAATCTTAAGCCTGTAATTGTCAAATTTAAGAATGTTCCTTCTATATATATGCGTCGTGATGGCTTTACGAATGGTGCGACTTATGAAGAAATAATTGAGATGAGCTTGCGAAGTCAAAAAGCTCAGTTTGATGTGCAGGATACGGAAGAGCCTTATAACCGGGAAGATTTTTCAAAATTGCACGCTTTTTTCAAACTCCACAACCCGGAAGGTGAGTTGACTAACAAGGCTCTTCTTTCGCTCGGATTTTTCACAAAAGATAACATGCTCAAAAACGGAGCTTTTCTTTTCTCAGACAAATATAACGGTTCAAAGACCGAAGTCCAATGTTCTGTGTTTGCCGGATTTAACAAAGGCAGTGATCGCGTTGTAACAATCAACCGTTTCAACGGAAATCTCACGGACTCGATTGCTTTCATGCAGGAATTTGCGAATCAGCGAATGAACCACAGCTTTGTAAAGCTCGATGATTCCCGCGAGAATATTGATGCTTACCCTGAGCGCGCCTTGTTTGAAGGAATCATAAATTCAATTGCTCATAGGGATTATTACTTGGACGGCACTCAGATTCAGCTTGATATGTTCAAAGACAGACTTGAAATTACTTCGCCGGGCAGTTTTTATCAGGGAGAAAAATTTGGCAAAACTTATGATCTATCAAATGTGATTTCCAAACGGCGGAACGAACTGATTTGTGCCGTGCTCGTGAAGTGCAATGTCATGGAAGCCGCAGGAACGGGCTTTGACAAAATCATGCAGGCTTATGCCGATGTGGATGAGGCACACAAACCTTACATAATCTCAAAATCCGACCATTTTACGCTCGTACTTCCGGATTTAACTTTCGCAGGTGGAGTGCAGGACGGCTCTCTGGTGGCAATTGACTATTTTCCACCAAAAAATGCTTCCGAGCATGATGAGAAAATCCTTTCGTTCTGTTATGAAAAATCACGGAAAGCAGGCGAGATTGCGGCTTTTCTCGGTCTTGCCGATTCATCATATTTCCGAAAAATAATCCTTGAAAATCTTGTCGCGCAGGAATATCTAGTAAAAAACAAAAAATCCGGCATTGCATATTATTACACAAACAGGGATAAAGTGAAGCGTGATTAAGGGCAATCGTTGTTTTTATCAATAAATATTTTCGGCGAGTTGTAATAAATATTTTCGGCGTTTCGTAAAAAAATCCCGCACCTCAACGAAGCGCGGGTTGCCCCACATGGATGTGGGGAATGAGCAAAGAGAGAAAATTCAAACGGCAAAGTCAACGATATTTGCCGTGTTTGCCTTTAGGTGAACAGAATTTTCTCGTAAGAACTAAAAATACAAGGATGTATTTTTAGTTCTAAGCCTTTGTAATCAACAATGTCTTAGTGTCGAGCTTGAGTCCAGCCTCAACATTCTTTTTGTCGTGGATTTTGAGAACATCAACTGCAACTGCATCTGACTTCTGGTTCAAGTGAACGACTGCTGAGAAGTAGCCTTCGAGGTTTGCAGGAACAGAATCAGTGAGCTTGTCGCCCTCTGCTGTAGATGCGCCCCAAACTGTTACATTCTCTTTCTTTGCGTACTCAGAGACAGCCTTGATGTCGTCCTCAGAGACTTTTGCGAAGTCGATTCCGTCGAGGATAACTCCTGCAACTGCGATTCCGCCTGCTTTGAGAGCGTTGAGTGTGTTCACAACTTTTGAAAGAGAGAAGTTGTCGAGAGAGAAGTTAAGGACTGTTCGTTTTGAAACGATTGACTCCTTAAGCTCTGCTGCGTTTCCGACATTCTTCTTTTTTGCAAGCTCTGTGAAGATTCCGTCGTACCAAGAGATAACATTTGAAGAGTGAAGGTCAAATGTTACATGTACGAGCTGTTTGTCCTGCAAAAGTGTATCCATACCGAACTGAACGAGAACGGAAGTTTTTCCCAAGCCCTTCTTTGATGTTACGAGGCCGATTTCGCCAGCCTTCAAGCCACCTTCTGTTGCTGCGTCAAAAAGACGAATTGTGCTCTTGTCGTAAAGATCCTGTTTAACCATAATTAACTCCTATAAAATCTGTTTTAGAAAGATGTTGCATGGGGGCAACTGATTCGAAAGTTTCTGCCAACGGCAAAAAACTGGACGTGATAAATTACGTTGGACTAGATTTTATCATGCCTCCTTAGTTTTAAACTCTCTTTAATATATTATAACACGACTTTAAAAAAAAGGGAAACTGATTTTTCAGTTTCCCTTTCGCCTTTGAAAGCAAAATTAATTAAGTTGTCCTAAGACTGCTTTAATTACTTTTGTGCTGCTTTTCGCTCTTCCTGATATTTCTTGATGAGCTCATCAGCAACATTGTTTGGAACGCGTCCGTATTTCAAGAATTCCATTGTGAATTCTGCTTTACCCTGTGTTGAAGAACGCAAGATTGTAGAGAATCCGAACATTTCTGAAAGTGGAACTTCAGCGTTAACTACAGACATGTTGTTCTCATCAGTAGACTCAAGAATTACACCACGGCGCTGGTTGATAAGACCGAACATGTTACCCTGGAATTCTGTAGGTCCTTCGATAGAAACCTTCATGATTGGCTCAAGGATAACTGGCTTTGCCTTCTCGTAAGCTTCGCGGAATGCACCAATAGCTGCAGTCTGGAATGCGATATCAGAAGAGTCAACTGGGTGGTACTGACCATCGTTGATTGTACATTTGATACCAACAACAGGAGCTCCGATGAGGGAACCTTTTTCCATTGCGCGTCTGAAACCTTTATCACAAGATGGAATGTATTCGTTAGGAATAGCACCACCCTTGATTGCGTCTACGAACTCGTAGTCTTTGTCTGCCAATGGCTCCATGAATCCGGCAACACGACCGTACTGACCAGAACCACCAGTCTGCTTTTTGTGTGTGTAGTTGAACGAAGCCTGTGTTGTGATAGACTCGCGGTAAGCTACTTTTGGTGGAGTTACTTCAACCTCACATTTGTACTCACGCTTCATTCGCTCAACGTAAACGGCAAGGTGAAGCTCACCCATACCCTTGATGATTGTCTCGTTAGACTCTGGATCAAGCTCTGTCTGGAATGTCGGATCCTCTTTTGTAAAGCGGTTGAGAGCTTTAGCAAAGTTAGCTGCCATTGATTTGTCTTTTGGTTTAACAGCCTGTGAGATAACTGGTGTTGGAACGAACATTGAAGTCATAGCAACGTTGATTCCTTCGCCACAGAATGTATCGCCAGAAGCACAGTCAACACCGAACAAAGCACAAATGTCGCCTGGTTCGCCGACTGAAATATCTTCCATTGCAGCAGAGTTCATGCGGACAAGACGACCGACCTTGAATCTCTTCTTTGTGCGGACGTTTGTAAGCTCTGCGCCTTTTGGCAAGCGTCCCTGATAGATACGGATGTATGTGAGCTGACCGAACTGACCGTCATCAAGTTTGAATGCAAGTGCAACACATGGCTTGTCTGGAACGTTGAACAATTCAACCTGCTCCTCGTTTTTGTCGAGGTCAAGACCATAGTTGTGAACTTCTGTTGGGTTAGGAAGGTATCGCTCAACACCGTCGAGAAGTGGCTGAATACCTTTGTTGACATGAGCTGAACCACAGAATACACCAACGAACTGCTCTGCCAAAGTTCCTTTGCGAACAGCCTTGATGATCTGCTCTTCTGTTGGCTCTTTTTCCTCAAGAAGAATCTCCATGAGCTCGTCGTCGAAGTTAGAGATAGCGTCCAAAAGTTCTGCGCGGTATTTTGCAGCGTCGTCCTTCATGTTTGCAGGGATTTCTGCAACGCGGACATTCTCACCGTTGTCGCCGTCGAAATAGATAGCTTTCATGCCTACCAAGTCAACAACGCCTTCAAGTTTGTCCTCAAGACCGATTGGAAGTTCCATCATGTGTGAATTGAGACCGAGTTTGTCGCGGAGCTGATGGCATACGCGGATTGGGTTTGCACCCTGGCGGTCACATTTGTTTACGAATGCGATTCGAGGTACATGATAGCGTTTGAGCTGGCGGTCAACAGTAATAGACTGAGACTGAACACCTGCAACAGCACAAAGAATCATGATAGCACCGTCAAGAACGCGGAGTGAGCGTTCAACTTCGACTGTGAAGTCTACGTGTCCCGGTGTGTCGATAAGGTTGATAGTGATGTCCTTCCACTGAACCTGTGTAGCTGCTGACTGAATTGTGATACCGCGCTCGCGCTCCAATTCCATGTTGTCCATTACAGCACCAACACCGTCCTTACCACGAACTTCGTGAATCGCATGAATCTTGTTACAATAGAACAAGATGCGTTCTGATGTGGTAGTCTTACCAGAGTCAATGTGGGCACTGATACCGATATTACGTACTTTAGTAATATCAAAAGCCATATTGTTTACCTCTCAAAAAAGAATTTCCAAATATTTGTAGAATTATAAAAGTATATAGAAAAATCGAGCCTTGTTCAATAGTTTTTGAGGGGGAAGTCTCCCCCTAGCTCCAACCGCTCGCGTTTTCCGCTACCCCTTCTGCGGGCTCAATCGCCGCCCGCAACGCCTGCTAAAACGGCACGATTACGGCAATTTTCATCGAAGAGCGAAAATATTTCCTCTTCAAACAATAGCTTACCCCCGCATTAATTTCCCCTGCGTGTCTTTGCCCGTCTTTCATCGTCAAATCCACTCCAGCCTGGCCAGTCAGGTTTGCTTTTGGAACTGCAATTTTTGCGCTTGCGGAATAAACTTCCTTCAGCATGGCTTTTCCCGTCAGAGGCGGATAATTGGTGTAGCTCCCCGAAAGCGAAATTTTTGCCGCTTTTCCTGCCAGCGAAGAACTTGCCGCGTAAGAATAATATTCTTCCGGCCGCGCTGAATTTGTCGGCGGCTCGCCATCAAGCAGAATGTTCGCGTGTGTCCAGTCGAGCCTTAAATCAAAAAATCTGCTCTCATAGCTTGCCGCAGCCCGCACCTTCGCCAGATTCAGCTGCACAGGCGTGTTCGTTGCCGTGACCTTCCAGTTTTCCAAAACCGCAAAACCAAGCCTGAGCGACGAAGCATTTCTGTCATCAAACAAAAATAAAATCTGTGGATTCACGCTTGCCTGCTCGACAGTCCTCGTAATTCCGGAAGAGCCAATCAGCGGCGCGACTTTCGGAGAATCTTTTGTGGTCGGAATCGCAAAATATGAAAAATTCACGAGCAAGGCCCGGAAACTCGTCCGTCCGTCAATCTTGAACCAAAAAGGATTCACTTGATATGGATTTTCATGAATTCCTGAATGAAAATTGAGCTTCAAAAAAGGCGAGTGCAGGCAGAATTCCGAAAGCCAAACATTAAAAAAATCCGCCTTAAAATCAGCATTGTTTTTCTTTAAAATTTTTAAGTTTTCTTCTATATAAAAGCGGCCTATAGAAAGCACCGCCTGAACAAAAACGCTCCTTCCCAAGTCTTTTTTTGCCGAAAAACAGCCGGCACATTCTTTGTCCTCGTTAAAAAATCCTTCCGCACCAAACTGAACCGGGAAAATCTTTTCGTCCGTTCTGGCACAAATCGAATATGAAACAGGCTGCCTGCTTGAAGTAAGCGTCGGGAGAGCCGCCCCAAATCCTGTCGAGAACGCGAATGATTTTGCAAGCGGATTCGCCGTAGCAGCCGGAGCCGGATTTTTCATGCGCGCAACTGACTTTGAGAAAGAATTGTGCCCGATTTTTATCGCCGTCGGAAAAGTCTTTTTGAAAAGATAAAGCCCTACGCCAAGTCTCGGCTCGTCAAGCAAATCGAGTTTTTCTGAAAAATCTTCTGCCTCGTCAATCTGTTTCAGTTCAGTTTTCGGCAGAGACACATATCCCCGAAAATCCGCATCCCTGAACGAAAGCCGCAATCCCGCATTTCCCGAAACAGCCTTTTCTTTCTCAGTTTCATCCCGCGGAATCGTAAAAGCCGTCGCCGCCTTGAATTCCGCAAAATTAAAAAATTCTTCGGCACGGAGGCTCCATGCGGCACTCCAGACCAAAGCCGGCAAAATGCAGAAAATCAATCTGCGCCCAAAGGATAAAATCCCCAAAAATCTACATGATATTTTCATGCATATTAATAGCAAAAAAAAGTTGATTTTTGGCAACGCAAACGGAAGAAAATGGAAAAAAAGTCAAAAAAACTTGGAAAAATCAAAAAAAATTCGACATTCAATCTAAAAAATAAAAAAAAGCCGGCTGAAATCTGAACCTTCAAACTCCAACCAGCTTTTTCAAGGAGGATTTATCTTATTATTTTTAAATACTAGTTAATCGATGTGTTTACAATCACGCTTTTTGCAGAAGCAAACTTGTCAATCATTGCGATTCTTGTCTGCCAGTATTCAGCTTCGCTCTTTGTGATGTACGGACCGACTCGAACGCGGTAGAAAGTCTTGCCGTTTGAATCAGTGAAAGTGAACACCTCGCTCGGAATCTTGTTTGATTCGAGAGTCGTTCTTGCTTCGTCAGCATTTCTCTTGCTTGTGTAAGCCGCAGCCTGAACCCAGAATGAATCAGGAGTTTTTTTAGCCGCAGCCGCAACTTTCTTTGCAGTAGAAGCTTTTGGAGCCGGAGCTTTTGCAACGGCAGTTGAGCTTGAAGCCTTAGCGGTTGATTTTGGAGCCGCTTTTGCAGTTGCAGTCGCAGTCGATTTCGGAGCCTGTTTTTCAGGAGCAGCCTTAGTTACAGGAGCCGGAGTGTAATAATTTTCAGCAACTGGCTCTTCGTAAGAAGTTTTTGGCTCAGTCTGGCGGTTCGTGTTAATCTGATTTGCTGTCATCTCGTTCTTTGCGATGATTCCGTTTCCGTTGTTCGGAGTTGCTTTGAGCGAGTTCAAGTCGATTGTTGTAGTCTCGTTTGAATAAACAGTAGTATTGTCAGCAATTACAGTGAGCTTGTCCGCATGAAGAGCATTGTCAGAATTCTGGGCAGTTTTCTGTGACTCAGAATTATTGTCAATTGAAGTGAATGGAGAAGGAGTGAGAGCCGCAGTCTCGTTTGGTGCAGAAGTCTCAGTGTTGAAAGAGAGAGAGCTTTCTGGAACCGGAGTTGCCCCCTGTTTTGTAGAACTAATCCAGCCAGTAGTCGGATCAAAGCCAGCCTGCAATCCAGATTTTGCGCCGGAAGACTGATTCAAAGAAGGTGAATAAAGAATTAAAGCTGCGCCAACAACAACAAGAAGAAAAATTCCAGTCGCCGCGACAATCCATAAAGTTTTTTTCTGTTCCATAAAAATCCCCTCGGAAGTTTTCATTCCTATAGATTCAGTATCGGATTTTTAGGAAAAATGTTTAGGAAAAACAAAAAAATGGGCGTGCCCCCGCCTTGCGGCGGGGTCGGGCTATCCGCAGTTCCGCGCTCAGAGCGCTCCATTCGTCGCAACCTTACGGTTGCTTCACGAGTTTGCTTTGCAAACTCGCACGAACGGCTGTCGCCGCTGCTACTATCCCTCACGCAAGCTCCGCTTGGACTTAAACCGAAGAGCTACTGTGCGTCCTCTGTAGTCCAGCCAGACGGGATGCCGTGTTCGCCGGTTGTCCAGCCTGTCGTGCTGGCAGGTCTTACGAAGGTGCCGCTTGTTGCAACGCTTCTTACCCAGATTGTGGTGCAGCTTTCTGCAGAAATATTAGTTGCAAGACACTTGATATAGCTGAGGATTGTACATTCAGTGAACATATTGGAGTAACAGCTCTCTGTAAGCGTTGCTGCTGGCAGGTAGAGCGTCTTGGTAGCATGATTCTTTATATGGGAGTTCTGCCAAAACAGCCTGTTAAATGCATATCCCGTCGTCAGAGTCGTTTCCTCTGGATTCCATTGGCTTGCGCTGGTGGCTCCTGTTTCAAGCGTGACTAGGCTCATAATGTTGCCGTACACATAGCAGTCTGCCGTGCAAGAAATTTCCATATTTTTGGTACCGTAATTTGCTGAATTTCCAGAACTTTCCGCATAGAAGCAAATTATGTCATTTGCCTCAACAATTATATCATGTTCCGCTGCGCCACCACATGAAGTAAGTTCTCCACCATTTTTAGTAAATTTAAGTGTAGACCATGGATTGGTTATTGTAATTGAGCCAGCCGCAATTGCTTCAAGGGTAAGCGGTATGTTTTTTGAAGCATGTTCAAATACCGCAGACACATTCACATTGCTTTCTGGCATCGTGAACTTGTATTTTGTTGGGGTGTTGTTATCTGGCATTGTCGTTACTTCTCCGCCTGCCGCTTTTGTTACAGTAAGAGTTTTAAGCTTATAGCCTGTTTCTGGCGTTGCCGTGAGCGTAACGCTTGTGCCTTTTGTGGCGCTTGCGGGATTTGCGGTCACGGTTCCGTGTTCAATGCCGCTTGCAATGGTTACGGTGTAGGAAGCAGAATCTGGTGTGTTGACAATTTCACCGCTACCATGAACGCTGCAGGCACTTATAAGGGAAAGAAGGGAAATGAGTACTATAAATACTCCCCTATTTGTATAGTTCTTTCATAAAGAACCTCCTGTAAATAGATGTAAGGTCTGCTTGTGAATTTTACGGGCGTATCATCAGCGTATTTGCTGTGCGTCCTGCGTTGTCCAGCCTGTTGGGATGCCAGAGCCGCCTGAGCTCCATGTGTCGCCGGTATTTCACTAGTTTCTGACAATCTCTACAGGAATGTTTAATTTTTCTGCGGCGCACATGTATTCTTTGAGAAGATTTTTCTGATTTTTGAACCGTGCGAGAATCTGCTTGAGCGGCATTTTGTCGCGTTTTTTTGCCCGGATGAGCCTTTTGAGGGGATTTGCCTTTACGAAGACAATTTTTTCGCATTTTGAAAGAAGCTCAGGGGTTTTAAAAAGCACCGTAGCGTTCAGAATCACGCTTTTCCCGCTGTTTTTTTCAATGAATTGCTTTGTAAGCTCAATAATTTTGGGATAAACGATGGATTCCTGTCGTGCGAGCAGTTCCGGGGCTGAAAAAACAATCTGACCGAGCGCCCGCCTGTTCAGAGAGCCGTCGGAGTTCAAGAGAGAAATCCCGCGCTTCTCCGCCTCGCCGCCAAATGCCGAAATAATCTGGGGCGTGCAAAGAGAAATCGCGGTGTGAGCAGTCTTGTCCAAATCCAAAGAGACAAACCCTTCTTTTTCCAACTGAGAGCAGATAAAATTTTTCCCTGCCGCCATCTGCCCGGTGATACAAATAATTTGGGGTTTTAGGGGCTTGCCCCTAGGCGAAGGGGTAGGCGGAAATGGCGAAGCCATTGTAGCCGAGGGGGAGACTTCCCCCCTTGAATTTTCCGTTTTCCGTTTTCCGTTTTCCATTTAGTGGAAGCACCCCCAGTTTTTGCCGTGCTCGATTGAGACTCGGAGCGGAACGGACAGCTTTACGGCGTGCTCCATTTTGTCGCGGATAAGTGCGATTGCGTCCGAGATTGCGTTTTCATCGTCCGGGCACTCAAAAATCAGCTCATCGTGAACCTGGAGAAGAAGCCGAGCCTTGCTTTGAGTTGCTTTAAGGGCTTGAGCCACATCAATCATCGCCTTTTTTACGATGTCGGCGGCACTTCCCTGAATCGGAGAATTTTTTGCGACCCGGATTGCGCCTTCTTTTTCCATTTTGTTCTTACTGTTGATTGCAAGAATTTTTCGGCGGCGATCAAAGATTGTCTTTATGAAGCCTGTTTCTTCGGCATGGCATACATTTTCGTCAAAGAATTTTTTTACGCCAGAATAGACCGCAAAATAGTTTTCGATGAAATCTTTTGCCTGGCCGCGGCCGATTCCCAAATCTTTTGCGAGCGAGAAGGCTCCCATTCCGTACATGAGTCCGAAATTGAGGGTTTTTGCGCTTCTTCGCATTTCCGGAGTGACATCCTTCATGTCTACTCCGTAAATCAGGCTGGCCGTTGACTTGTGGACATCGACATTGTTGTTGAAAGCATCGCAGAGGTTTTTGTCGCCGCTCAAGTGTGCAAGGACAACAAGCTCAATCTGCGCGTAGTCTGCGGAAATCAGAACCGTGCCTTTTTCGGCTGTGAAAGCCGTTCGGATTCGACGGCCTTCTTCGCTGCGCACAGGAATGTTCTGTAAATTAGGGTCTTTTGAGGAAAGCCGGCCTGTTGCGGTTCCTGTCTGCATGAAATTCGTGTGAATGCGGCCGTCACTGTCAGCCTGCTCCGGCAAAGTCTCGACATAAGTAGAAAGAAGCTTGGCTTTTGCCCTGTATTCAAGGATTTTTGCCGGGAGCGGGTCAAGTTCCGAAAGTTCTTCGAGGACGCTCGTGTCCGTAGAGTAGCCGGTCTTCGTTTTTTTGCCGACAGGAAGTTTTTTCTCCTCAAAAAGAACCGTTCCAAGCTGTTTCGGGGAAGCGATGTTGAACTCATGCCCCGCAAGCGAGAAAATTTCTTTTTCGATTGAAGAAAGCTGGTTTTTAAGCTCGACGGCGTAATCTTTGAGGTAATTTGAATCGATGTGGATTCCGTTTGCTTCCATTTGGGCAAGAATTGGCAAAACTTTCATTTCCATGTTCCAGAAAAGCTCGGAAAGATTTTCCTCTTTTAAGCGGCTCTCAAAGTGATTCCAAAGCTGGAGAGTAAAATCCGAGTCCTCGCTTGAATATGAAGCCGCCGTTTCCAAATCGACATCGGCGAAAGTTTTTCCTTTTGGAACGATTTCGTCAAATTCCGTGCCTTTGAGGTGAAGAATCGTTTCCGAAAGGTATTCGAGCGAGTAAGCAGTTTTTCCGCTTCGGTCAGGCTCCAATAACCAAGCAGCTATCATTGTATCGGCAATTTTCGCAACGCAGTTCCTCGCAGGAGGCGGGGTAAAAGCAGAGAGAGAATTTTCCTTCGGAAAATTCTCGTGCGAATCCAAAAATCCATGGATGGATTTTTGGTTCGGAGCAATCATCGTGTCTGCAAGTCGGGCAACAGTTCCCGTTGCGGCATTTTCTTTGCAATCCTGACAGCCGCACCAGTCCTCAATTTTTATGAAGCCCTGTGAGTCCAGAACTTTGAGGTCAAATTTTGCGTTGTGGAGAATAATAGTGCATTTCGGGCTGTAAAAAAGCCTATGAATCTCTTCCAGAGCATCTTTTTTTGAAACGCCGACTTCCTCAGAAAACAAATCTCCGCCGCCGCTTGCAATCGGAACATAAACTCCGCTTCCTTTTTCATAAGAAAGCGAGAATCCGAGAAGATTGGCCTCGAATGTGTTAAGAGAATCTGTCTCAGTGTCGAAAGCAAAAAGTGGATTCTCTTGCGCCAAAATTTTGTCGATATATGAAGAAAGCTCTGCCGCATCGGTAATCGCCTTGTAATTTCCTTGATTCTTGAGTGGAACAATGCTTTGGCTCAGGCTGTCAGAGCCAGTTTCTGAAAGTTCCGCAGTTTTCGGGGCATTTTCTTTCTTTGAAGGGCTTGCACCTGCGAACAAATCTCCCAAATCAGCGTCTGCATTTGAAGCATTTGCCGCACTTCCTCCAGCTTCCGCACGATAATCTCTTGCAATAGCACGGATTTCGAGAGCCGACATTTTTTCTGCCGCGGATGCAAAGTTGAGCTTCGTAGTACAGCAGTCGCCAATTCCGCACAAATCAGGAACTTCTGTACAGAGCGTAATCAATTTTTTTGAGAAGAATGCGTTTTCTCGGTCGCCTCGGATTTTTTCGCCCAAAGCTCCTTTGATTTCATCCGCGTGCTCGTAAATTCCTTCGAGAGTGCCGTATTCGGTGAGAAGTTTTACCGCCGTTTTCTGCCCGACTCCCTTTACGCCCGGAACATTGTCCGCCGTGTCTCCCATTAAAGAAAGCAAATCAAGCAGTTTTGTGGCCGGAACTCCCCAGTCTTTTTCAACGCCAGCCTCATCAAGCTCCGCCCAAATCTGAGTTTTATCCGGCTTCATGCAGTGGATATGAGAATTTGTAAGTTGCTGTAAGTCCTTGTCTGCGCTCAGAATGACACAGTTTCTGCCTTCCGACTCGGCTTTTTTGGCAAGAGTCGCAATCACATCGTCAGCCTCGTAGCCGTCACGACGAATCACGCGGATTCCAAGCGTTTCCAGAATATCTTCAATCCACGGAATCTGCGCATGCAAATCTTCCGGCGTTTTTGGCCGGGTCGCCTTGTATTCGGCATAAAGCTCGTGCCTGAAAGTGGCCGTTTTTGAGTCCATCGCCGCGACCATGTATTTTGGCGAATAAGTTTTTAAAATCGTAAGCAGGTTCCTGAAAAATCCAAAGACCGCAGAAATATTTTCGCCGCGTGAGTTTGTGAGCGGCCGTGAAATAAAAGCAAAATACTCGCGGTAAATCAATCCGTAAGAATCCAGAACAAAAAGCGTATTTTCATTGATAAAATTTGACATTCTTCGATTATAGCTTGATTTTTAAATGTGTGCGATAGGGCGTCTCCCTCACTTGCGTTCGGGTCGGCTGTTCCGTGGCTCGGTACCCTCGGTCTTCCGCTTCGCTCCAGACTGGCTTCGCCACCACTCCATAGCCTGGCGCGTCTGATATTTTTGAAACTTTCTTCCTCGCCAATCATTTTATTTATATGAACAGATTCATTTTATGCGCAAAACGGCTGGCTTTTATCGCCGTAATCTCAATTCTTGGAAGCAGCTTCGCTTTCTCTGAGCGAAATATCAAAATCAAAATTGCGGGTGAGAATGTAAAAAACAATCCTGTAAATCTTACCCTTGCTTCATCTTCCACTGAACGGCTCGGAAACATTTTGATTACTTCGATAAATTTAATCGTCGCAAACCAGAGTGACCGGATTCTCGAAGGTGAGCTTGAATTTCCGCTTGAAGAAGGCGAGTCCGTAATCGGCTATGCGATTGATGTGAACGGAAAGCTCCGAAAAGGCGTTGTCGTCGAAAAGGACAAAGGCCGCCAAGTTTTCGAGGCTGTTGTCCGCCAGGGAATCGACCCAGGCTTAATAGAAAAAACGAGCGGCAACAATTTCAAAACCCGCATTTACCCGATTCCGGCAAAGGGGCTTCGTCAGATTCAGGTCACGGTTCAGGGAATCGAAAAAAATCCTGCAAATTTCAAAGCAGGCATTTTCACCGAGACAATTGGAAAAGACACTTATTTCTATTCTGCAAGGCAAATTTCTGCCGCATCGCGCCCGAAAACGCTCCCAAAAAATCTTACGGTCTGGTGGGATGTATCTTCCAGCGGCGAAAAACGAAATCTTGAATCTGAAATTGAATTCCTAAAATCTTACATCAAAAAACTCGATGCTCCAAAAATCGCGGTTTATCCCTTTGCAAATGAAGTTCTTGCGGGGCAGGTTTTTGAAATCAATGGCGAAAAAGATTTGAAATCGCTCGAAAATTTCATCAAAAATCTTGAATACGACGGCGCGACAAATCTCGGCTTCGACTGGGCAAAGTTCGGCGGCGACGAGATTCTTCTTTTTACGGACGGTCTTGGGAACTGGGATGATTCATACGGAAGAAAACAAGGTCTTGCTGAGAGTGCGGTTCCTAAGTCTGCTCAAAAGGGCAAAATCACCAAAAATCAAAAATCACCTTCAATCTATACAATCAATTCTTCGGCTTCCGCTGACCACGCGTGGCTTTCTTCTCTCGCACAGAAAAATGGCGGCGTTTATGTGAATCTTTCGGCTCTTGGAAAATCTTCGGTTCAAGAAAAACTTTCTCTTATGACAAGCGAGCCTTACCGCCTGATTCGTGCTGAATATGATTCAAAAGCTGTCGGCGAAATCTATCCCGAAGAAGGAAGCGTTGTTTCGGGCTGCTTTACGCTTTCCGGGCTTCTCAAAAAGAAAAATGCCGAAGTCAAATTGTATTTCGGGCATGGAAACAATGTCGAGGAAACTGTGACCGTAAAACTCAGTTCTGTTGGTGGAATCGAAAGCAAAAATGTCGCGCGGCTTTGGGCTTCTCAAAAAATCGATTCTCTTTCAAAAAATTACGACAAGAACAAAGACGAAATCATCTCGCTCGCAAAGAAATTCTCAATCGTCACAAAAGACACTTCCCTGATTGTGCTTGATACTGCCACCGATTATGCCCGATACGGAATCGTGCCTCCAAAAGATGACGAAAAACTTTATTCCGAATATGAAGAAATTGTGGCTCGGCAAGGAAATTCGATTTTCAAGCCTCAAAATTCAGAAGAAAGCGGAAAAATCCCGGAATCTGTTTACAAAACTTTCAAGGATTTCAAAAAATGGTGGAATACGAGCCTTGAGGATTTCAAAAAGCAGAAAGAAAAGAAAAAGAAGGAAGGTGGAATTATACGGCCGCTTAGCCTCAGCAGAAATAATGAATCACGAAACGAAGTCTTTTTGGATTCCCTTGCGGAAGAAGATTCTGAACTTGTTTATTCGGATATAAGTGAGCAAGCCGTGCCTAATGAATGGACTGGCACGGGCTACAATCCAGAAGTTCGTGCTGCTGCTCCAATGATGATGGCAAAATCTGCTGTCAGAGAAAATCCTTCGGCTTCAAAACCATCTTCAATCCAGCTTCAGGCTTGGTCGCCAAATGCGGAGTATCTTTCAGCTCTCAAAAAGTGTGAGACTGCCCAAATGTATCAGAAATATCTTTTGCTCAAAAAAAATTATGGCACATCCCCGGCCTTCTACATGGAAGTTTCTGATTATTTTGCCGAGGAAGGCCTTGAGGCTGAGTCGATTAGGATTCTTTCAAATCTTTCCGAGCTTGAACTTGAAAACACGGACATTCTTCGTGCGTTGGCGAACAAACTTGTCGAGCGGAAAAACTATGCTCTCGCAATTCCTGTCTTTGAAAAGCTTGTTGCTCTCAAAGGCGAAGTTCCCCAGTTCTACCGCGATTTGGGAATGGCTTACCATCTTTTTGGTGATGAGCAGAAAGCCTGCGAAACACTTTACAAAGTTGTCCAGAAAAAATGGGACGGACGGTTTGATGAAGTTCAGCAGATTTGTCTTAACGATATGAACGCGATTATCGCAGAATGTGAACGAAAGAAAATCAAGCTTGACCTTTCGGGCTTTGACAAAAAACTGATTCAGAATTTCGATGTTGATGTCAGAATCATTCTCACATGGAACACTGACGACTGTGACATTGATTTGTGGGTTACAGACAAGGACGGCGAAAAATGTTTCTACGGAAACAGAATCACCCGGAACGGAGCAAGAATGAGCCGCGACTTTACGCAAGGCTACGGCCCCGAAGAATTCTGCATAAAAACAGCTCCGGGCGGAAAACTCAAAATCGAAGCAAACTATTACGGAAATCACCAGCAGAAAGTTTTGCAGCCGGTGACAGTCCAGGCCGAAGTCTACACGAACTTTGGCCGTGAAAATCAAAAGCGGGAAGTCCTAACGCTCCAGCTGAATGAAGTGAAAGGAACTTTCCTGATTGGCGAGGTTGAGTTTTAATATGGCGCGACCCCGCGTGCTCCGGGCTTTGCGCGGTTCCGCCATCCGGCTCCATGCCGCGCCGCCCATGCCGGGGCCAGCCCGCGGGGCAGGGACGCCCCCCCGCTCTGCATGGCAGTCCGTTCCGGCTGCGGGCAGGTCCTCCACCCGCGGCATGGCCGCCGCGGCACGCTGCGCGCCGCTCCAATCCCGCGCGTCATCATCCGGCGGCCATGCGCCCCCCGTCTTCGCGCTC
>NZ_JAFRNB010000102.1 GCF_017430385.1 Treponema sp.
CCTTGATTTTTATATTCCATATATTTTTTCCTTTTTTGATGCAAAAAGCCGAAGTTCCTATGCTAAAAGCTGAAATAATGATTGAACTAATGAAAAAAAATGCAAAAACAGACGGTAAGCAAGGTTGGCACATGAAACTCAATTTGGGCGTGCGAGCGCAAGCGAGTCAGATTCCTATTACGCCCAACCTTGAGTTTCTAATGTGCCGTTCTTGCTGGTAGTCTGTTTTTGTTTTTTGGTCGCTAATTTTAATAATTATTTCGTCTTGAAACGGTCATCTGCCGCGCTTTCAAGTGCCTTGAAGAAGTCCTCTACATATTTTGCGCTGTTCTTTTTTGCATCCTCGAAGTCATACTTGATTGTATTGTTCATGTCGAGGCCGAACTGTGCTGCTTCTTTTGGCTGAGTTGCGTTGCTCAAAACGAGGAACTGATATGAGCCAGATTCTTTTGCAAGGTTTACGCAGTCTGGAGAAAGTGCGTACTCAATCCAAAGTTTTGCTGCGTTAGGATGTTTTGCTCCCTTGAAGATTGCGGTTGCGCCGATTTCGAATGAAGTTCCGTCTGCAGGAACTACAAGACCGATGTTGTTGTAGCCCTGGAGAATTTGGTATATTCCGTCATGAAGGAAGCCAACGCCGATTACACACTCGTGAGGACCAACCATTTTTGAAGGACCTGAACCAGATTTTGTGTACTGAGCGATGTTTTTGTCGAGCTTCTTGAAATACTCCATTGCCGCATCGTGGCCTTTCATCTGAATCATTGTGTTGATTACGAGTTTTGCTGTTCCCGCTGTGTTCGGGTTTGAGAGCATGATGAGACCTTTGTACTCAGGTTTGAGAAGATCGTCCCATGTTTTTGGAGCTTCGAGTTTGCGTGCAGTAAGCTCTTCCTGATCGACCATGAAGCCAAGAATGCCTTTGTAGATTCCGTACCAGCAGTCTGTTGTATCTTTGTAATCTGTGCTGATGAGGTTCTTTGCGTTCTTTGCCTGATATGATTCAAGAAGACCTGCAGCTACAGCCTCGTTGTATGGATCTGTCGTGCCGCCGAACCAAACATCTGCGGATGGATTTCCGTGTTCCTCAGAAATCTTAGTGTAAACTTCTGATGTTGAAAGTCTCTGATATTTTGTAGGAATCCCGTATTTTTTTTCAAAATTTTTTACGGCGGCGGCAATGTATTCTTCCTCACATGAACCGTAGACTGTCAGCGCTCCTTCTGCTTTTGCCGCTTCAATAAGCTCGCTGAATTCTCCTCCTGCGCTTTCTGCATTCGTGCTGTTGTTTGTTTTTTTGTTACAAGATGCAAGTGTGAATAACATTGCAAGCCCGATGATTGATGATAATATTCTTTTCATATAACCTCCTGCATCCAAGAAACCATTGGATACCTATTTTTGAATATCTTTTTATTGTAAGGCTGACTTTAAAAAATCGCAACTTTATTTTATAATTCTTTTATGAATAAAATCGAAATTAAGTGCGTTGCCTCAGAAGGGGCAGTTATTCCTGAATATAAGACTAGCGGGGCTGCGGGTGCAGATATCTGCGCTTTCCTTTCGGAGCCAGTAATCATCAAAAAAGGCTCTCGTGCCATGATTCCGACCGGGCTTTTCTTTTCGATTCCACAAGGATATGAAATACAGGTTAGGCCGCGTTCAGGCCTTGCCGCAAAAAACGGCGTTACAGTCCTGAACACTCCGGGAACTATTGATTCGGATTATCGCGGCGAGGTCAAAGTCATTCTCGTAAACCTGGGCGATGAGGATTTTGAGGTCAAAAATGGTGAGCGAATCGCACAGATTGTCGTCGCTCCTGTCACGATTGGTGTTTTTGAGCAGGTTTCTTCATTGGACGAAACTGAACGGGGAGCAGGCGGCTTCGGAAGCACAGGAAAGTAATGCCAAGTCCAATCTGGAAGCTTCGTCAGCTTCTTTTAAAGAAAAAATCTGAATTTCTCAAGCGATTAAAAAAATCCGCTGCATTTTACCCTGTAAAGCGTGCGGTTGTTTCCATAATATTCTACCGTCGTACATGGGCAAAAAGCGGGGCAAAAAAACGGCTTGAGGAATTCGCAAAATCGCTTCTTTTAAAATACAACGAATTTAATCTTCTTAATTTTTCAGCCAAAATTCTGAGCCGTGCCGTAGGAAAACTCGGCTTAAAAAGGCTTTCCTCTTTTCTTGCAACTTCAATGCAGGAAGACACCGGAATCAACCGCCATGTCATTTTCCGCTACCTCATGAAGGAACTTTTCCTTTACTTTTTCATCGCGTTCATCTTCTTTTTCATGGTTTTCTTCGTCAATCAGATTCTTTTGGTCGCCGAGAATATCCTCAAAAAACGCGTTCCTGTCATGGATGTAATGCGGCTCATCGCATATTCCCTTCCTATGGTCATTGCTCAGTCGGCTCCGTTCGCAACTTTGGTCGGATTTTTGATGTGCCTGGGGCGTCTTGCGAGCGAAAACGAGATTCTGATTTTCCGTGCGAGCGGTCAGGGCTACCGTGTGATTTTAAAGCCTGTGCTTATTCTTGGGGTCTTGATTTCATTCGCTTCTTTTTTCGTGAACGATTATCTTCTTCCTCTTGGAACTCTCAACTACAACAAGCTTTACCGTTCAATCCTCACTTCAAATCCGGCCGTTGAGCTGGAGTCAAATTCAATAAAAAGGACTAATGACAAGACTCTCGTAATCGGTGATGTCAACGGTGAGAATGTGAGCGACCTGATTTTCTTCGATACTGACTCAGACGGTGGCCAGAGGATTATAGTCGCTGAT
Source organism: Treponema sp. (assembly GCF_017430385.1). Taxonomy (GTDB): domain Bacteria; phylum Spirochaetota; class Spirochaetia; order Treponematales; family Treponemataceae; genus Treponema_D. Next base: position 2,787 of record NZ_JAFRNB010000102.1, read on the forward strand.
GCTTCGGCCGTAAGAAAAGCAACGGAACCGGGCGTTCTTATGAAGCTGATTATGAATGATGCGAGCGTTCTTATGTTCAGTCAGGACAAGAAGAACAATTACGATGTCCTGATGAGCGAGAATGTTGAGCTGAATATTTTTGAATCAACATTCCTTGAAAACAATTCAGTAGTTTCTCCGCGTGAGATGACGAGCTACGACCTTTACAAAGAAATCAAGGAAATGAAAAAAGATCCCGATGTCACGCCAAAAAAACGCAACCGCTACAATTTGGAGATGGCAAAAAAATTCTCGGTTCCGTTCGGCTCAATTTTCTTCGCGATTTTGGCAATGCCGCTCGCGCTGATTTTCGGAAAGCACAACGGACAGACAATCGGCCTGATTATCGGGCTTTTTATCTCCGTGTTCTACTGGGCTGTGAGCATTGTCGGGCAGATTTTCAGCTCGCGCACAGGCGTTTACGGTGTTACGACAATGTGGGCACCAAACCTGTTCATAGGCGGGGCGGGAATCCTTTTCTATCTGAGGCTTTTGCGTAAATGAAAATCGTCGAATATCTTTTCAGAAAAGTCATTCCTCTTTTTCTCGGAGCAATCGTTTTCTTTGCCCTTGTCCTTATCATGGTCGATTTGATGATGAATCTTTGGAATTTCATCTCTAACGGCGTTCCGGGGCTAAAAGTTCTAAGAATTATGGGGCTTTATGTTCCTAAGTGCCTGTGGTATGCCACGCCGATTGCCATGCTTTTCGCAGTTTCCTACACTCTCAGTGATTTGTACGCAAACAACGAGCTGATTGCGATTTTCGCTTCGGGAATTTCCCTCACAAGATTCACATTTCCTCTTCTCGTTTTTGCTTTCGGAATGAGTTTCGCGCTTTTCTTCTTCGATGACAAGATTGTAGTTCCGACTTATGCCAAAAAAACGGCCGAGCAGGAAGAAGTCCTCAATAAGGATAAATCCCTGAATAATGACAAAATAGTAATCCTAAGTGATAACGGCAACATCTGCTACAAGGCTGAATTTTATGATGATGATTCAAAACGGCTTAATTCCCTCTATATAATAGTCCGCAATGAGGATAAATCTCTGAATTCCGTGATTCGTGCTGATTCTGCCAGCTGGCATGATGACAGATGGTTTTTGTCGGGGGCAGTCCAGTATACTCAGGAGAACGGAACTGTAACTGCAGGAGCTGTTTCATCTGATATTACGAAAAAGCTTACTGAGCCGCCTGAGACTTTCCAGAACAATGTAATCAGCGTTGAGACCGTTGATTCTGCCACGGCAAAAGTTTACATAGAGCATTTGCAGAAAGCGGGCCTTCCTTTCGCGGAGCCTCAGAGCCTTTATTACAAAAAATTCTCATTTCCGTTCATTCTGTTCATCGTTGTATTTTTGTCGGTTGGTTTGAGCGGAAAAACCCGCAAAAATGTCATGCTGATGAGCCTTGCTTCGTGCATCAGCGCGGCAGTTTTGTTCTATGTCACGCAGATGATTACGATGCTTCTCGCAAAATTCGGAGCGATTTCTCCTTTTATGGGCGCGTGGTTCCCGGTTTTCATGTTCGTCGTGATTGCGGCGGTGGTTTTGAGATACGCCCGCACATAAATTCCTTGCCTATAACTGACAGCCGCTTGTTTTTGTGATATACTCGTTTTGAAATGATAGAAAATATTTTTGAAATCAAACACGAATCAACGGACGGCGCGTCTCGCACGGGCACTTTGCATCTTCCGCATGGAGACGTTCAGACTCCTGTTTTTATGCCTGTCGGAACTAACGCCACAGTTAAGGCTCTCACAAAAGATGATTTGGAAGAAATCGGATTTGAAATCATTCTTGCCAAC
>NZ_JAFRNB010000103.1 GCF_017430385.1 Treponema sp.
AAAGTTTGTCATGAAAAAGCCGATGAACATTGCCGAAAGGATGTTGTCCAGGCCGAGCGCGTTACAGACTCCCGTACAGAGGAAGAGAGTTCCCAGCGAGAATCCAAGAACGCGGCCGTCGTTGTTCATTATGTTTTTGAGGATAAGATTGAGGACAAAGCCGAATCCAATGCCGAGCGCGACTGAGCCAAAAATGTCGTAAGCGATTGCCCCCAGCTGGCTTAAAAAGGAAACTGTATGACCGCCGAGAAGAGGGGCTGAGATTGTGGCTGCAATTGCGTACAAAATGAGCGCGACTGCATCATCCATGGCGACAATTCCCAGAATCGTTGTGGTGAGCGGGCCTTTCGTGCGGTATTCTTTGAGAACATCGGTTGTGGCGGCCGGAGCTGTGGCGGCACAGATTGCTCCGAGCAAAAGACCGAAAGCCACTGAATGTGCGACAGATTTTGTGAAAAGATAAGTGACGCTTCCCGTAAGAAGCCCGACTACGAAAAATGGCGTGATTGATTCGCCAATCAAAATGCCTACGAACTGCTTTCCGTATTTTTTGATTACTTCGATTTTAAGTTCTGCACCGACCAGAAAGCCAATCAGCGAAAGTGAAGCCGTTGAGATTGGGTTGAGGGCAGCGACTGTATTTTTGCCCAGGATTGCAAAGCCTGAGACTCCGATAATAATTCCGATTACGATATAACCCACGACCTGCGGAATCTTGAGTTTCTGAAAGATGCGGCCACCAAAAGAGCCAAAAAACATCATGATTCCGACCAGAAGCATAAGCTCTGAGCCGTTCAGCGAAAGAAAATGACAAGCTGACGGCAAAAGATTAGACAAAGGATTTTCCATAGTGGAAAAAGTATACTACTTTGTGAGAAGTTGTGGGAGTGGGGGAAGATTTGAAAACTGGGCTAGGGTATGGAGTGGCGGCAAAGCCGTTGCGGAACGCAGTGTAGCAATGAGCGTTAGCGAACCACGGAACACCCGGCCCGCGAAAGCGGGAAGCCCCCTGAATTTTCAACTTTCAATTTTTCGCTTTCAATTTTCAATACATAATTTCCCGTACTGTTTCGCTCGGCAAAATCCCTTTGTAAAGATAGGCGTACATCGCTGCCGCTGAAATCACTTTTCTTCCATATTCACGCGTTTCGGTGAAGGGCAGGGATTCCAGGAACAAGTCCATGCTGATTCCGACAGGTTTTTGCATTGGTCGGCCAGTTGTTGACCAGTCGTTTCGGAAAGACCTTCCCCAGTTTCGGACATTTGTGAGGCCGGCATTGTATGCGTAGAGTGCAAGAAGTTCATTTTTTTCGTCCGTTCGGGAAATCAGGTTTGCAAGATAGTGTGTGCCCATGCGGAGATTTGTTTCCGGATCCAGAATGTCATAATTTTCGCCGAGCTTAAGCTTTTTGGCCTGGTCATCGGCTGTGGATTCCATGAGCTGAGTGAGGCCGCTTGCTCCTGCTTTGCTTGTAACATTCGGATCAAAAAAACTTTCGCTTCGTACAAGTGCATAAACGAGATAATCAGGAAGATCAAATTCCTTGCAGGCCTTATCAATGATTTCTTTAAAAAATCGCGGAAAATTCTGCTTTAAAAGTTCTTTTGGAATATTTCCGCCTGCTGATTCAAATGTTCGGGCTGCGATTCTTAGGCTCTGGACATTGTAAGTGCTGTCTTTGCTGCGCTCGGCACATTTTGCCAGGAAATTGCTGATTTCGATTGAGTCTGCAACAGAAATATTTTTGCGGTTTGCGAGCCATTCTGTGTAAAGTCGCTGCGGGAAGCCAAAAGCGGCATAACCAAGCAGAAGATTTCCTTCGCCGTTGTCTTCGATTTTCTTTTCAGGCTCGTTCTGCCTCAGAATGTAAGATTCAACAAGGTCTGGGGCGGTAACATTCAGTCGTTCAAGCGCACACACTTTATAATAGAGAGAAGATGGTGAATTGAGCACCTGCATAAAGGCTTCGAGTGCCTGCCGGGTTTTTAAGCCTTCGTCTCCGCGGGCAAGGCCTTCTTCAATCAATCGGCCTGAAATGTAGGCGTATTTTCCTTGTGTCAGCGGAGAAAAATTTGAGTTAGTCTGCTTCCAGACCCTGTAAAAATCCTGCCATCGATGACTTGAAAGCAGCAAAATTGAAAGTGACTCAAAAAAATCATCAAAATATTCTGCGTTGTGGATTCGTGAGCCATATTCCGTGAGCGTGGAAATTATGTCGTCGGTTGAAGTGCGGAGCTGAAAATTCAAAAGATACCAGAGGCAATTGTCAAACTGAAGCTCATCTTTTGTGGATTCAAGCGCATTTTTGAATCGTGAAATTGTCTGTGTAGGGTAGCGGCCTGCTTTGTCGTAGAGTCGTGCCGCATAAAAATAGGCGAAATATGCTTTTTCGGGTGAAAGTTTCTTTGCCAGCTGATCGAACTTTCGTGCTGAGACAAAATAATCGCTTGTTCCGTAAAGAGTTGCCTTACCGATGTCAGAAAGAACCTGTGAGTCAATTTCTTCGCCACGGTTTTCGTAAATCTTGAAGATTTTGTCGATTTGAGGGAAGGTGAGTTTGTAGCTTCGGTGGAATACCGCGATTCTGTAATCAATTATCGTTTTTTCGGGATTTTCGGCTTCTTTCAGGGCTTCCGAAAGTGGCTCAAAACCTTCTTCCGGCTCGATTGATGGAAGTTTTGCCTGATTATCGCCCGCCGTTTCTGTTGAATCAGCTGCACTTCCCGGATCAGCGTTGCCATTTTGTGACGGAACTGGCTCTTCCGGCTCCAATTGGCTTTCAAGAAGGCTTCTTTTGTTCAGATTTTTTTGGAATTTTTCGGTTTCGTTCTGAATGTTAAGATTTTTTTCGTTGAGCCGGGCAATATATGCTCCGTAAGTCTCAAGATGCTCGCTGGAAATCTGGCGTGAGACAAACCATTTGAAAAATTCTGAATCAAAACGGCTGTCCTTTTTTTGTGCGAGCGAGAGAAGCCTGAGTTTTATCAGCTCATTTTTTGCTGTTTCGAGTGAAATTTTATCTGTCCGCTTGATGATTGTTGCGAATTCATCATTTTGGAAGAAAGTCCTGCACGCTGTCACAAGGGAAGATTCATCATCGTAGTTGTCTGCAAGATATGTAGCGGCTTCAAGACGGTCTTTTACGCTGCCAAGAATTGTGAGTGATTCCGCGCTTCGTTTTGCAATCAGAGGGCTGGCTTTTTTGCGCGCGAGTTTAAAAAGGCGGAGAGCTTCGTCCTCGTTGCCGCTGTCAGAAGCCTGGAGTGCAAGAAAATAGTTTGAGTCTTGTCCGAATTCTTTTTGCGCAGAACTTTGATTTAAAGTTCCGACCTTAGCACAGGCAGAAAACAAAACTAAAAAAATGAAAAGTGGCAGGATTTTTTTCATAAGGAAGATTTTAATTGAAAAATGGAAAAATTCAAACGGTGCTCCGCATCGAGCACTTCCGTTGTCGTGCTCGTTTGGATGCGGAGAAAAAGCAAAGAGAGAAACTTCGAACGGCAAAGACAACGCGGTTTGCCGCATTTGCCTTTAGGTGAACAGAAGTTTCTCGTTTAAACACAAAATCCAAGGATGGATTTTGTGTTTACATTATTCTGCTGGGATTAAAATATCTTTTCCAGAGATAATCAAATCTGGATTCTTGATATTGTTGTAGTCCGCAATCTTCGGATATTTCCATGGAGTCTTGTAGTAAGATTCAGAAATATCCCAGAGAGTGTCGCCCCACTTGATATGATATTTGACATCAGCAGTCTTTTTAGTTTCAGGTTTCTTTTCCTGAACTGGAGCTGGCTTTGGCTTCGGAACAACTTTCTCCGGCTCCGGTGCGATTACGATTTTGTCCTCGACGGCTTCCGGGGCTGCCTCAGTCTTTGGCTCCTCAACAACGACATCGACATATTTCTTTTCTTCTTTTGGCTCCTCGACTGTTCTTTCAATTACATGCTCTTTATGGAAGAATTTGTCGAGCAGTGAAACGCCGTTTGTGTTGCGCGAAGCAATGAGGTTGTATTTTGAAGGAACGACAAAGAGAAGCAGAACTGTCGCAATCACACAGATAATCGCACAAATTATGCAGATAATGACTGGTGCGCGGGTCTTTTTTTCTTCCTCATCCTCGTTATAAAGTGAAGCATGTTCGCCTGCAAGTGTTTCCTTGTCGTAAAGGTCAGAGAAGTCCATTGCACCGGCTCCTCCAGAAACTGCCGAAGAATTGAATGAAGGATCGTCCAAATCATCGAAGTCCAGTCCGCTTGGAGTTGTATCTGTTGCCGGCACATCGAATTCTGGGAAATCAAAATCTGTTGAGTCAGTTGATGTGTCAATGTTGCTTCCGAAATCGTCTCCGAAGTCTGGCAAAGTTGTGTCGTTGCTGTCATCGCCGAAGTCAGGAAGTGTTGTATCGGTGCTGTCATCTCCGAAATCTGGCAGAGTTGTGTCAGTGCTGTCGTCTCCAAAATCTGGCAATGTCGTGTCATCAGCTACGGTTGTGTCGTCTTCAGAAATTGAATCGTCAGCTACCGTTGGATCATCGTTGCCAAACTCAGGCAATGAAAAATCTTCTGTGGAAAAATTATCAGAGTCAGCAATGGTTGTTGTATCTGTCTGAATGTCGGCCGTTGTATCTTCTGTCAAATCCGGGCTTTCTGTGCCGATTATGTCATTGCTTTCATCGATATCGTCAAGGCTGTCTTTTGAAAAATCTACTGATTCAAGAGTTTTGTCCTCAACAGGGATGTCATTGTCCAAATCAGAGAAATCAGGAAGCTCGCCTTTAAATCCTTCTGCTGATGAAGTTCCGGCTGCGGCTGGGCTTATCTCGCTTGTAACATGTGGCTCTGAATGATCGAAACTGAAAGGCATGTCCTCAAGTGCCGATGAATTGATGTCTGGAAGATCGTCCGGTGAGAATGTTGTCTCGTCCGCATTGTCGCTTGTGTGATCCGCATCAACGATTCCGTTTGAATCAGCTGCAAGAGTCTCGTCAGTGCCAGCTTCTGTTGAATCATCTGCAACAGTTGCATCTTCCGAGCCTGTGATTGCGAAATCTGCTGGCTCGGCTCGTTCTGCTTCTGTTCGTGAAACAAGGCTTACCTCAGTCTCGCTCTTCTTTCCAGTCTCCGGGTCAACTACTTCGGCCGTGAGGTTGTTGTTTTCGTCCAGACCTACAGAAAGATGGAGTTCTGGTTCTCCGTTCGGGTGAGGATTGAGTTTTGTGACTTCAAGGGTATCGACATATTCGGCATCATCCATGCTGCCGGTTTCTGAGCGGTACAAGTCAATCTGAACTTTTGTCTGATTGTCTTTGGCCGTTGTCAAATCCAGCATACGCTTTTTTGGAGTGCCCTCTTCGAGAACTGGATAAAATGTTCCGTCAGCAAGTTTGATTCCGATTGTTTTCATATCTATCCCCTATAAAGTCCCAGTTTTTTAGATTTCTGCTTATTTTGCATCACTCATTGATGTAGAGCGTGGTGCTGCTGCTGGTGCAGAGGCTGGAGCTGAACCTGCAGGTTTTGTTGATGTTCCCCACAAGTATTCTGCGATTCCAGCAAGTTCGTTCACTGTTGTGCCGAATTTTTCTGCAACATTGTAAGTTGTTGTCTTGATGATGTTTCCGCTTGCATCGTATTTGTAAATTACGCGGACGATGAGCTTGTTGTCAGAGTTGTAAGTCTGTTCCTCTGTAATCTGGTAAGATGCGTCGAATCGATATACGACTTTTCGGCTCTGATTTCCAGATGTGTTAATATAGGAAATTTCTGAAAGTTTTCCTGCGTCGTTGTAAGTGTAAATTGCCTTTTCCTCAAGATTTCCTTGAGCCGCATACTGAGCGATTTCAGAAACTCTGTTCTGGTCATCATTTTTTGTGATGATTTTTGAAAGAAGTGCGCCGTCAGCATTGTAATAAGACTCGTCAATCTGATTTCCGTTATATTTCCAGATTGTTTTGTTTGTGAGTGTGTTGACTGCGTTGTATTCTGATTCCTCGACTTTGTTTCCGTTCTCATAAACTGTTGTCATTTTCCATGAGATTTTTCCGTCGGCATCAGTGCAGACTCTTTCAACAAGATTATCACCTTCGTATTTGTATGTGATGTGGTCAACGAGAGCGTCCTTGCTTGTAAGCTCAGTAGCCTCAGTCTCGCGGCCTGTAGAATCGAAGTTGTGGACATATTTTGCCCGTGGTGAGCGGTAATAGTCACCGAATTTTTCTGTAATCTGATAGTCAATCTTTGTGTATTCGCCAACTGATGTTGCAGGTTTGAGTGCTGCTTCTGGATCGAAAGCAAAAACCTGTGCTGTTACGGCAGCTGCGGCAAGAACAAACAATGTTTTTTTCATATATTTCCCCCAAAAAAATCTTTTCACATTTGGTATTTTGTTTAATTATCGGTTTTTTTAATTATAACTAAAGTTATTTTATATTGTAATCGCCTGTATGAACTTTTTTACCATTTCATTATACTAAATGATATTTTTGGGGGTACCTTTTATGGACAAACTTTTCAAATTGCAGGAGCGTGGAACAACCGTTAGCCGAGAAATTGTCGGCGGTATCACAACCTTCCTCGCTATGTCTTACATTCTTGCCGTCAATCCAGGAATTCTCTCTGGTGCGGGCTTGGAATGGGGCGCACTGTTCACGGCAACAGCTGTTTCTGCAGCAATCGCAACATTGGTCATGGCTTTCTGTGCAAATCTTCCTGTCGCACTTGCACCGGGCCTGGGCTTGAACGCATTCTTTACTTACACAGTTGTTTTGGGAATGGGCTGCACTCCGGCTTTTGCTCTTACAGCTGTCTTGGTTGAAGGCATTCTTTTCATTCTGCTTTCTGTTTTTGGAATCCGAGAAGCAATCATCAAGTCTATTCCGCTCAATTTGCGAAAGGCTGTCGCTGTCGGAATCGGTTTGTTCATCACATTGATTGGTCTTGCAAATGCAGGCATCGTCGCTAACGACACAGGCACTTTGGTTGGTTTCGTTAATTTTGATTTGAAACATGCCTCTGCAATCGTAGCAATGCTCGGCCTTGCAATCACAGTTGTTTTGTATACGCTCAAAGTTCCAGGTTCAATTCTGGTTGGAATCATCATCACGACAATCATTGGAATTCCGTTCGGAGTTACTTCAATTCCAAAAGATTTCGTGCCGTTCTCAACCCCAGAAGCTCCTTATTTGTTCAAATTTGAGTGGGGCAGCATCCTTACAATCAAATTCTTCGTCGTATTCTTCACATTCCTTTTCACAGACTTGTTCGACACAATCGGTACATTGCTTGGCGTTGCAGAGCAGGCAAATCTGAAAGATAAAGAAGGAAACATCGTAAACGCAAAGGGCGCGCTTCTTTCTGATGCAGTCGGTACAGTAGTTGGCGCATGTTTGGGAACTTCAACAGTCACAAGCTTCGTTGAAAGTTCTTCAGGCGTTGCGGCAGGCGCACGAACAGGCCTCGCGTCGGTCGTAACAGCCTTGCTTTTCCTTGTCGCACTTTTCCTCAGCCCTCTTTTTGCTCTCATTCCATCAGCAGCCACAGCTCCGGCTTTGATTTTCGTCGGATTCTTGATGATGCGCTCTGTAATGGGAATCGATTTTACTGACATTTCCGAAGGAATTCCTTCATTTATTACAATCATTGCGATGCCGTTCTCATACTCAATCTCAAAAGGTATCGTTTTCGGTATCATCAGCTATGTTTTGTGTAAGCTCGTTGCCCGAAAAACAAAAGAAATCCCGCTCGTCACATGGATTTTGGCAGCGGTCTTCTTCCTAGACATTATTTTTGAGGCTGCAAAATAACAAATTTGTACTTTTCCGACCAGTTTCCATTTACATTGCCGAAAATGCAAAAAAACTTTCTTAGAGAAACTTCGTTGCCTGAGGAACAAATCGCACGATGTTGTTCCCTTCCTCTGGAGCAAGGGCTTTCGTTAAAAGAAGAACTTGCCCGCGAGTTGGCTGCAGTGAGCAATTAGCAGTTAAAGGATAAAGAAAGCCAGACTTTGGAGAAAAATTAACCGAAGTCTGGCTTTTAGTTTTTGGGGCTGTTCCAGAGCGGCCGCAGGGAGCGGCGGAATGTAGCCGGAAGGCGGAACTACGGATAGCCCGGAGGAAGGGAATTCGCGCCATAAGAATTGTGCAAAAAATATGCATTTTTTTTCCTTGTAAGAAACTTGATTTAGGTTTATTCTATTGGGTATTAGGTATACTTTTTAAAGATTCGAATCTCGTATAGAATCTTCACTTTTCTACTATTTTATAGGAGGACAAAATGTCCAGAAAGAAAATGTCAATGGACGGAAACCAGGCTGCAGCCCATGTAGCTTATGCGTTCACAGAAGTCGCTGGTATCTATCCAATTACACCTTCTTCACCAATGGCTGACTGGGTTGATAACTGGTCTGCTAACGGTCAGAAGAACATTTTCGGTAACAAAGTAAAGGTTATCGAAATGGAATCAGAAGCCGGTGCTGCTGGTACAGTTCACGGTTCTTTGGCATCAGGTGCGCTCACAACAACATTCACAGCTTCACAGGGCTTGCTCTTGATGATTCCAAACATGTACAAGATTGCTGCTGAACAGCTCCCTTGTGTATTCCATGTTGCAGCTCGTTGTGTTGCTACACAGTCATTGAATATTTTCGGTGATCATTCAGATGTTTACGCTTGTCGTCAGACAGGTGCTGCGATGTTCGCTGAGTCAAACCCACAGGAAGTCATGGACTTGGCTCCTGTCGCTCACTTGGCAGCTCTCGAAGGCAAAGTTGCATTCATCAACTTCTTCGATGGTTTCCGCACTTCACACGAAATCCAGAAAATCGAGACTTGGGACTACGCTGACCTCAAAGAAATGTTCCCAACAGAAGCTCTCAAAGCTTTCCGTGCTCACGCTCTCAACCCAGAGCATCCGGCAATGCGCGGTTCACACGAGAACGGTGACGTATTCTTCCAGCACCGCGAGGCTTGTAACTCAACTTACGAGGCTCTCCCAGCTATCGTTGAGAAATACATCGACAAAATCAATGCCAAACTCGGCACAAAATACGGCCTTTTCGACTACTACGGTGCACCAGATGCTGACCGCGTAATCGTTGCAATGGGCTCAATCTGTGACGTTGCAGAAGAGGTAATTGACTACCTCACAAAGAAAGGCGAGAAAGTCGGTCTTGTTAAAGTACATCTTTACCGACCATGGATGCCAAAGAAATTCTTGGAAAAATTGCCAAAAACAGCAAAGAAAGTCGCTGTTCTTGACCGCACAAAGGAACCAGGCTCTCTGGGTGAACCACTCTTCCTTGATGTCGCTGCAACTCTCCGCGAAGCTGGCATGAACGACGTAGTTCTTACTGGCGGACGCTACGGTTTGGGTTCAAAAGACACTCCACCAAGCTCAGTATTCGCTGTATACACAGAACTTGCAAAAGCAGAGCCAAAAGCTCGCTTTACAATCGGTATTACAGACGATGTTACAAATCTCTCATTGCCAGAGGTTAAACCAGCTCCAATCACTTCAGCAGAAGGAACTGTTGAGTGTAAATTCTGGGGTATCGGTGGTGACGGTACAGTCGGTGCAAACAAAGACTCTACAAAAATCATCGGTGACCACACTGACAAATACATTCAGGCATACTTCCAGTACGATTCTAAAAAGACTGGTGGTATCACAATTTCACACTTGCGCTTTGGTGACAAACCAATCCGCTCACCATACTACATCAACCAGGCTGATCTCGTAGCTTGTCACAACCAGTCTTACATCATCAAGGGCTACAAGATGGTTCAGGATGTAAAAGACGGCGGTACATTCCTTATCAACTGTCAGTGGAGCGACGAAGAGCTCGACAAGCACTTGCCTGCTGAGTCAAAGAAATACATCGCTGACCACAACATCAAGGTTTACACCGTAGACGCAGTTGACATCGCAACAAAAATCGGTCTCGGAAAGCGAACTTCTACCGTTCTTCAGTCTGCGTTCTTCAAATTGGCGAATGTTCTTCCGCCAGAAGAAGCAATTAAATACATGAAAGAGAAGGTTGTTGCCAAATTCTCTAAGAAAGGTCAGGATGTCGTTGACATGAACTGCCAGGCGATTGACCAGGGCGCGGGCGCGTTGCACGAAGTCAAGATTCCAGACTCATGGAAGAACCCGGCTCCAGATGCGGCTAAACCTGCATTGAAGGGCGAAAAAGCTACCGTCGATATGGTAGAAAAACTGATGAACCCAATCGCCCTCATGGACGGCGACAACTTGCCAGTCAGCGCATTCAAGGACATCGCTGACGGTCAGTTCCAGCTTGGAGCTTCTGCTTACGAAAAGCGCGGTACTGCGGTCAATGTTCCTCAGTGGGATTCAACAAAATGTATTCAGTGTAACAACTGTGCATTCGTTTGTTCACACGCAACAATCCGTCCATATCTCCTCACAGACGCAGAAGCTAGTGAAGTCGAGAAGAACGGCGGAAAAGCTGTTGACCTCAAGCCAAAGGCTGGAAAATACAAGTTCACACTTTCTGTCAGCCCACTCGATTGTATGGGTTGTGGAGAATGTACAACAGTTTGTCCAGTTCAGGCACTCACAATGGTTCCACAGGAGACTCGCCTCTCAGAGCAGCCAGCATGGAACTATCTCGTTGCAAATGTTTCAAAGAAGGCAGATTCTGGATTCGGCGACAACACAGTCAAAGGAAGCCAGTTCAACCAGCCGCTTCTTGAGTTCTCAGGCTCATGCGCAGGTTGTGCAGAGACTTCTTATGCCCGCTTGATCACTCAGC
>NZ_JAFRNB010000104.1 GCF_017430385.1 Treponema sp.
GTGATAGAGTTTTGTGTAGTCTTTTCCTGATCCGATTTAAGAACATGGGAATACTACAGTGTGGAAAGGAATGTTGTCCTTTCCGATGAACTGGAACAAGTCAATTTTTTCATCAAACTTCTCGCTCGACTCGCTAGGAATCCACCATTTTTTCCAGTCGAAAGTTTCTTTGCCCGCAGCTTTCATTTCGTCTGCCAGCTGTTTTGTGATTGACATGTAGCCGATTGGCGCGTTGAACCAGACATAGAAAACCTTGTTCTCGTATCCGGTCTTTGGAACCGGGATTCCCCATTTGAGGTCTCGTGTGATTGCTCGCTCGTTGAGGCCGTCACGAATCCATGCCTTTGTCATCTGGATTGCGTTTGCGCTCCATTTGCCCTCTTTGCTTGTTTTTTCCATCCATTCCTCAAGGCGCGGAGCAATTGAAGGAAGGTCAATATAAAGATGCTTTGTCTCGCGTACTTCAGGAGTTGAGCCGCAAGTGTGGCAGCGTGGCTGTAAAAGCTGGGTCGGGTCAAGCAACGTGCCGCATGAGTCACACTGGTCGCCACGTGCATCGGTAGCCCCGCATTTTGGGCAGGTTCCGTCAACATAACGGTCAGCGAGGAACATATTGCATTTTGGGCAAAAAAGCTGCTTTGAAGTGTGCTCCTTGATGAAGCCGTTTTTGTCGAGGTCGTTGAAAATGCTCTGTGTGATTTCGGTACATTCTTCGTTTGAAGTGCGTCCGAATTTATCAAAAGCAATGTCGAACCACTCATAAATGTCCTTGTGGATTGCGTAGTAGTAATCGCAAAGCTCGCGCGGAGTCTTTTTTTCTTGCAGGGCCTTTGTCTCTGTGGCAGTGCCGTATTCGTCTGTGCCGCAGACATACATTGTCTCATATCCGCGTGAACGGCAGAATCGTGCGAAGACATCAGCGGAAAGCATCTGAATCAGGTTTCCGAGATGAGGAATATTGTTTACATAAGGAAGTGCTGATGTGATAAGTCGTTTGTTCATTTTGATATTGTTCATAAGCAAATATTATAGTAAAAAATCAATGCTTGTACAATCTGAGAAAAAAAGGCTATTAAAAACAATATGATTATGGGGGCATTTTTGCTTCGCAAAAACCAGGCTGCTCCGGGTTCCGCTTTCGCTTCATTGCTTCGCAACGCTTCGCGCCCTGCGTATCCTTTGCCCGCTTTGTACAGTCTAATTTCCTTTATTTCAGATAGCCCTCGAAATCACATGAACCGTCGGCGTGGCGTGGCCATTTCACTTTAGAGGAATCGTATTTTTCTGTCCTTATCATGGATTTCTTTATAAACAGTTTGCAAAAACCTTACCACTCCGGGGCGTAATCCAGTTCTTCGCTTCTTTTTGACTCATATTTCATGGTCATGGAATCAAGGCTGAAATGCTCTATTCGATGCCCCAGGCATCTGTGTCCGCCGTTTTCATCGAGCTGTTGTAATTCAAACTCGCCTAAAACACATTCCGGCACTTTTCTGTTCTCGGTTTCAAAATAGCTGTATGAATATCTGTAATAATTATCCTCTGTTTTGCCCTCCATATCATAAGAGGTTTTGTAAAGGCTGTTGCAGGCAACTTTGGTGTCTCGTTGCACGGTGTAATAATTGTATGAGACTTCCGGCCAGTTAAGTGATGTCTTGAATATGAATGAATAGAAAGGCTCAACTTTAGTCGGCTCATCAAAAAACTTATACTTTTCCATGTCAGAATCACGGTAAGCGGTAAGCTCCATAAAATATGGACTTCCTTCGTTCAAATCTCCGAGATATACCGGTCCTATCTCAAATCCGGGGCCTTCAGTGTATCCAGTTTCAAGGGCATGGATTTCCTTCGTTTCGTGGTTCACTTCAAAAAGCTCGGCATAATAGCTCGTCTTGTAATTATCCGTGCGAACAGGATTAAAAAGGAGCCTGACATAAAAATCATAAGGACTTTCGCAGCCGCCGACAGGAACATTCGGGCCATCGTAAGACTGCCCCATCTCAAAATGAGCCAAAGAAGAGCCACCGATGATTCCAGTTTTGTAGTCTTGGGTGCGGACAAGATAATAATTGTAGCGGTAAAAATACTCGTGGCTAAAATTTGTGTCCTGATTTCCGTAATCCCATAAATTTTCGCCGGAATTTCCCTCAATCTTTTCAAGAATCTCAACTTTTTCCAAGGGCTTAACCGTAATTTCATCGCCTTTCGGGCTCAGGAGTTTAGTTTCCTTGATTACCGTAGGAGTATTATCCTCAAAACCAGCCTGATAGAGCCATTCTGCAGGAGCACCTGGAAGTCTAGACTGGTAAATGTCATTCAGTTTTTCCTCATCACCCTTCAGTTCCTCAAGATTTTTATATTTCACGGGATTTGCAAGGTAACCGCCGAAACACCAGCCTTCAAGTCCTTTTGCCGAGACCTTGTACCAGAAGTCAGAGATTTCATCAATCGTAACTTTTTCACTTCCCTTTTCAAGGACGGCGACTTTCGTTCCGTAAGGAAGTTTTCCGAGCACCTTTCCGTCCTTACCCGGCGCATCGCGGATGTTGAGGTTTTCACCGTAAGCCATCTGCAAATCTTCATTGATGAGATAGACGAACGAGTCATTTCCTGAAAAATCCAGTTCCTTGTAAGTCGTGTACGGAACCGGCGCGTATAAACCCCTGAGCATCTGAAAATTGCGCCAGTCCTTCAGGCCGCGCAGATATTCAAGGCAGTCATCGACGCTTAACTTACTTTCAGGCTCATAAACGGCCATAAAATTCTTAATTTTTTCGTCATCGCACTCAGCGACATAATCCGCAAGGCTTTTACCGTTATTATCCTTCGTAGACTTTATGAGCTGGGAAATTTTTTCCTTATCATCACGGTTATTTTCTCCAAGTTCGTAAAAATATTCGAGAGTATCAAAGTTTTTGGCCTTAACTGCGTGCATTTGCACGGACATTCCTTCGCTGTCAAAAATAGCGTTTCGGAAAAAATACATCAACGATATCTTTTGTTCCAAAAATTCCCAGGTGTCTTTGTTTGCGACCTCAGCAAGAAGATGAAGAGGATTTGTTTTATCGCGATAGTTTCGCGGAGCAGAGTTATCAAGCAAACTTGCTATTGCTGTAACAATCACACTATCCTCATCATTACCATCACGATGAGGGTTGAGCTGATATGGTTTGAGTTTTTTGAACCGCTCAACGCCCACATAATCGATTATATAGCGAACATTTTCTACTGCCTCTTCCACAGTTATTTCGCTGTAACGGCTGTTCAGCATGCAAATGGCATCATTATTTCCTTCAAGGGCTGCTTTGATACTGGCAAAAAGAATTTTTTTGTCAAATATTACTCCGTAATGGTGAAGAGAAACCCAGCCCGCAGTTTTTTTGCCGTTCACATAAGCCGACTGCCGATACATGTCCTCATCGAAATCATAAGAAAGAATCTGGCACTTCATGCCGCCATCAAGATACTCAATCGGCTCATAATAGCCTCCGTAGTATTCATTTCCGTATTCATTTTCAACAATATGCATATCAAGAGTTGAATTCTCGTACAGGGGAACCTTATCAGTTTCATCGCCGGTTTTAGTGGTGAATCGCAGGCCAACGATTGAAAAAGGCCTGCTCTCATCAAATTCAGAAGATTTCCCCTTGCAGCCCATAAAAAGAACAGCCGCAAAAAGTATTGCCGTGATTTTATAAAAATTTTTTTTCATACGAATATCCTATAATTTTTTTATTTTTTTTCATCTTCTCCAGATGTCTTGTAAAAGTTTTTGAAGGCACATCTTGTGTTCAGGTCCACGGTATAAGAGTTGTAAGAAAGTTCCGGCTGGTCAAGTTCAGTCCTGAATATGAATGAATAGGACGGTTCAATTGAAGTTTTCTCATCAAAAAACTTATACTTTTCCATGTCAGAATCACGGTAAGCGATCAGATCAATCATAGTAGGAAAATCTCCCATCCTCATATTGCCGAGATGTACTGGCTCCTTTTCAAATCCAGAATCTTCCCTATATCCGCTCTCAAGGGCATGGATTTCCTTCGTTTCACGGTTTGCTTCAAAAATCTCTCCATAATAGCTTAGCTTGTCATAATTCAATTCATCAGAAGTATACATGAGAGTGACATAAAAACTATAAGGGCTTTCGCAGCCTCCGACCGGAATATACGGATCTTCGGAAGCCTGCCCCATCTCAAGGTGAGCCAAAGAAGAACCGCCGATGATACCAGTTTTGTAATCTTCGGTGCGGACAAGATAATAATTGTAGCGGTAAAAATACCCGCGGTTATCATCCGGGTCCTGCATTCCGTAATCCCACAAACCTTCGCCATTTTCCAGCAATTCCAGAATCACAACTTTTTCCAAAGGCTTGACACGCTGAAATCATTGTACACATCATAAACGGCCATAAATCTCTTAATTTTTTCGTCATCGCACTCAGCAACATAATCCGCAAGGCTTTTTCCGTTTTTATCCTTCGTAGACTGTATTAGATGGTAAATTTTTTCCTTGTCATCACGGTTAGTTTTTCCAAGCCTTGAAAAATAATAGTCAGGAATTTTATTTTCGTAAAAATATTTGAGCGTATCAAGGTTTTTGGCCTTTATCGCGTGCATAAGTGCGGACACGCCTTCACTGTCAAAAAAAGAATTATTGTAAAAATAGCTAAGATAATTATCATGAAAGCCTTTTCTTCCTGCTGGATAAGAGTTGCTGTCATCCAAGAATTTCCAGATGTCTTTGTTTGCGACTTCAGCAAGAAGATGAACAGGATTCGTAATATCATCATAGCCTGAGGCAGACAGCTCAATCAATCTTGCTATTGCCTTAAGAATCACAAGATCCTCAGCATTGCTTGGGGAAAGTTTTTTGAAGTGCTCAACGCCCATATAATCAATTATATAGCGAAGTTTTTCCAGAACTTCGTCCAAAGTCAAGTGAGTGAAATTGAAGCTCAGCATCAGGCGGGCATCTTCATTTCCTTCAAGAGCCGCATTGATGCTCCTTAAAAGAATTTCCTTGTCAAATATAACTGCGTAATGAGAGAGAGGAACCCAGCCCACAGAATTTTTTATGTTCACATAAGCCGAGTTATGCTCGCGATTATAAGAAAGAATCTCGCATCCCACATAGTCATCAAAATACTCAATCGGCTCATAACGGCCCGCTTCGGAATTATTTCCATCAATATATAAATCAAGGGTCGAATCCTTATACAAGGGAAGTTTTTTATTGTCAGGGCCAGCGTTAATGTTGAATTCTAGTCCAACGAATGAAAAAGTTTTGTCCTTCTTAGCCCCAGAAGATTTTCCATTGCAGCTGATAAAAAGAACTGCCACGAAAAGTATCGCCGTGATTTTATAAAAAAACTTCCTCATACGAATATCCTATATTTTTTAAGATTTTTTTCTATTCTTTAAAACTCAGTGCCTTTTTCCAGTGCTTAGGAAGCATTTCGTAAGTCACAACAGCCGGATCTGTTTCATCCCATTTATCATACCAGTTGGAATACTTATCACTCTCGGAATACAAGTCAAGTTCATAATTATAATAAAGAATATCTTCGACAGCAAACTCATCATCGTATAACCAGATGTAATATGTAATTAATCCGCGGGTAGAATTCCAGCTTGAATATAAGCGGCGGTTTATCTCATCACATTTAATATAAGTCGGGCAAACCACATCCCAGCAGGAAGGATTAAACTCATATTTCTCCTCATGGTCATTCCAGATATAAACATCATAATAAGGCTGTGCGCCGTTCATCGTGTAACCTGCAAGAATCCGAATGTCATCAAAACCATCAAAATTCAAATCCATAAGCTCAAACTGCTTTTTCTCAATTCCAAGAGAATCCGGCTCATAACGCTCCCGAAGCCCGAACATTCCGTGTTGATTTTCACCATAAACATATTCAAGATTCTGAATAACCTTACCATTTTTGCTCACTGTAAGATGCATGATTTTATCTTCAACCGCCTTTTCATAATCTGAATCGCGGCAGGTTACTTTTGGTAAAAAATCATAGCCGCCACCAAGAAGCCGCATTATTTTATCTCTTCCAAGCCTGCTGATTCTTATCGGCGGATTGATGACATGAGTTTCACAATCATCAGTTACATATTCATATTTGTTATTTTCATCAGGATGCGTGCAAAAAGTTTCAGTTTTATAAAGACACGGCTCGCCATCTGTTTCCTTAAAATAAAAAATATCACGCCACAAAAAATTTCCGCCGCCCCAGTAAAATTCAAGGCAGAAACCTTCATCATTTTCTTCAAAATCAGGCTCGTCAAAATTCTTTACTTCAAAATCTGCAAGTGGAAAAGCTAATTCCCATAGTCCGCCGTTGCGGGCAATTTTCGCCCACCTTCTGGAATGCATATAATCACGCCCCTGCTCATCACGCCGCTCCAAATAAAAAGAATAATTCGGCTCAGAAGATAAAACTTCCGACAAAAGAAAAATCAGCGCAACTGCAAGAAAAATCTTTTTCATATTGTTTTTACCCATTCATTTGTTTTATGATCGTATGGGAGCCCGGCTGTTTTAAGAACACTGGCATAAATCAAATCAGAAAGAATATGACTTCTGCTTCCATAAAAGTTATCGTATGCAGGATTATTATTTTCCACAGTGTGGGTTGCCTGAAACATTGCATCTTTTTGTTCCTTTATGGACTGCGTGCTGTCTATTGCCTTGAGCATTACTTTTGGCACAGTATTTTTTAAGTCAACAAATGCATTAAATTCATCGTCAATCAATGTTTTTTCAAAATGCTTTGCCAGTTTTTCCTTAGGACCTTCACCGCGATTAAGTACTTCTTTTGGCACTGCACGAATTATATTGATTACATGAATAATCCATTCTGGTTTTAAAAACAGAGAGCCTTCGCTGTGAGCCGTATTGTCATAAGTCTTAGACCATCCATGAAGGACGATACCTTCCGACACTTCTTCTATTGCAAAGGCAAAGTATTCGCTGTAATAAAAACTTTTTGCTATTACTGATGCCCACGGTATATCTCACATAAAATCTGACATAAACATCTCCCATAAAAAAACAGCCGAACTTCAAAAAGTTACGGCTGTTCTAATAGCATTGACTTAAGGATTACAAGTCTTTGCCTGTGATTTTGCGTACGCACTCGTGATAGAGGTCGCTTGTCTTTTTTACAACGTCGGCAGGAACTTCCTTGATGTTCGGGTCGCCTGCGAGGTTGTTTGCCTTGAGCCAGTCGCGGATGAACTGCTTGTCGTAGCTTGCAGGGCTTGTTCCGACCTTGTACTCAGCAGCGTTCCAGAAGCGGCTTGAATCAGGAGTGAGAACTTCGTCTGCAAGAACAAGCTCGCCCTTCTCGTCAAGACCGAACTCGAATTTTGTGTCGGCGATGATGATTCCGTTCTTCGCGGCGTGCTCGTAGCATTTTTTATAGATAGCAAGGGCTGTCTCTTCGATTTTTGTTCCGAGCTCTGCACCCAAGTCGTTCTTCATGTATTCGAGGGTAACGTTGATGTCATGGCCTTCTGCGGCTTTTGTTGAAGGAGTAACGATTGGCTCATCGAGTTTTTCTGCCTGCTCATATTTTTTTGTGAATGAGTGACCCAAGAAAGGCTCGCCTTTTTTGTAAGCCTCGTACATTGAGCCGAACATGTAACCGCGGACGATTACTTCATAAGGAATCATCTTGAGTTTTTTGACCAGGATTGTGCGACCTTCATATTCAGGCTTTTGGAATTCAGCAGGCATGTCTTTGAGGTCGCTTGAAATCATGTGGTTCTTTGTGATGTCTTTTGTGAGATCGAACCAGAAATTTGAGAGCGCGTTCAAGACCTTGCCCTTGTCAGTAATCATTGTAGGAAGGATTACATCGAAAGCAGAGATTCGGTCAGTTGTGACGATGACCATGCGGCCGTCTTCCAAATCATAAACTTCGCGGACTTTTCCGCTGATAATTTTTTTCATTTTTAACTCCTTCATTGCTCCTTGCAAAAAGTGATTGTATTTTATTCTTATTTTTAAAGTTGAACAAGACGGCATAAAACATTATTATATTTGCATTGTGTTAATCCGTTATTCATCAGACAGCAGGGGCAAGCCAGTCAAAAAGGCTGTGATTTATACAAAAGAAGAACATAAAATACCGTTAAAGAAAGTTGACCCCGATGCGCTTTACATTATCAGACATTTAAGGGAATGTGGCTATGACGCCTATATCGTTGGCGGGGCCGTGCGCGACCTCATTGTTGGCAAAGCACCAAAAGACTTTGACATCGTTACCGAAGCCACACCTTCCAAAATCAAAAAGCTTTTCCGTAATTCCCGCATAATCGGCAAGCGTTTTCGACTCGTTCATGTTTTTTTCGGCCAGAAGATTTTTGAAGTCTCAACATTCCGTTCAATCTGTGAGGGTTCCGTCGGAAACTCATTCGGCACTATGGACGAAGATGTCCAGCGTCGCGATTTCACTCTCAACGCACTTTACTACGACCCAATCAAAGAACAGGTCATCGATTATGTGAACGGTGTTGAAGACATCAAAAAGAAAGTTATCCATCCTGTAATTCCGCTCGACCGCATTTTCGTGGAAGACCCGGTCCGAATGCTCCGAGCCGTAAAATACAGCGCAACCACAGGCTGTAAGCTTCCTCATTCGCTCAAATCAAAAATCAGAAAGAGCGCGCACCTTCTCTCGCCTATCTCGCCTTCACGCTTGACCGAAGAGCTTTTAAAAATCATAAACTCAGGCCACTCGTATGAGATTGTAAGTGCCGCAATGGACGCAGACATTTTCATGTACTTGCAGCCATCAGCATGTTCGCTTATGTACGCCGACAAAAACTATGAAAAAAAATACATGCTTCATCTTAAGGAACTGGATTCTCTCGTAAAAACCGAGCCAGAGTCCCGCTTAGGAAAGAGGCTCACATACATTGTCTACGATTTTATTTCCTCACTCACCGACTGGCAAAAAGAAATCTCCACAAAAAGTGCCGCCGGTGAACTTTATACAAAAACATGGAACCAGTGCCGCCACTTCGTCCTCCCGATGAACCCGCAGCGCACCGAGCTTGAATACGCAATCAAAAATACGCTCACCCAGCTCGGAGTTGGGGTCAGGATTGGGAAGAAGAAAGGTAGGAATTAGGAGTGAGAAGTTAGGAGTTGTCCCTGCTTTTGGTTATTGAACTTAAGATTCTGAACAATTCCTGATTTTCAGAATTCAGTTCGTTAAATTCTGAGCCAGAAATATAATCAGTCTCATGTAGAAGTTCGAGCCAGTATCCTGTTTCAGCTGATTCTTTGAATGCAATGTACATTTTCGCATAGAAATCAGCCTTTGATTGTCCGCATTGAGCTTCACACACATTTGCTCCAATGCTTGTACCGCTTTTTAAAATTTGCTTTGATAAAACATATTCATGTTTTGTATCAGAGAGAATTTTGTAGAGTTTTATGATTTTTATCGCAAATTTCTTACTTTTTTCACCAATAATACTTTCTTTCAAAAATTAACTCCTAACTCCTAATTCCTAACTGCTAACTATTTAATCCCCCTAACAATAATCCCTCCGCCGCGGATTACATTGTCCTTATAAAAGACTGCGCTCTGACCTGGGGCTACGGCTCTCTGGGTTTCGGCGAATGTCACGAGCCATGGCTGGCCTTTGTATTCGGTGGTGTCGCTTTCTTCTGGAATGTATTTCGTGATTTTTGCTTTTACCGGGCGGCTTGCAAGGCGGATTTTTACATCTGCTTCAAATTCTTCAGCTGGCTCAACATCTGCCGGCCATACGAAATCGTCTGCAATCATTGCGCTTGAATTGAGAGCATCATTCGGAGCAAGTACTACTACATTGTTCTTTGCGTCGATTGCCTGAACATAGACCGGGTAGCTTACTGCAACACCCAAGCCCCTTCTCTGACCAATCGTGTAATGCTCGATTCCCTTGTGCTTTCCGAGAACATGACCGTCAAGGTCAATTATGTCGCCCGGAACAGAAGGCTTGTCTGAGAACAAAATGTCAAAATATTCCTCACCGATGAAGTCCTGGCTTTCCTCACGGTTTGCGGCCTCAAGTTTTGCTTTTCTTGCAAGATCGAAGACTTCTGATTTTTTGAGCGTTGCCAGCGGGAACCGCACTTTTTCAAGGACACGGCTTGGAATTCTGTTCAAGAAATAGGTCTGGTCTTTGGTGATGTCGGCGGCAGTCGCAATCATGCACGGCTTTTTGTCGCTTCCGAAAAGCCCCTCCGTGGGCCGAACGATTTTTGCATAAT
Source organism: Treponema sp. (assembly GCF_017430385.1). GTDB lineage: Bacteria > Spirochaetota > Spirochaetia > Treponematales > Treponemataceae > Treponema_D. Next base: position 10,285 of record NZ_JAFRNB010000104.1, read on the forward strand.
GGCCTGTGCAGAAATAATCGTACTCAAAGCCAAGATTTTCAATTCCGTCGAGCAATGCGCCAAATTTGATGTAGCGGTTGCACTGAATGCACGGATTCGGAGTACGGCCAGCGCGGTATTCGGCCTTAAAATATTCAAGGACACGCTTTTTGTATTCTTCCTGAACTTTAATCACATGATACTCGATTCCATGCTCGGCACAAAATTTCTCACATTCAGCGATATTCTCTTCCTCGCCCGGCCCGTAGCAGGCTTCTTTCATCGGCTTGTCGCTTTTGATTTCAGGCAAAGTGCCGTCCCACAAGGACATAGTGACTCCAATCACGCGGCATCCCTTTTCTTTGAGCAAAAGTGCGGTCAAAGTTGAATCCACCCCGCCGCTCATTCCAACAACAACAGTATCGCCAGATTTTGGCATGTCTAAAACATCATAATTCATATCAGCCTATTATATCAGAAGGTAGAACAACGATTCAATATGAGCGAAATTTATTCTGCTGACGGGCTATTCGCGGTTCCGCTTTTCGCTCCATTTCCCGACACCCATAACATGGATGTCGGGAAACAGCTACGCCGCCGCTACTATCCCTGCGCGCTTTGCCTATAAATCTTAAACTTTTTCCTTAAGCGCAAGTACCTGTTCCAGAGGTAGGGAGCAACAGCGGGCAATTTCATCTTCGGAAAGTTTATTCAGCAAAAGAAGATTCTTCGCATTTTCTATGGCATTTGCTCTTGCACCTTCAATTTTTCCTTCAGCTTTTCCTTCAGCAAGCCCTTCAGCACGACCTTCAGCTCTTCCTTCTTTTAGGCCTTTTGCTCGGCCTTCTTTTAGGCCCCGCCGCTCGGCAGCGTTTTTCATTGTTTTCATATCGGAGACATGCATCCAGTAGCGGGTTTCGTGATACCAGTTCATTTCGTCCTGACTGATATTTTTTAATACTGTTACGGCCATAGCTATCCCCCTGTTTGCTTTTGTGAGTTGTTCTAAAAAATCCCGTTTTTCGGGAACAGATGCGTATAAGAAAAATTTACCCCACATTTGGGCAGGTGTCAATAAAGCAATGTCGTCCGGCAAACGCTCGATTTTTGGCAGTTCCATGAAAATTATGTTGAGCATTTTTGCGACGGTTCTTCCTTTTTCGTTACGCATAAAATAGTGGTTGATGTTTTCTGCCTCACCCTTGTCAAAAACGAAGTTCAAAACTGAAATTTGGTATGCCTTGAGCGATTCGTTCCAGTCCATTCCTTTCTGGATATAATGGTTCAGCAGGTGTGCAACATGGTATTCAGCCCTTTTTCCGAAGTGTTCGTCCTTATTAAGACCTTGCATCTCAATGTTCACAATTTTGCCATCAATACGGCAGTTGATATCGAACTCGGACTGCTTATCAGTGAGTGACTCTCCCGAAAGCTCATTTGGTTGCAAGACTACATTAGTAACTTTTTTGCCGATAATGTCGGTGAGAAAGCTGGTGAGTGCTTGGTTGGATTCTTTTGACTCGTTCGTGAAAAGAATTTTGAAAATTGGGTCTGCGCAGGGATTTAGGAGCGCATCTGGGAAAGGACGAAGTGGTGGAATGTTCATAAAGTCTTCCTTTGAAGTAAGATAAAGACATAACTATGCCTTAGTCCAACTGCCAATTCTCAGAAGACTTGTGGTAAATTGCGTGCAGAGAGCGAAAAGACAATGGTTCAAATAAATTGGGATAATGAGTTTGATCTGCAACCTTTACAATTTTCAAAGTAGTGAAGATTTGGGAAAAAGTCAAGAAAAATTGATGTAATAGTGTTAATTAGTGTTAAAATTTGATATAGTATTCAGCGAAATGTCACATATTGTAAAAACTCAGAAAATGGTCTCAGGGGGCGACTGCCTTGCCCAGATTAATGGAAAGAATGTTTTTATTCCTTTTGCCGTTCCTGGCGAAGAACTTGAAATTGAAATCACGAAGTCTTTCCGCGACTACGACCTTGCAAAAATTATCAATATAGTCACTCCTTCTCCGCACCGTGTCGAGCCTTTCTGCCCACTCTATGGTATTTGCGGTGGCTGTAATCTCCAGCATATTGATGCCGAATATCAAAAAGAACTCAGAAAATCAATTTTAAAAGACTGTTTTGAGCGTGAAGGAATCAAATGCCCTGAGATTGAAATCATTTACGGCTCAGATAAAAATTACCGCTCCCGAATCCAGCTTACAAACGGCGGTTTCAACAAAAAAGAATCAAACGAAATCATAAATCTCGAAAACTGCCCGATTGCGACAGCCGAAATAAACGAATATCTAAAAAACACTCCTCAGAATGAACGCCCGCACGGCCGGGTTCATCTTTTTGGCGACGAAAGAATCTGTGGCGATTCAAAAGTAATTGTTGCAGAGGAACGAGAGCGCATTTCAAGGGAAATCAAAGTCCAAGGAGCTAGTTCAAAGCGAAAAGAAAAGCTTCGACTGCAGCAGAACCGCCACTTCGCGGGCACAACATTGAACGAAAACAACCGCTGCGAAGTCGAAATCTCTGGCAAAAAAATTGCCTTTGATGTTCAGGGCTTCTTTCAGTCAAATCTTGAAGTTCTCGAAAAGACAATCTCAGAAATCACGCGCAATATGGGCGGCCGAAATGTCCTCGACATGTACTCAGGCTGCGGAACTTTCTCCGTCTTCCTCACGGATTTGTTCGATAAAGTATGCCTCGTTGAGCACAACCGGGATGCAATCGTCTTTGCCGAGCAGAATCTTTCCGGCACCAAACACGAAAGTTTTGGTCTTTCCGGCGAAAACTGGATTAAATACAGCGCGCAGAATTACATCGCCAATAACGGAGATTTTGAATCAGTCGTAATCGACCCGCCCCGTTCTGGCATGGAAAAAGAAGTCTGTAAATGGCTCTGTCACTCAAAAATCCCGCAGATTCGCTCAGTAAGCTGTAATCCAAGCACCCACGCGCGGGATGCGGCATTCCTTGTAAAATCCGGCTACACTCTATCAAAGCTCTTTCTCCTGGATTTCTACCCGCACACAGCCCACATAGAATCCCTAGCCAGTTTCGAGTACACAGAATGAAAGTTTTCTTTTTAAAACAACATACACAAAATTCAAGATTTTCACTCATAAAAAAAGCTTTTTTAGTTTTCAGTTTTCAACTTTCCGTTTTCAGTTTTTCACAAACCGCTCAGCGCACCTGTGATTTGACAAAAGAAGAACCAAGCTGGCAGGCTGTAATCGGTGGTGTTGCCGTATCTACCTGCGTTGAAACATCTTACGGAGTCGCGCTTTTAAGTGACGGAAGGCTTCTTTCGGCATGCACAGGCTCAGGAACCGTAATCTGGCAGAGAAGCATCCGTGGCAGGCCTTCCCCATACATCGCATCTTTCGGGGATTTTTTGTATGTCGTAACTGATGGTTCCCGGCTCAACCTCGTCAACCCGTCAGGAATGACTTTATGGACTGAAAAATGTCCGTTCGAGGTCGCGGATTTTCCTTGTGTCGGGCGGGATGGCCGAGCCTTTGTCCGTGGCAAAAAAGGCCTTGCCTGCTATGGACTTGACGGCACAAGAAGATGGAAATGCGATACCGAGGAATTGGCACCACTTCCAATTAGCACTCTTGACGACGGCTCTATTCTTGTTTTCCTAAAAAATCTGAGGAACAACCTGAGTGTCGCAGTCAGATTCTCACCGTTCGGGGAAAGGCTTGAGGACATAACTTTCACAGGAATCATTTCATCTGTGGCGAATTGCTCCCTAGGAGTCCTCGTATCCCTCAAAAACGGCTCAATCGGCCTTGTCTCCGCGGGCGAGCAAAAAACAACTTCCGCAAAATGGGTAAATGGATCCGGAAATACGAGCGGCGCATTTAAAATCTGCTATTCAAAATCAAGCGGAAATTCATCATTTTTCTTTCAGAATGGAGTGAGGACAGAAGCCGTAATCGTAAAAATCGATGATGGAGAAATTCTCAACCGCTTTCAAGTCGGCAGCATAAATGACTTCAAGATTGCCTGTGATACGGTCAGCGGCTATTTCATAAGCGGTTCCATGGGTGCATGTGAATTCTGCGAGGATGGAACCATTCTTTTCGCGGCAAAACTTCCAGAGCAGTCAAAATGGAATTCAATTTTCTACACTAACAAGAATTTTCTGCTTCTGACCATGAAGGACTGGACCATCAAAGGATTTTTAATGAATCAGTCCGTACAAACAGCCGGCACAATGCAAAATAAAAAGCTTCCGATTTCTTACATTACGGCGGCACCAACGGATTCTTCCTTAACCGCTCTTGGAATCCGTCCGCTCAACGATGACAAGATGGCAGAAATTTCTTCCGCCCTCAAACAAGGTGATTACGGCAAAAAAGAAAGCGATTATCTTTCGCTCGTAAAAGCCGAGGCTCAGAATTACCTTGCTTCCCGCACGACAAAGCCTGCTTTCAATTCAGATAATTCTGATTTTTTTGCGGAAAATGCCGTTTATACGCAGAATCTTCTATATATAATGTCAAAAACCGGAACAAGGGAATTCTCGGTTTATTTTTCGCAGCTTCTTTCCTCTGAAATCGACAAGAGCCAGCTTCTGTCACTCATAGCCTTTGCCGGAAACATGGGCTACGATGAGGACGGACTTACACTTCTTGCCCTTGAAAATCTTCTCGTAACAAAAATTCAGCCGACTGACCAGCTTACTCTGAAGTCAATCTGTGATGCGACTTATGAAATCTGCCGTTTTATGGGAAGACCGGCATTGAACAAAAGGGGCAAAAATATTCTTTCCCGGATGCTTTTCACGCAATATGACAAAAGTATTCAGGATTATGCACGAAAAACGCTAGAAAAAATGATAAGTTTCGAGAAAAAGTGACAACTTTAAGATTCTATGATATAATTGTAATGTTCTTTCAAGGAGGATTTTTTGATGAACAGTAAAAAAGTGCTTAAAAAGGCATTCTTGTCCATCTTTGCGGCGCTTGCTATTTCGTCTTTGAGCGCAATCGAAGTTGACCGCAATGAGATTCAAGGCGCACCAGGAGCAAATGATGTCGTGTTCCGCAATTACTCAGGTCCGCATTCTGTTATAAATACCGTGCAGCAAATCCGTGAGATTGGTTCTGCTCTCGGCAATCAGGTCAAGGCTAACCCCAGCAACACGGGAATGATTGGTGCCGCAAACAGATACGCGGTCATTCATGCAATCGACCCAAGCACAAAAGAAAAATTTGATGCAGACATTTTTATCATCGGACGCAATGCGACTGTTGATCACATCACAAACCTTCGCCGCATTATTTCGGCTTACCTTGAGTCGGCCTACGGATATTCAACAAAAGATGCCGACACAATCGCAACTTTCGTAACAGTTTACAATGCCGTTTACCGCGGAAATCTCGATTACTTCAAGTCAAAGTACAAGGACATCGTAATCAAGAATCTTTCCGCATCAATCGTTGGTCTCTCAACAAACTACGAGGACTGGCCTGGAAAATCTCAGATTGTAATTCCTCTCTCAGATTTGAACGGCGGATTGAGTACAATCGACACATCCCTCATCTCAGACAAACAGGTCGTCAAGTCAATGCAGGGCGAAGATGACAAAGGAATCGATGCAAGAAAAGATATGGTTGACCTGAAAGAGCGTGAAGCTGACAACATCCAGTCTAAGGCCGATGAAGAACAGGCCAAGGCCGATGCTGAAAAAGCCAAGCTTGCTGAGGAACAGAAAAAGAAGGCCGAGACTGACGCTGCCGCAGCGAAAGCAAAAGCTGATGCAGAGAAAGCCAAGGCAGATGCCGTAAAAGCCAAGGCAGATGCAGAGAAAGCTAAAAAAGATGCAGATGCCGCAAAAGCCAAGGCAGACGCTGAGAAAGCCAAGGCAGATGCTGCAAAAAAACAGGCTGCTGCAAAGCCTAATGACGAGCAGGCAAAGAAAGATGCCGCAGAAGCTCAGAAAAAGGCTGATGAAGCAAAAAATGAGGCACAGCAGGCTCAGAATAAAGCTGCGGAGGCTCAGAAAGACGCCACAGAGGCTCAGAAAGACGCCGCAGAAGCCCAGAAGGATGCCGCAGAAGCCCAGAAGGATGCCGCAGAACAGGCTAAGAAAACAGATGAGCAGGCTAAGAGTGCTCAGGAAGCTCAGGATAAAGCAGATTCCGTTCAGTCTGAAGCAGATAAAAAGCGGGATGAAGCTCAGGAAGAGCGCACTTCAATCGCAAAAGACCAGCAGACACTTATCCGCGAGGCTTCTTACACTACAAGCGATGAAAACGCCATGTACGGTCTCAGAAATCTCGATGATGCCGGCATTGCAAGCACAATCGTAAAGATGAACACAAAATCAGGCGCAATCATGAAGGAATCTCCTGTCTCAGAAATCCGTGGACGAACAGTGTTTGACGACGGTGAAAAATTCATCGCAGTCGCAGGCTCTAACAAAGGAAACGGTGCCGTAAGATTGATTACAATCGATAAACGCAAGCTTGAGATGATTGATGAAAGCGCAGAGAATATCTCGGAACTTTCAGTTCTTGTTGAAAAGGATGGAAGCTACTACTGTACAATTCAGGAAGGAAATGACTTCTATCTTGGTAAATTCACCAACAATCTCCAGAAGCAGCTCCAGTCAAAGGTCAAGGTAAAGGCAGCTACACCAATTACAATCACAAACTATGGTATCATTGTAACAGATGTTAACGGTGCTCCAGTTGTCCTAAATCCAAATGATTTGTCGAGCGTTTCTTCAGAATCAAAACCATCTGCTTCTACGACAAGCGATGCAAAATAAAAACTAAAAAAAGAAAAAGGGGCTGTCCAATCGAACAGCCTCTTTTTTATGCAGTTTTATAAGAAGAGCAACATCAGTCTTCTTCGTTAGCCTTATTTTCAAATCTGGTGATTGAGCTAAGGAACAAGAGCGGAACATCACCGATCGGGCCGTTTCGCTGCTTAGCCACGATGATTTTTGCGTCCTGAACAGGCTCGGCTTCGCCGTCTTCCTGCTTTTTTCGCTCACGATGGATAAACATTACGACATCCGCATCCTGCTCGATTGAGCCAGAACCTCGCAACTGGTTCAAGCTAGGCTCGTTTCCTTCGGCATCACGGCTTACCTGACAGAGCGCGACAATCGGAATATTAAGCTCTCGGGCCAGTGATTTGAGAGATTTTGAAATTTCACTAACCTGCTCGTAAACTGGAGCAGCCGAATTTTCTGTAGCAATCAAACCTATATAGTCGATGAAAATTACTTCGACTTTCTGATTCGTTCTCATACGCCTTGCCATTGCTCGCAAATCAATGAGCTGCATGTTCGGAGTGTCGACAATGTAAAGCGGCGCGTCATAGCAGCGGCCAGCCGCGTCATTGAGCTTCTGGAAGTCGTCAAGCTTGAGCATACCTGTCCTGAGTTTTGTGCCGGCGATTCGTGCGTTCTGGGAAAGAAGTCGCTGTCCAATCTGAACATGAGACATTTCCAAAGAGAAGAACCCACATGGAATCTTCTTTGTAACGGCAATATGCTCCATCATGTTCAGGGCAAGGGCTGTTTTACCCATAGAAGGGCGCGCACCGATGATGATAAGCTCGGCTTTCTGGAAACCTGAAGTCATTGTGTCGAGCTTTGAGAAGCCGGAAGGAACGCCAGTGAATGTATTCTTGCTCTTGTAGTTCTTTTCAATCATATCGACTGTGAGCGGAACAATGTCGCCCATCGAATGAACTACAGTAGTCTGCTCATTGTCGGCAAGGTCAAAAATCTTTTTTTCGGCTTCCTCAAGGATAAGCTTTGAGTCACGGGTTTCATCAAAAGCGGAAGCCTTAATCTGCTGGGACACGTCAATAAGGCTGCGGCGAGTCGCACGCTCAAAAACTATCTTAGCATAATATTCGATGTTTGCGGCCGTTGGAACAACATCTGTGAGGGATGCGATGTAAGCCGCCCCGCCCGATTGCTCAAGCTGACCGGTCTTGGAAAGTTCCTCAACAAGCGAAAGAGTATCACAAGTCTCGCCTTTTGAGAAAAGCCGCATCATTGCGCGGAAAATAACCTGATTCTGCTGTGTATAAAAATGCTCCGCGCGCAAAAGTGTTGCAATTGCACTCACCGAGCCCCAGTTAAGGAGCATTGCGCCAAGAGTTGCACGCTCCGCCTCGTCATTGTGTGGCGGCACAGTATCTTTCAAAATAGAATCCATATTTTCCTCGATTATTTTAATTATAGACAAAAAAAGGCTGCCTGAAAAGACAGCCTTTTTATTTAAGCCGGAATTTTATTATTCAGCAGCTTTTGCTTCCTCTGCTGGAGCTTCAGCAGGAGCAGCTTCTTCTTTCTTAGCCTTTTTTGGCTCTGCTTTTTTAGCTGATTCATCTTCCTGTCCGATGACAGTGATTTTAACCTCAGCATTTGCAGACTCATAAAGGTGGATTGTACAGTGGTAGTTACCAACAGATTTGATTGTAACGCCAGGAATGTCAATTCGTTTGCGCTCAATCTCGTATCCGTTTTTTGCAAGGAACTCAGAAACTGTAAGTGCTGTAACAGAACCGAAGAGTTTGCCGTTTGCAGCAGCTGGCATTTTAAGCTCAACTGTGAGTGCTTCAAGCTTGTCTTTGAGGCTTGCAGCATCCTTACGTTTCTGCTCTTTGCGTGCTTCGATTTCCTCTTTGCGAGACTCGAAGTAAGCTACAGTCTGATCATTGTACGGAACTGCGTACATATGTGGAAAAAGGAAGTTGCGAGCGTAACCGTTAGCAACATTTTTAACATCACCCATTTCACCGAGGTGTTTAACATCTGTATAAAGAATAACTTTCATTTTACAAGCTCCTATTGGATTTTAGTTGCCCCGCGTTACCAGGAGTTGGATCGTAGGGCTATTCTGCTTGCATGGATGCAAGCGATAAGGAAAGCAAGAAATGCGTTAGCACATTTTTGTGCGACCATTTCTTGTCACGAATCGGGTTTTACATGGATGTAAAACCAGTTCGATTTACTCTGTTACGAATGGCAACAAGCAGATATTGCGCGCGCGTTTGATAGCTACTGTAAGCTCACGCTGGTGTTTTGCACATGTGCCTGTGATGCGGCGTGGAAGAATCTTACCGCGCTCTGTTGTGAAGCGTTTGAGACCGTCTGCATCTTTGTAATCAATCTTTGCTTTGTTAGCACAGAATCGGCAAACCTTCTTGCGGAAGAATGTTTTACCTTTGCCGCGAGCGCCTTTGTCCTCGCCGTCTCGGCCTTCAGATGCGCCCTGTGTATCTACTTTGAGTTCGACTTCGTTTGTAACTTCGTCTGACATAGTGTTCTCCTATAAAAACTCCGCGTTAGCGGCGTTGCATGGAGGCAACGAATGTGCGAGTTTATGCCAACGGCAAAAACTCGGCCGTGAAAAAATTACATGGAAGTAATTTTTTCATGCCCCCTATAAATTAAAATGGAATGTCTTCCGGGAATCCGCCGTCGCTTGGACCGCCAAAACTCTGGTCGCCATAATCAGGAATATCATTACTTGGAGCGAAACTGTTCTGCTGTGCCTGAGCCTGTGGCTGGAACTTCGGTGTGTACCCCCCAGACGGCTGTGCGCCGCCGTTACCAGAATTTCCGCCTAAAAGCTGCACATTGTTTGCAACGATTGATACATTGCTTCTTGTCTGCCCTGTTGTTTTGTCCTGCCAGCGATCCTGTTTGAGATAGCCTTCTACGCAAATCTGCTTACCCTTTTTGAGATAAGGAAGAAGGTTCTCTGCTGTTTTACCCCAGATTGTAACATTAAAGAAATTTGCTTCGTCTACCCACTGATCACCCTGTTTTCGGCTGCGGTTGACTGCAATGCTGATATTTGCACGAGCCTGTCCGTTCGGTGTGAAAGCGTATTCACGCTGGTCACTGCCGTTCAAATCACGGGTAAGGCGTCCTACAATAGTCACGCTGTTAATATCAGTCATTTAATGCCTCCGAAGGTGTAAAAGTGGTGGTGCAAACTTATTTTGCTTCTTTGTCGTCGAGTTTAACGAAAAGAGATTTGAGCAAATTGTTGTTCAATCGGAACTGTGTGTTGATTTCAACGATTTTAGCAGGATTTGCTTTGACTGTGAAAAGAACGAATCGGCCTCTCTTGTTTTTTGCGATTTCGTAAGCGAGGTCACGGTCTCCGTAAGACTCTTCTTTTTCAACTGTTGCACCAAACTGTGCGAGAACGGCTTTTACTTTCTCTGTGCCGTCTTTGAACTTCTCATCCTCGATAGGATAGATAGTCATGAGTTCATACTTTTTCATGTGTGTATGTTCTCCTTATGGACATTTGGAGTCCGCATACGCAGACTCAAGGGGTTGAAATAGATTATATCATTTTTAAAGCTTATGGGTCAATAAAAAAGGAAGCATTTAAGCTCCCTTTTTTAACATATTTCCTGATAAAACTTAAATTCCACAGCCTCGTGCAAGAGCTTCCTTATAAACTTCGACATATTTTTCGCAGCTTGCTTTCCATGTGAAGTCCTGCTCCATTCCACGTTTCTGCATCTTTTTGATATGGTCTTTTTTGTTGTAGTAAGCCCAGACTGCCCAGCCTACTGTGTCATAAATTGCGCCAGGAGTGAGTGAGTCGAACATGAATCCTGTTCCCTCGCCTGTCTCCTGATTGTAGTTCTGAACGGTATCGGCCAAACCACCTGTGCGGCGGACGATTGGCAAAGTGCCGTACAATTCTGAATACATCTGGTTGAGACCGCATGGCTCGTACTGGCTCGGCATAAGGAAGAAGTCACTTCCAGCTTCGACCAAGTGACTCAACTGCTCTGAGTAGCCGATTTTTGCGCGGAGGTTAGGCAATTTTAACTGCAAGTTGTTGATTTCATCCTCGCACCACTTTTCGCCAGTACCAATGATTGCAAACTGAACCTTCATGTCGCGGCAGATGTTGTAGATTGAGCCGTAAGAAGGAGCAAAGACTTCCGCGATGCCCTTCTGGCTTACGAGACGGCCGACCATGCCGATTAACGGAATGTTCGGATCAACCTCAAGCCCGAAAGCTTCCTGCAATGCTTTTTTACACTCAGCCTTTCCCTTCATGTTTGTTGCCGTATAATTTGCCGGGAGAGAGCCGTCAGTCTTTGGATTCCATGTTGAGATGTCAACACCGTTGATAATTCCCCGCACAACATCGCTCCTGACACGCAAAAGTCCGTCCATTCCGAATCCGCCTTCCGGAGTCTGAATCTCATAAGCGTAAGTCGGCGAAACTGTCGTAACCATGTCCGCGCTTGAAATTCCTGCCTGCAAGTGATTGATTGCACCGTTGCGCTCAAAACCTGCACCGTAGAACAAGCTCCAGTCGATGCCCAAATCAGGGAATTTATCTTTTCCGTAAACGCCCTGATAACCGATGTTGTGGATTGTGTAAACGCTCGCCGTGTGGGCAAACTGAGGCTGAGAGCGGCAGACATGCTTTAAGAGAACAGGGGCCAGGCCTGCGCTCCAGTCGTGTGCATGAACGATGTCCGGGAACCACTGGATTTTGTTGCAGATCTGGAAAGCTCCGTGACAAAGGAGGGAAAATCTGTATGTGTTGTCGGAAAAATCCGGGTCATATTTTGTGCCGTAAACACCGTCGCGGCCAAAGCAAGCCTCGTGGTCAATGAAGTAGACCTCAACCTTCGGAAAGCCAGGAAGAGGAGTCTTGTAAACTTCCGTCCATTCCTCACCGCAGCCGACAGGAACTCCCATCGGACCTTCGAGTGCAGTGAGTTTTTTTCGGTCAATTTTATAGTATCGAGGAATTACGATTTTGACATCGTGCCCCAAAAGGCTCAAATTCCCGGCTAAGGCCGAAACCGCGTCAGCCAAGCCGCCGGTTTTTGCGAAAGGAACTGCCTCTGAACTTACCATCATTATTTTCATATTTTCCTCCTATGTTAAAAGAACACGAATTAGTTTTTAATATTCTTCATAGCTTCGATAAACGCCTTTTCTGAATTGACGATTGTCTTCTCAGAAACACAATATGCAAGCCTAAACCAATTTTTGCCTCCGAAACCGCTTCCTGGAGCCGCAAGAATCAGGTATTTTTTGAGATAATCTGTGAAATCGCCGTCGTCGCCCTTGAACTTTGCAGGAACCTTGCAGAAAAGATAGAAGGCACCCTGAGGCCTGTAATATTCGATTCCGGCCTTGTCCAAAATTGCCATGAGCTTGTCTCGGCGTGTTTTGTAGCTTGAATAATCGACCTCGGCATCCCAGGATTTGGCGATGACTTTCTGGAAGAAGGCAGGAGCGTTTACGCAGCCCAAAACTCTTAGAGAAAATGTTACGGCCTTGATGAATTCTTCCGGCTCATGAGACTTCGGATTTACGGCGATATAACCGATTCGCTCGCCCGGCAAACTCAAATCTTTTGCGAAAGAAGAGACAATCACCGTGTTATCGTAGAATTGGAAAGCTGGAGCGACCTTTGCACCGTCATAAACAATCGCGCGGTAAGGTTCATCGCATACAAGATATGTGACACGGCCTGTTTTTTTGTTGTTCGCTGTTAAAATTGATGCAAGTTCTTTAATCTCACCCTCGGAATAAATCTTTCCGCTTGGATTGTTCGGGTTATTGATAAGAATTGCGGCAGTTTTTTCGGATAATTTTGACTTGATAGCCTCCAGATCCAAAGAAAAATCAGATTTTGAAGGAACTTCAACAAGAATGCCACCGTGATTTTTGGCATAATGGCGGTACTCGGCAAAGAATGGAGCCGGAACAATAACCTCATCGCCCGGATTAAGAATCGACTTGAAAACGCAGTTGAGCGCGCTTGCGGCCCCAACAGTCATAATCACATTGCTTGCGCAAACAGCGACTCCCTGCTCTTTTGTGATTTTTTGAGCAATTGCTTCACGGACAAAAGGATAGCCTGCGTTTGGCATGTAGCCGTGGCAGCCGTGGCTTGTGTCTTTTGCTTCTTCCTGAATGGCTTTGATGACTTTTTCTGGCGGGTCTAAATCGGGATTCCCCAAAGTGAAATCAAAAACATTGTCCTCACCATGCTCTTTTTTGAGCACGATGCCTTCTTCAAACATTTTTCGGATGACTGATGCACCCTTAGAATTTATCATTTCTTGAATATGATGTGCAATCATGGTTCAAATAGTATATCACATTCTTGCGTGATGTGCGAGAAAAGTTTAAAATAAACGCGAATTAAATTTATCACAAAAAGTATCAATTACAAAAAATTTATGTTAAAGAAGTTCATTATTCTATTTATCCTTGCAATTTTCTCTCTTCCATTTTTTCCGCAGACTCCGATTACAATTATGGACGGTGAAATAAACTATCTTTTCAATGAAAGGCTCACCGGCAGCGAAATCCTTGCGCTACGAAACGGAGAAGTTGTGTGCAACAGCATAGGAAAGCTAAAATATTCAAGAATCAACAACATTCCCGAATTCACGCAGCTTACTTCCGCCGTAAAAAAAGTGAATCCGAATCATCTTGCGGAAATCATAAAAATTCTTCCGTATAAAAACTATCGAAACCTCACTGAAATCATCTCCACGATGCTCAGGGACGAAAAAAGCTACACCATGGCGCCTTATTTTATCGATGGAGACGGAGATGTTCATTATATCTTCGCTGATGCAAGGCTTGAGACAATCGACACAAAGGGCGGAAAGGAAATCATAACCGAAAGATTTTTGATGAAGCCGCTCGATTATTTTACAGGGCAGATTGAGTCCAAAAAGCTCGGAAATTATTTTTTTTACCAGATGAAGAATTTAAACCGGGTACGTTACAAAAGCTTCATCAGCGCAATCGGAAAAAACAAGATGATTGTGGTGATTTCGATTTTCCGCTACGGCGACAACTGGATTATTTATGCGCTTGGCGGAGTTGACATCATCAAGCTGCCATTCATTGACAAAAGAATCGACAGGGCGTTCTACAGGCGAATCAGGTCATTCTGTCTCTTTACATTTGAAAGACTTGAGGAATCTGCGACAAAGGATGAGGAAAACTGATTTTGAACGCGGTGAACTTCATTTCTGGTGATTCAAGGCCCGTTTTTCCGATGTTTTGATTTTCCCGGCTATTCGGATTGTAGATTTTATCCCCCTTTACAGGAAAGCCACACCACGCAAGATGGCAACGCACCTGATGCCGAAAGCCTGCCACGATATGACAGATTGCGACATCTTCTGATTCAAAAGAAATTTCAGTCGTATACACGACAGAACCGCCTTTTTTGAGAGCCGCCCTGCCCGCATCTTGAGTCACAGGCCGCACTTCACGCCCTTTTTGCCCGAACGGCCGGAATGAGCTTTCTGCTATAAAGAGATTTTTTCCGCCCGCATTCAGGGAACGACAGCCGTCTGGAACTGGCGGAAATCCACCAAGAATATCCGTGCAATCCGGGATTTTATCAACCTCGGCACGATACCATTTTTCAAATTTTCCGTCTTTCTGAGATTGAATCAGTGAATCATAGCTTTGCTGCGTTGTTGCAATAAGAACAAGCCCCGCCGTCTCAGTGTCAATCCGATGGACAAGCCCATGCTCAACTTCCTTTTTGCCATGGACAAGAGCAATCTCAGGGAAAATCCGAATTGCCTCAGTCAAAATGCTCTCATCCCCCTCAAAAAGCGGAGCACTCGGAATCCCAGCCGGCTTAAAAACAACAACAAACGGCGAAGAATCTGATGGTTCATGTATTATTTTCATATTCTAATTTCTCACAGAGCACACAGAGTTCACAGAGTTTTTTTCTCCGTGTTCTCCAAAACTCTGTGAGGAATTTACCTCCCATATTTCTCATGTAAGGTCCGAAGCACTTTTTTGAAGCGCAAGGGAACAGGTGCCTTGAATGTAGAGCGTTCTTTTTGACCTGGAAGACGGATTTTTAATAAATATGCGTGGAGCATGAGGCTTGCACTTTGGAACGGAGAACCTTTTAAGAAATTCCCGTAAATCGGATCCCCCATTACCGGACATCCCAAGAATTTCATGTGCACGCGAATCTGATGTGTGCGCCCGGTTTTGATTCGGATTCTCATGAGCGAGAAAGGCCCGTAAGTCGCAAAGCATTTGTAAAGAGTAATCGCCTTTTTGCCTTCATCTGTACCGACAGCGGCCTTATTGCGTTTTCTGTCCCGCGGGTCCCGGATAATCTGAGTCTCGATTCTGCCTTCAAGGACTTTTGGACGGCCGCAGCAGATTGCGATATATTCTTTTGTAATCCGGTTGTGATGCAAAAACTCGTCGTGCAGGAATTCCTCTGTCTCACGATTTTTTGCCGTGATTATGACTCCGCTTGTGTCCTTGTCGAGCCGATGGATAATCCCAGGCCGCCTTTTTGCAAGAACTTCCGCGTTGACATCTTCGGTTGAGTCCTGATGAATCGCATTGCGCCCCCAGTGATACAAAAGAGCGTTCACGAGAGTGCCGTTCCAGTTTCCGGCCGCAGGATGCGTGACCATGCCCTGCCTTTTATTCACCACGCAGACATTCTCATCCTCGTAAATAATTTCAAGCGGAATGTTTTCAGGCTCTATGTCCTCCGGCACGCTTTCTTCCCACTGTATGTCAATCTGGTCGCCAGACTTTACTTTGGCAGAGACTTTCGCTTTTTTTCCGTTGAGAAGGATTTCCGTGGCTCCGCTTTTGAGTTTTGAGCGGTTCATGCTCGTTCCGAAGTTTTCAGCCGGAATGGATGCGATATATTTGTCGAGACGGAGTGATTCCTTGAAATCTTTTGGAACTTTTACGCTAAAATATGGCACTTTCTACGCCCTCGATAAAATGAATTGACTCAGTAAGATTTTCCATTTCTTTTTCGTGCTTAAGTTTTTCCTGTGCTTCTTCATCAGTCTCATCAAGCTTAATTTTGGGCGGTTCCAAATCTTTTGAGGCCGTAATCGTATAAGGCTGCATTTCGCGCAGATAACGGAGCCGGCTTTCCTTTCTTGCCCGCGTGATGAGAGTTATTGTCAAATCGAACAGACCGAGGGCAACGCACGAAGCTGCTGAAAGTTTAATGATTTTCCACTGGTCTTCCTCGGTAAAAGACTCTGTGTTTTTGTCGAGCGGATTTCGGAATTCTCCGTACTCATACAAAGAATATCCTACTGTAGTCCAAAGCGTTACGAACGGAAGCGAACCAAATGTGATTATCTCAGTCCTGCGGAGATCCTTAGCCCACTGCGGAAAGTTTATGTCATCATATTTTGATGATGCCTTCGAAGTTTCTTCCGCAAAAATTCTGGTTGGTACGGCCGAAAAAAAGAGGAAAATTGAAATCAAAAGCAGAAGAGGCTTTTTCATCCTTTAGTTCAAAACCTCGTTCAAAGCATCAGAAAGCTTAAGGAGCAAATCTACGCTCAAATCTTCAGCACGAACGCTGCCTTTAATTCCGGCCTTTTCAAGAGCCAAATCTGTTTTTTCGCCGCCCGCAAGAGCAAGCATGTTGTTACGCACAGTCTTTCGTCTTGAAGAAAAAAGCTGGCGGAGCATTTTCATGAAAAGCTTTGGATTTTCACATCTTGGGAAATCCTCGCGCTTTGTCATGAGCACGGCACGGCTTGCGACATTCGGAACCGGCCAGAAATTTCCACCTGCCAAATCAACAATATTCTTGACAGTGTAGGCCCACTGGCACAAAACTGAAAAAGAAGAATAATTTTCGGTTCCCTCTTTTGCGGTCATTCTCTGTGCGACTTCTTTTTGAATTGTGACTACGGCCTTATCAAAACGAACGCCCTCGTTGATTGTGTCCGCGATAATTGTTGCCGCCACATTGTATGGAAGGTTGCCGAAAAACCTCTGTGCAACTCCATGGTCATCGGAATATTTTTTCCAGGTTTTGAGAACATCGCCTTCGACAAGCTCGAATTTGCCCTTTTCTGAATAATTCTCAAAAAACTGGCGCACGAGCCGGGCAAATCCGTGGTCAATCTCAAATGCGGTGAGTTTTGCACCTCGGCCAAGAATCTCGTCAGTCATGCTTCCAAGCCCCGGTCCGACTTCCCACACGGAAGAATTTTCGTCAATATCAAGAGAATCAATGATTTTTTTGCGAGCATCGGCATTTACAAGAAAATTCTGCCCGAATTTCTTTTGCATAGCCATGCCATTGTCGTCCAAAAATGCTTTCAATGCCAAAGGGCTGTTGTAGTCAGGATGTTCCAATCTTTTTTCCTTATTATTTAAAGCTGAAAAATAAAACCAGTTTACTGATTAAAAAATACATTCCATTCATAATAGCACTTATTGGCACAGAAAGAAAAGGCACAAAAAGGCAAATTATCACACCAAAAAGGCCGAAATACAAAAAAAGGAACACAAGTGGCGACACAAAAAGGCTCGCAACGATTCCCTGAGGCATAAGTTTTCCGAAAAGCCTGAGCGCGACCGGGGATGTAGAAAGCTGGGCAGCCGAAGAATCCGAAATTGCAAGGCGAATCTTATACGGAACAAAAACAGGGTATACTTTTCTGAACATCTTGCTAAAAATTATAATTCCAGCCAGTGAAGCGTAAGAAAGCATAAAAGCCGATTCCATGATATGAGCCGGAAAAATCATGCAATGCAGGATAAAACAGAATGAAAGCAGAGAAAGCCCTTCAGGCCTGTTCATCCTGAAAAGCGAATTAAGGTACAAAATCAGTGCGGCAAGAAAAGCCCGGAAAAGCGAAGGAGAAATGCCTGCAAACCATACGAAAAATGCCACTGCCCCAAGCTGAATTGCATCCCCGAAATTCCGTCCGCTCGCTTTTCGCCCGAAAAAGCGCGCTATTCCGCCGAAAAGCCCCAGGTGCATTCCTGAGAGCGCGAGGATATGCGAAAGCCCAGAATCACGGAAACTGTCGGCCACAGCCTTTTCCGTGTATTCGCGGCTACCTGAAAGAAGAGCAAGAAGAAGCCCTCCGGCCTTGCCCCAAGCGTACATGAGTCTTTTAAACTGAAGACGGCACAAAGCACGGAATCTTGCAACGCTTTTTTCAAAGGAATTTCCATGCCAGCCTAAAAATTTTCCGCTCTCAACCAGGAACATAATTTCGCTTCCCCTTTGGACGCATTTTACTTCAAGCAAAAATTCCCCGCCGTTCTCAACGAGAAAGCCTTTCCCTTTGGAAGTAACGCTGCTGTACAATTTTCCAGGATAATAAGATTCAACAAGCTCAGAGGGAAAATAAACGGACAATTCTCCCCTAGCCTCGAAAACACCTGATGAAGCGAAAGCCCTTTTTACGCGAAAAGAAGTTTTGTAAGAAGAGCCGAAAAATGCAGTTTTAACAGGATTTGATGTCACAAATCCCTCGATTCTCACAATTTCATTTTTCGGAGTAAGGCAAACAAACGGATTTCTGTCCTTGATTTTTGCAATTCCCGAATAAAAAAGGACTGCAAGAACAAGGCTTGAGACAAACACAGGATTTTTTAGATTTTTTACCAATTCAATGCGGCGAGAGACTTTTTTGCCTCGTCAACGACTTCAAGCGGATATGAGAGATAAGTCACGGAAAGAAGCGTATCAAAGGCAGTTTTGTCTCCCAGTTCTCCTAATGCAGTAATCAGAGCAAGAACAACGCTCTTGGCAGGCATTTTGATATTTTCATCCGAAGACGATTTTTCTACTTTGCCATTGCATTCCGAAAGCATGTCGGTAAGGCTTGAAGCAAGTTCAGATGACGGAATATTGACAGAAGATTTTATCATCGCTGCAAAATCATTGTCGCTTATGATGCCGACAGCCCAAGCTCTTTTCGCAAGAATCATACTGCTGTTAATAACAGCGGCCGCATGGGACCATTTCTGCCCGGTAAGGACTTCATGTGTCTCCATTTGGAATTTTGCGAATGTTTTTAACCCTTCGTCAGATGCTTTCAGTTTCTCTGCATTATTAATAGCAAATAAAAGTGCATTTTCGGCAATCTGACACAAAGAATTTTGCGAAATTTTTGAAGATTTTTTTAAAAGTCTGAAATAATGCTCTGCATCTGAGATATTCGAGACAGAGAAAATGCGGATTACATCGGTGAATGAATCCTGAGACAGAAGGACAAGCGCATCATCCGTGCTTTTATGGTATTCTTCCCAGATTTTTGAAGCCCAGATGCTGTAAATTATTGAAAGCGACTCTTCGTTGCCAATTTTTCCGGTAACGACAATCGCTTCTTCCAGGACATCCTCTGCCTTTGCGTTCGTCTTGTAGGCCATTGAAAGATAATCATTCAGAAAGATGACAGCAAGAGAAGTATCATCTCCTGTGTAAAACTCAAGCTTTTCCATGATTGCCTTTTGAAGAGGCTTGTTCTTAAAAAGCTTGAATATGGTCATGATTTTTTCAGTGATGAGCTGCTTGTCTGAATTTTTTATGAGGGCGATGGCGTTTTCTCCGGTAGGAAGTGCCTGTACGGAAGCTAAGGCAAGGGCAGCCAAATCTTCATCCTTATCAAGAATCCTTGCGTTCTCTATTATGAAATCAAAAGATTTCAATGTTACGCCCACAATTTCATTTTCACCCAAGCTCTGCATTATGCTGATTTTTTCTGAAATGCTGCCCTTGATGAATTTTTTTTCGTTGTTTGAAACGGCAGCACTGCAGAAAAACGGAACGAGCAAAAGGCAAAAAGAAAGAAGTGAGCGTTTATTTTTCATTAGGACGCGTCTCCATCAAAGGAAATCGGCTCCTCAAAATCTACTTCTTCTGATCTTGGCTCCACAGACGGATTAACAAGCTCAGAATAATCAACATCCCGAACTCCGTTTTCAGCAAGACTTTCTTCCTCTACCTCAGCAAGGGCTGTAAGCTCATTCTTTTTATCCTCAGAAAGATCACGATAAATGAATTCGAGGATTTTGTTCTTCATTTCTTTTTCAATGTGAAGGCACTCAAAATGAAGCCTTGACTGATTTGCCTGCTGATTAAATTCAACGGCACGTATGATTCCGAACATTATTATAATTCTTTCATCTATATCAAACTGAATTTTAATTTTTACGTTCTGCCGTCCCAGCCCGCCAATTCTGATCATAGCACCGTCCTCTGAAATATCCTCAAGAAGACATTTGTAACCAGGCTCAACCTCAAGCGCGTCATAATTTGGCTCTGCGGTTGTGTCGATGAAATAAAGCTGAGCATAAATCTGACATGCCGAGCGGACGGACTTGCGCTTCTGAGCCCTTTCAAGCTGATTCGTATGCGCAAGATAAATTACGCTCTGGCCTTGAAATATGCCTGCATTAGTAACCCTTGTATCAAACACATAGCCAGCATCGCCCTTACGCCAGAGATACACGCTGACATCATGAGTAACCCAGTCGCCCGGCTCAACAGTGCGTACATTTTTCTGGAGAGGAAGCTGAATTATAAGCTCATGGCCGACATTCAAAATTTCAGATGCGAAGACACCTTTGCCCTTGAGGATGATTCTGAGCCGCTGCCCCTTTTCGAGGTATTTTGTTGAGTCAAGGCCCTTTTTGCTGTCATGCTCAAGGTCGATTTTTGTCCTGTAGTCGTAAAGCTTGGCAATAAAATTCTGCGTGCTTTCAAGAGATTCAGTGCCATTTTCCTTTGCGTTCATTATGACTTTGGAAATTGCCATATTGAGCGTTGGAACTGAGACATAGAGCTTTAGAGGCTCCTCGATTTCAGCTTCTTTTGCAAGCTTCCATAAAAGGATGATTTCGTTGAATTTAAATCCCTGATCCTGGCCCATCATAAAGAACTGAATCTGAACCTGAAACACCACAAGGATGCGGATGAAGAGAATTATACAAATTGCCGTTATTAATAAAACTGTAAACACACCCTATTTTACAATTCAATGCGTTTCTTGTCAAAGAGTGCGGAATTCATGAAAGTCTTAAGGCTTTCATTCCACTGAGGAAGCGTAATTCCAAGAGCTTCCTGAACCTTTGACTTGTCGAGCACGGAATATGCAGGCCGTTTTGCCGGTGTCGGATATTCTTCCGTAGCACATGGATTTATGGCGCAGGCTTTATTCACAATGAGGCCGTTTTCGCATCCCTGGGCAAAGATTTCCTTGGTAAAGTCAAACCAGGTGATTTCGCCTAAATCCGTTACATGGTAGATTCCGTTCGGAACGGTTTCGCTTTTTGCACGCTTTTCAATGATTTTTAAAATCACGGAAGCAAGGGTGACGCAGTTTGTAGGAGTTCCCTTCTGGTCATTGACGACCTTTACGCTGTCACGGCCGTTCATAGCGCGGATCATCGTGTATACGAAATTCTTTCCGCTCCAGCCGTAAAGCCATGCTGTGCGGAGAATGTAAAAATCGCTTGTTTCTTCGGCAATTGCCTTCTCACCTTCGGCCTTAGTCTCGCCGTAAACGCCAATAGGCTTAATCGGAGTGTCCTCGCTGATTGGGGAAGAAGCAGTTCCGTCAAAAACATAATCTGTCGAGATATGAAGGAACGGAACACCGAGTTTCTTTGCAAGGCGCGCGATGTTACGCGGTCCGTCAGCATTCAGCTTGCGTGCAAATTCCACATCACTTTCAGCCTTGTCAACCGCAGTATAAGCCGCGCAGTTTACGATGAAAGAGATTTTTTTGCCAGAGGCAAATCCTTCCAGAGCCTGAAAATCAAGGATGCTGACATCGCTGTCAGTTCCGGCATATTCAATTTTATTCTCGTCAAGGGTGCGGCAAACCTGAGTACCGAGCATCCCCTTGTTTCCAATAATCCAAACCATAATTCAATTAGCAAGTAGCAATTAGCAATGTGTAATTAAATTCAAATGCAATTTCTCATTACTCACTGCTAATTTCTAATTTACTTTCTGTCTCCGTAATTTGCGTTGATCCAGTTTTTGTATTCGCCGGAAAGGATGTGGTCTACCCAGTCTTTGTGCTCCAGATACCAGCTGACCGTGAGCTGTAAGCCCTGCTCGAAAGTCATCTTGCGCTCCCAGCCGAGTTCCTTTTTGATTTTTGTGCAGTCGATTGCGTAGCGGGCATCGTGGCCCGGACGGTCTTTTACATGAACGATAGTCTTTTCAACATCAGAAGCTGTTTTATTGACTTTTGGAGCTGTGAGTTCGATTACGTTGTGCAAAAGCTTGATGTTCTGCCATTCATTCTCGCCACCGATGTTGTATTTTTCGCCAGTTTTGCCAGCGTTTACAATCTGCCAGACAGCGCGGTTGTGATCCTCAACATAAATCCAGTCACGGATGTTAGAAATCATAAGAGGAAGCAATTTTTCCGGGAACTGATAAGGTCCGTAGTTGTTCGTGCAGTTTGAGAGTGTGATTGGAAGACCATAAGTGTGATAGTAAGCCATTA